>CBDUCX010000049.1:0-21915 GCA_965365755.1 uncultured Pleurocapsa sp.
CAAGGCAGACAGGGAGACAGGGAGGACAAGGCAGACAAGGAAGACAAGGCAGACAAGGCAGACAGGGGGATAGGAAGACGAGGAAATTAATCTATTAACTATTGTACAGACAAGGCATGCCTTGTCTCTACCTATTACCTATTACCTATTACCTACTACCTACTACCCACTACCCACTAACTATGTTCATTAATAGCGCCCAACAAAAGAGAATAGCAAAAGTTCTGTTAGGAACTATAACTATTAGTGGTTTAATTCCTGGGCAAGCACAACAGGCTTTAGGACAATCTAATCTGCCTAATCTGCAATCATTCAAGGTTGTGGTTAATAGCGATCGCGATATGGTCAATCCTGACCAAGAACTAACGCTGCGGGAGGCTATTGCCATCGTCAATAATACTCTGACCTGGGATGAACTAAGTCTTAAGGAACAGGAACAGGTAACCACTGTCGATCCCTCGGATGTTTCTGCTTCTCGTATTGAATTTGACCTGCCGAAACCAACCAAAATTGAATTAGAAAGTATTCTCCCTCCCCTCATTAGTCCTGGTTTAATAATTGATGGGACGACTCACCCAGCCTACGACCCTGATCAGATAGCTACCGCCGAGATTCCTATTCCCGTCCCTGTTGTTAGCCTCACCCCAGCCGAGGGCAAAAATATTTTTCGCGGTCTGACTATTGCAGGCGATCGCATTACCGTTAAAGGTTTAAGTATCTACGGTTTTAGTCAGCCTCACCAGCCGACAGATACTATGCCAGGGGCAGATATTGTGGTGTCTTCTCGTATGCCTTTGGGTTCTGAGTCTCTACAGCCCTATGTCGCAGAAAATCCGCTATTAAACGTGGAAATCATTGATAATTGGCTGGGATTGCCCCCCGATGAATCTCTCCAAGATATTCCTTCCAGTTTTGGCATTTGGCTCTTTGATGGTAAAAATACTAAAATTCGGCGCAACCGTATCTATCATCATGGCGGTAGCGGTATTCTCTCTTCAACTGATGTTCGGGGAACTCAAATTAAAGAAAACATCATTGTGGGCAACGGCTTAAGGGGTATGCCCCATGCAATTTATCTGGAAGGAGCGATTGATGACAGCGTGATTGCCGACAATCTACTCTGTGGTAACGATGGTAGCGGGGTTTATCTATTTAAACCTCAAGGATCAATCAAGATTAACCGTAATCAGATTAAGTTCAACGGCAGGAGAGTTCCTAGCGCGGCGGTATATCTGATGGGAAACGATCATCGGGTAATCAATAATCAGATTAGTTGGCAAACAGGTACAGGAGTTACCATTGCTGCCTATCCCCAGAGCGATCGCAATTTTATTGACAATAATACTTTTAACGATCTTGAAGGCTTAAGCATCGATCTTAATACCAGAGATCGTGTTAGTAAGCCTTTCTTTAAGTTAGGGGATGGAGTTAATCCCCCGCGTAATTCTGGCAACCGTCAACGGGATACGGCGAATCGTGCCATTAATGCTCCTCAGTTTCTCAGTCAAAACTTTTACCTCCTAGACGATCAAGTATATATCGATGGTATTGCTGACCCTGGGTCAAAAATAACCTTATATCAAGTTGAGCAACCGATACAGCGAGATATCGCTGAACAAAGCCCCCTAGCTAGTCAAAGTGAGAATTATGGCCCTTTGAGTCAGCCTTTAGGTAATACCGTCGCCGATAAACTAGGCAAGTTTACTTTTTCTCTGGAAAACATTGCCCCTGGTCAAATTATCAGTGCGATCGCTAGTAAAGCCGAATATGGTACATCAGAACCAGCCTATAATGCGGTGATCAATTCTTTAGAGCAGACAGAGACTACTCCCGAATCCAAGACAACTATACCCCGCTGTACCAGCAAGCCAGTTGCCCAAGTTACTCCACCACCACCAGAATTAGAAATTCCACCTCCTGAGGAACCAATCATCTTGCGGATTCCCCGAAATATCCACTTTGCCCTAGATAAATCCCATATTTCCCCCCTTAGTGCCCAGGTGTTAGATCAGATTGCCCAGGTGATCAAAGAACATCCCTACCTGACAATTGAGCTTCAGGGACATACAGACTTCCGCGCCAGCAACCAATACAACTTGGCTTTAAGTAAAAGAAGAGCGATCGCGACTCGTAATTATCTGCTCCAACAGGGCATAAAACCCGAACGAATGACTATTCTTCCTCTAGGTGAATCAAAGTTGAAGAAACCTGGGAATACTATCTTAGAACACGCCTACAATCGGCGGGTAGAAATCATCTTTCACGATCTACGAGGGGCAAAGATCATCTTTGAAGAACAAGATTCTGATTTACAGCCAGAACGATAACTTTCGTGAAATAGACCTCTGGCATGAATAATGCGATCGCTAGGAACTAGTAAGACAAGTTTAGAGACAGCAGCCACTTGAACGTTAGCAATAGACCTTCAAAAGTATCAATATCTATGAATATCTTTAAACTAATCAGCCAAATCGACAGCCAAAAGGATCTCAGCGAGCAACAACTTGTCTGGCAAAAAAGATCTCAGCGATCGCCTTTAGTCAAATTCTTGCTCTCTAGTTCTTCTGGCACTTTAGTAATCAAGTTAGGATTAGCTGCTACTTTTCTGCTTTCAACTACTAAAATTGCCCCTGCTCAACCACCAAGTGGTACAGTCTGTTATGTAGTATCTGATGGTTCTAGTCCCGATAAACTAGTTGAAGTCGATATCAATACTGGTGTGGCATCTAATATTGGCAGTCTTGGTTTAGGTATTACCAATGTAGAAGCGATCGCCTATTGGCCGATTACGGGGACTCTCTATGGTGCTAATGCTGATCGACTAGGAACGATTAATACCGCCACTGGAACATTTACTCCTGTTGGTACTACCTTTGGTTCAGGTAATGGTAGTGCAGGTAGTAAAAACTTCAATGATATAGATGGTTTAACCTTCGATCCCCATACTGGCGAACTTTATGGTTCAGTGCGAGATGGAGATGGTGGTGCCCCAGAGGATTTACTGATCAAAATCGATCCAGCTACAGGGGCTCATATTCCCGATGCCTTTGGCCCCGGGGTTGACTATTTGGTGATTAGAACTGCTAGCGTAACAGGTTTCAACGACGTTGACGATATCACTATAGATCCTGATGACGGACAGCTCTATGGTATTGCCAATCAGGGAGGAGGTTCTACCGATAGATTCGTGAAAATTGACCGCATTGATGGTACAGTCACCCTGGTAGGCTCTTTTGGCTTATCAGATGTCGAAGGGATGAACTCCTTTAACGACGGTAGTATCTACCTGAGTACAGGGAATAGGAGTAATAATAGTAAGGATGATCGATTTTACCAAGTTAATAAGGCTAGTGGTAGTGTTACTGAACTTGGCAACTTAAACAGTCTTGGTTCTGACTATGAAGGGATTGCTTGTTTAACTGGGGCACCTAATACCATCTCTGGTACTGTGTTCTTCGATGATGGAGGAACTACGGGAACTGCTAATGATGGTATTTTAAATGGTGATGAGGCAGGAAATGACGGTGTAACTGTAAGCTTATTCAGAGACAGCGATGCTAGTGGTACAGTCACGGCAGCAGATATTCTCTTGACGACACAGGTGACTTCTGGAGGTGGTAATTATAGTTTTGTGGTTGCTTCCACGGGAGATTTTGTCCTAGAAATTGATCAGAACAACATACCTGCTGGTCAATCTTTAACTACGGATAATCTGCAAGTTGCTAATTTTGGGGTGAGTTTAGGAGCATCTGATACTGGTAATAATTTTGGTCATGCCAGTCCTCTATCCTTAGACTATGGTGATGCCCCCGATACCTATGGCACAGACGACACTGGGGGGAATAGTAGTAACTCCAATGATCCTGTGGGAGCAAGTCATGTCATTGAACCCAAATTATATTTAGGTGCAACCGTCCCTGATGCCGACAGTAATGGTTTTGTTGATGGTACGGATAATAATGGCAATGCTACGGATGATGATGAACCATCAGGTACAGGTAATGGGGATGATGAAGATGATCTTACCCTACCTACCTTAACCGCAGGAGATACTAGTTACACTATCCCTGCGGCGAATATTACCGCAACTAATACCACAGGACAGGCTGCCACCCTCCATGCCTGGATTGATTTTGATAACAGTGGCACTTTTGAATCTACAGAACATACCAGCGTGCAGGTCAATGATGCCACTAATGGCGGTAACGCCGTAGGGGATTTAACCTGGAATGGCATTACGGCGGGAGCAGCAGGGAATACTTACGCCCGTTTTCGTTTAACTACCGATAGCTCGATCAATAATACTACTCCTGGTGGTGCTGCTAGTGATGGTGAGGTGGAAGATTATCAAATTGCGATCGCACCTTCTACTCCTGCCAGAACACCTTTTGCTTGTAGTGCAACAGACCTAAATACAGCGGGGTTACTGGTACAAGCATCCAGTAGTATTTGGTATCCGATCGACCTGGCTAGCGGTAACTTTACGCCTGAACCCGATGACTACTCAGAAACTATTAATGGAGCTGGCTTCAACGTCCTAGATGGTCTGATTTATGGCAACGGGTTCAATAATCAGGTGTTCATTATGGAGGCTGACTACAATGTTACCTTCTCACCTGTGATTCCAGGACTTAACACAACGGGCAAAAATATGGGAGATGTGGATCTCAATGGCATCTTGTATCTTTCCTCAACTTTTAATGAGAATACAAAGATCTATCGCATTGATGTCGATCCGACCTCTGGAAGCTATTTGAGTCTATTATCAACTATCACCCTTAGCGGCGATCTCACTAGCTTTAATGGCAATGCTGATTTTTCTGTTCACCCTATCGACGGCAATATCTATTGGATGAATAGTACAAAGGAAATGTTCCGCATTAATCCGACAACTGGGGCAACTACGAAGGTGGGAACCGTGGGCGGGGCGATTGGGTCTTTGACCAGCGACTTGAATCGATTTGGTGCCTCCTTTTTTGATGCAGACGGTTTCTTTTATCTGAGCCAAAACACTACGGGCGATAACTATCGTATCGATCTCAGAACACCTGCATCTTTGAATTCAAGCAGCACGATTGACAGCGCACTCATTTCCTCGATTAATACTTCGGTTTCTCTCAATGATGGCGCTCGTTGTCCCTTATCACCTGTTGCCATCGATTTCGGAGATGCACCAGATACCACAGTGAATACTTCAAGTAGTGACTACCAAACATTGCTGGCTCAGGATGGTCCTCGTCATACAATGGACGGTACAACTTTTTTGGGGAGTGGCGTAACTGCCGATACAGATGCCTTCAGTGAAGGGACTGATGACAACAATGATGCCAGTGATGATTCCAACGACGATGGAGTGCAGCTCAATAGTTCCACACTTCAAGGTCAATCATTGACTCAGGGAGATAATCTTTCCTTAGATATTACAACTGCTGGTACTGGAGTGCTGAATGCGTGGATTGACTGGAATGGGAATGGTGATTTTGAAGCTGGCGAACAAATTGCTACTGATGCAGATGTTTCTAGTGGCACCTTAAGTGTAAATGTACCTGCGGGGGCAATGGTAGGCAATACTTATGCTCGTTTCCGCTACAGTTCTGATACTGGACTTACCCATACTGGTGCTGCTAGTGATGGGGAGGTAGAAGATTATCAAATTGCGATCGCACCTGGGACAATTACTATATCTGGCAGAGTATTTGAAGATATGAACTATGGTGGAGGTGCAGGACGCAACTTTGTCACCGCCGAAGCCTCAGCTACTAATTCAGGTTTTCTTCCGCTATTCGGGAATTATGCTACAGCAACTGCTGGTGCCAGGGTAGAACTCTATAGCTACGATGGTATCGATACCAGCAGTAGTCAATTAGTTCAAGAAGCAGATACAGACGACGATGGTAACTATCTTTTTGAAGACGATAGTAACGGAGATCCTTTACCCAGTGGACACTATTTAATCCGCGTCGTTAACAACACCATTTTTTCCAATCGCGAGGAAAACTTTACAGGAGAAATTCCCTTAGCAGTGCAGACGTTTCGCCATGATCCTGATGAAACAGAAGAAGAGCTGAAGTTCCCCAATGAAGTGGGTGGAGCACATCCTGCCGAAGAAGATCCTGAGAGTGTAATTAATTTCGGCGACCCCCTCCCCAGTAATGCCCAATCCGTTACGGCAATTAGTGGTGCAGGAGAAGTTAACAATGTCGATTTTGGCTTTAACTTCAATACGATAGTTAACACAAATCCTTCTGGACAGGGTTCACTACCACAATTTATTCTCAATAGTAAAGAATTTGCCAACAACAATTTAGCTCAAGACTTACCTGATGCTATCACTGCCCCCTTGGATAAAGATGGTAATCCAGTTAACTTGAAAGATTACGAGACGAGTATCTTTATGATTCCCGACCCGAGGAGTGACAGTCGAGTTATCCCAGGAACAGGGATAGGACAAATTAACCTGACCACTAGTCCCCCAGATGGCGGTACGGGCAGTGCCTTTGTCATTGACATCAGCAGTATTATAGGACCACTAGAAGTAGTTGATTTCTATACATCCATTGATGGTCGAACTCAGACAGTAAATATTCCTCCCATGGATCCCACGGTGAGCAATGCCCCTAACCTGACTATTGGCAGCAATGAAACCACAGGACCGGAAATTATTATCAGCAAAAGTTCTGGTGGAGATATAATTCATGGAAAATTAAGTAATCTCATCTTCCATTCTTTAGGAATAATTAGCCAGGGAAGTGCTAATTCTGTAGGTTTGCTCATCTCTAGTAATGGTACTACTTCTATTCAACCTACGAATACCGATAATGTGATTATGGAAGAGCTAACGGTTTCCACTAGTAACTGTGGTATTGGGGGAGTGGCAATGACTGATAGTGTGATTCGTAACAGTATTATCCGAGATTCAGGCAGAAATAGCCGATGTAACAACATCCAATTACGAAGTAATTCTGATCGTAATCTGATTGAAGATAACTTGATATTACGATCGCCATATTATGGAATCCAACTTGTCGCCGAGGGTAATAGTGATAACACAATTAAAGGTAATGAAATTGTTGGCAATGGTTTTCTTAATCAGAGAAGAGAAACTTCAGGCATTGGCTTACGCCACAGTACGAATACGACTATTCTAGAGAATATTATTCGAGAAAATATTGGGGATGGTATTACGGTTACTAATAATTCTCCAAATAATATTGGCAATGTAATCAGCAAAAATAGTATTTTTAATAATGGCGATCTGGGAATAGATTTAGGAAGTGGCGCAAGCGGAGATGGTGTAACTCTTAATGATGCTGGCGATGTGGACAACAATAGCCCTAGCCCTAATCTACTACAAAACTTTCCTGTGATTAATAATATTATCTTGGATGAGACAAATTATACGATTGAAGGTAGCTTAGAGACTACTCCTAACACTGAAGTTGCGATCGAATTGTATTCTAATGCTGTTTGTAATCCCAATACCAGTGGGACAGCCCAAAGCGATAATTATGGTGAAGGGGAAAAATATCATGACACGATGACTGTAACTACAGACTCTAGTGGTCAGGCTACTTTTTCGATACCTGTGGCAATTTCTGATTTAGCAGGAAATATTTTTACCACTACGGCGACTGCCACATCGAGCAACAATACTTCGGAATTTAGTCAATGTTTTGGTCTTAGTCCCGACTTACTCTTAGTCAAACGCATTACAGCAATCAACCCCGATCAATTAACTGAAATTCAATTTAATAATTTTGTGGATGATTCGAGTGATGATGATAATAATGTAAACTGGTTAGGGTTTGACAACAGTGACCAGAGCAATACTTATACCTTGGGAGAAATTGATGGTGGTCTGGTCAAACCAGGAGATGAGGTGGAATACACGATTTACTTTCTTTCTAGCGGTAGTCAGACTGCTAAAAATGTCTTGGTCTGTGATTTGATTCCTGAGAATATGGAGTTTATTTCCCAGAGTTTTAATAGTGAACCTCCCGCCGCCAATGGACTACCAGGAGCAGCTCGGGGAATTTTATGGCAATATGATGGCAACATCGAATCTCTGACCGATGGCACTGATGGTGATGCTGGTTATTATTTTCCTCCTGGAGTTGAACCGAGGAATGTTTTCCCCGATATTGTCTGTGATAATTCTGGTTCGCCTAATACTAATGGTGCTGTGGTGGTAAATTTGGGTGATATCCCGGGAGCAACTGATCCAGGTATACCCACTAATTCTTATGGCTTTATTCGTTTCCGCGCCAAGGTCAAATAATCACTGGGTGAGCAAAATTTACTGTGGTCAAAAAACTAGGGAGATAGGGAAATAGGGAGATCATTATTCCCCAAGTCCCCAAGTGCCTAAATCCCCACACATTTTTTTGTTCACCCATAATTACTCCAGACCGAATCCTTAATTTTTTGGGAAATTTTCGATAAAATCAGTAAAATGACTGATTTACCTGGAAATAAAGTTAATTAAACTAACGAGTGTTGACGATTATCAAATATTCAACTATTTTCAAGACCGTTAATTTCAACAATTACTAATTCCTTGTAGAATTCTGTTAGTTAAAAACTATTATGAACCAGGACGAGACTCTCACCTCAGACCAAGAACAGCCAGAGATAGCTTCTCAACCTAAAAGCCAGAAACTAGATCTGGCAGAATTCACTTCTACGATAGTTCATGATTTACAAGCGCCATTGCGATCGCTTACGATGTTTACTGAGTTATTAGCTGATGAATATCAGGATCAGCTAGACGAGAAGGCACAGCAGTATCTTGATCGCATCTGTGATAGTGGCTCTAGAATGCAAGGATTAATCGAGGATTTGTTAACCTATGCTCGCGCAGGTACGGGGGAGCAAACCTGGGTTAAAGTTGATCTTAATCAGGTAGTAGCCCAGGTTATGTCTGATTTAGAATCAGCGATCGCCAAAACTAAGGCTAAAATTATCGTTCAAGATTTACCCCAGATTTTGATTAATTCGCAGGAAATTCATCACCTATGGCAAAATTTGCTGGAAAACGCGATTAAGTATCATGGAGTAGAGACTCCTCAGATTGAAGTTACTGCCACACGACAAGAAGAAGAATGGCTATTTGCGATCGCCGATAATGGTATTGGTATTGCTGCGGAATTTCAATCTCAGATCTTTGATGTTTTTCAAAGACTGCATCCTGCTGATGTTTATCCTGGCAGTGGCATGGGACTCGCTATCTGTCGGAAAATTGTCCAGCGCTATGGTGGCAAGATTTGGGTAGAATCTGAATCTGGACAAGGTTCAACTTTTTATTTCACTTTGCCCATAGACATATGTCCACAATCCCCTACGGCTAGAATTTCCTAATATCACTACTAACCAATGTACAGACAAGGCATGCCTTGTCTCTACCTACTAACCACCAACCATGTGTTCCAAAGCTGACTGAAGATCTTGGGTCAGATTAGCTACGGCTTGGCGACGATTGGATTGATATTGCTCCCAGTAGTCAGCAATCAAGAAGGGTTGCATGGCGGTAATTTTTGCTTCTTTATTGCCAAGGTAAGGCGGTTTAACATTAGATTCTCCCCTGAGTCGAGCAATCATCTTCCACAGTAGGAGAATTGTGTCAGCAAATCTCTCTACACTAGGTTTTTCCACGACATAGTACCCTGTTACACTAACAAAAGTTTCTACCAGCCTCATGTGCCAGAGACGTAACTCCGCTTCTGAAGCTACCAAGTCAGCTAATCCTCGAACAGCAGGAGGGAGTGTGTCTAATTCTGAGATATCATCACGATAGATGCGATTCCAGCCAGCCTGTTCAACACGACGACAGCGATCGCTAATTTTGCCATTTGACTTAACCCCAAAAGACTGTTCTGTAACTTTTAAAGCAGCATCTAATAAGCCCTGGAGACGACTAGGGAGGTCTTGATTATCTGGATCTAGTTCCTGTTGATAAAACTTACTGTAAAACTCTTCCATTAAGGATAGCAGATGCTCAGACAGGGCAATGAGCCGTTGATAGAGTTCTTTCTGCTGACTGTCCTTGGGAGTCATCCCATTAATCAATCCCGTGGTGCTATGGGGCGTGTCTTGTAATCCACTATCAACTTCCAACTGAGCGAGCAATTCGTCTAAATATTGCCAGGGTGCTGTTTGATAATAGTATCTTATCCCTAAAGGTGCGATCGCTACTGACTCAGAACGTTTTGCCTTATCTAGATCTTCCTGACACCAGAAACCAAACTGAGCAATACCAGGCTCTAGGGGGCTAACTATTTCATTATGACCATTGGTAGCCCCCTCTGGTGCAGCAGCCATGGGAAACTGTCCATTGACAAATAATTCACGGATTGAACGCAAGCCAGCCCGATCTAATGCTCCCCGACGAATGGGAGTTGCTCCCAGTTGAGAAATACCCCAGCCTACTTGAGCGCCTGCCCACAGGGGAATACCCCGATCATAAATAAAATGAGCATGAATGGGCGATCGCAAACTTACTCCTTGCTGTTGTGCTATTACAGGTAACTGATTCCATAATATTTGCGCTAGAGAGGGGGGATCGACAATGGAGGGGTGACGAAATGCCAACATGAACCTTGTTTTGCCCTGCTGAAAGTTTTGATATAAGTCGATTAACTCCGCCGCATTCTCAATCTCGATTTTTACTAGATTGTGGTTGTAGCGTAACCACAAGGGGATGATCCTTTTTGCTACTTGCCAAATAACAGGGTTATAGTTCGGTGGGATAAACTCTAAAGAAGGTTGGGCTTGGCTGATCATAGTCTATTCGATTATGGGGTAAGATTTGCTGCCAGTTTAATCTTTTTTATTCATCGCACCAACACCTTGAAACAACAGAAACATGCCGCTTAGTACAATAACTAGCGCAACTATTCCAAATACTATATCTGCCAAGTTAGTACTTTCCATGTGCTTTTTTAAATTGAATATAGAATACTCAAACATTATCCGTTAAAAGTCATCGTTTCAGACTGCACATAGCCGATTAGGCGACCCCTAGCCGACCGATCACCAAACAATCAATAGAGTAAAATAGAATATATAGCAATACGCAATTACATTAGAACACTTGTTACTTGTTACTTGTTACTTATTACTTACGAGCAATTAACTAAACTTGTCCTAACCAGCTAGCGTACTGCGACATACCCCACTCTTGAATAACAGCAGATTTCCTAATCAATTGATGGACTATCGACAGCCTCAAAATCTCGTCTCCATGATTCAAGCTGCGGCGGAATGCGTTGATTTATATCTCCAAGCAGACTCAGCAAATCCCAGCACTCTCACTGGTTGGTCACTGGATGATCGTGAACCCCAAATAATTGAACAGTTAATGCCTTTTTTTAGCTTGGTGTATCAATATTATTTTCGGGTGCAAACTGATGGTTGGTCACATATTCCCCAAACTGGAAAAGTGCTGTTGATTGGTTCCCATAATGGTGGATTAGCTGCTCCTGATACGGTGATGATGACCTTTGACTGGTTCCGACAATTTGGCACAGAGCGCCTAGCATATGCCTTAATGGAACCCAAAATTTGGCAAGCTTTTCCAGGTTTGGCTCGCTTGGCAACTCAAGTTGGTACTATTCGACCCTATCCAGATTTGGTAAGGGCTGCGCTGCGTAGAGATGCTGCTGTTTTAATCTATCCAGGAGGAGCTAAAGATGTGTTTCGCCCCTATTCTCTGCGAAACAAGATCTATTTTCATGGTCACAAAGGATTTATCAAACTAGCTTTGCAGGAAGAAGTCCCGATTATTCCCTTTATTTCTCATGGCGCTCATTCAACCTTAATTGTTTTGGCCGATATTTATCCTCAATTGCAGCAACTACATAAGTTAGGTCTGCCTTGGTTGGGAGGTATCGATCCTGGTGTGTTTCCTATTTACCTGGGCTTACCTTGGGGGATTGGCATTGGTCCCTTACCCAATATTCCTTTACCAGTGAAACTGCACACTAGAGTCTGTCCAGCGATCGCCTTTGAACGATATGGGGAGTCTGCGGCACGCGATCGCACATATGTCGAGCAATGTTATCGTCAAGTATGCCAACAGATGCAACAGGAACTAGATCGATTAGTTGCAGAAGTAGAAGGAGTTGACTTTAAATCAGGTTACTTTTGAACTCAATCTTCAATGCCCAGTGCCTGCACCACTGTCTTTTGAACCCTAGAATCGTTCATCATAAAGGTATGCATCACTGGTAGCTGAACTATCTGGTCGCGGTCAGATAATCGCGTTTCATTGAGGGCAACAATACCGTCATTAAGTTCATCTCCAAACGGACTCCAAGATCCTCTCAGTCCTCCAGTTCCTGCCACAATTGTATAGTTCGCTTTAATTTTCGGTAGGGATGCAAAGAAATCTGGGTCAGCTAAATTTAATCCGCACTGACCCGTCCACCATCTAAAAAGCGGTACTCGCCAAGCATGAGGCGCAAGTCTCGGTAGTTGATTAGGAGTACCTAGCATCACAATATGTTGGGGCAACTTAATTGACTCTAATCCTAAAGCCGCTCTAGTCAACAATCCCCCTAGAGAGTGAGCAATAATTCCATAAGACCCCTGACTCGCTAATGCTTGAAGACGGACTCGAAGACGTTCAACAATGCGATCAAAGGTTTCGGCAACAGCTAGGTAGCTAAATTGTTCTGTCGGCTGTCCTCTTTGTTGCAAGTGCCACTCCAGACCAAGCAGTGATAAGGGTGTCCGACTAAGACCATGAATTAGCAATATTTTCATTGGAAACAAGAAAGAATAAATTTCTTAAAAAAATAGTACTTATTCTTTAAGTTTAGAAGATCTGTGGTTGCCAATAAAAAACCGACCAAGGCAAAAACAATGCTTAGTCGGCAAGCTAATGATATATAGCAATAAGTATTAAAGTTAGGACACTCAATTTTTTTACTTGCTACTTGTTACTTACGAGCAGATAGCTGTTGTGTTTTAATATAAGTTCCTACAGCTATATATTCCTGTTATTGTCTATCCTTCTTTGTTGAAGTATTTTTGTGCTTGTGCCAACGCCGCACTTCCAATGTTAAATATTGCCCAACTAGCAGCGATCGCCAAGGGTAATAAGACTACTATTACACGCCAGTCCATAACTCAATCTCCGTTACAACTATGAATTTATTTAAAAGGTTTATTAATGCAAAACCGCATCTATCCATACTCAAATGTACCAGCTTTCTTAACTTTTTATTCAGATTTTTCCGTGTAATCAGTAGCCAGTTATGTCTAAATGAGAATTAAAACCAAGTTAGTTTTGTATAACTAGTAAAGTATTAATTCATTATTTTAAGCGGATAAACGAAATGGAAATAGGTGTTCCCAAAGAGACTAAAGACCAAGAATTCCGTGTCGGCTTAACTCCCAACAGTGTCCAGGTATTAGCCAAAAATCATACGGTATTTGTCGAAACTAAGGCAGGTATGGGATCTGGGTTTACGGATAGGGAATATCAAGAGGCTGGCGCCAAAATTGTTGCAGGTGCTGCTGAGGCTTGGGACAAAGAATTAGTGATTAAAGTTAAAGAGCCTTTAAGTAAAGAGTATCAATATCTCCAGTCAGATCAGTTGTTGTTTACCTATCTGCATTTAGCAGCCGAGCGCAATTTGACTGAAGCTTTAATTAAATCTGGCACTACGGCGATCGCTTATGAAACTGTAGAATTAAGCAATGGTATGTTACCTTTGTTAACCCCCATGAGTATTATTGCAGGGCGTTTATCGGTTCAGTTTGGCGCGAGATACTTAGAAAAACAGCAGGGTGGCAGAGGGGTATTACTGGGTGGGGTACCAGGAGTCAGCCCAGGTAAAGTAGTAATCTTGGGTGGAGGAGTGGTCGGGACGGAAGCCGCTAAGATTGCCATTGGCATGGGGGCAAAAGTCCAAATTATTGATATTAATTTAGAACGTCTTAGCTATTTAGAAAATCTGTTTGGTTCACGAGTAGAAACTCTTTACAGTACTTCTGCCCAAATTGAACAGGCGGTTAGGGATGCGGATTTATTAATTGGGGCAGTACTAGTAGTGGGGAAAAAAGCTCCAGTATTGGTACCTCGTAGCTTAGTTGCTCAGATGCGACCAGGCTCGGTAATTGTTGATGTAGCAGTAGACCAGGGTGGTTGTATTGAAACCCTACACCCTACCTCCCATACTCAGCCGACTTACGAAGCAGAAGGAGTAGTTCATTTTGGCGTACCTAATATGCCTGGGGCAGTGCCCTGGACGGCTACTCAAGCCTTAAATAATAGTACTCTACCCTATGTTTTACAACTAGCCAATCATGGCTTATCCGCCCTAGAGCAAGATTCGGCTTTGGCAAAAGGATTAAATATCAAACAAGGACAAATTGTTCATCCTGCTGTTCAGGAAGTTTTTCCCGACTTAGCCTTCTGACATTGTTGAAGTTGCTAAATTAAGTATTAATTACTTAGGTGCAGCTTAAGATTAGCAATGGTTAGAATTAAGATAATTTACCTCCAATATAAATTTCATTTATCTTAATTCTAAAATCTTTTAATCATAAAAAGTAATTGCTTATGGTCAATCCCACTCTTTTTTGGATAATTGTCGGGGGAATTCTTTGTTCTATGGAAGTTGTTTTCCCTACTGCTTTTGTCAGCTTCATGTTTGGTATTGCTGCTCTGATGGTAGCGGTAGTATCTTTGTTTTTGCCACAATATACTTTGCTAATGGGTCTATGGTTAATTTTTGCCACTGGATTGACTTTCTTGTCACGACGTTTATTTACCCCCAAACGTAAAATATCAATTACGGGGGATGATTCCGAGGCTATAGCAATTGGTGGAATCCCCGCAGGTAGTGCAGGACGGGTTTTGTACGAAGGGAACTCTTGGCGAGCAAAATGCGCTGATGAAACTAGGGATATTGCACCAAATGAAGCTGTTTTCGTAGTTAGGAAGCAAGGAAATACTCTGATTATTTTACCGAGCAAAATGTTAGACCCAGAATAGATCAAAGAAGCAGTTAAAATTTCAATCTTGGAGATCAGAGTTATAACTGAAGAACTATTGAATTTATTTAATTAATTATTAGGAGAAGTCAACTATGGGACAGTTTTTAACCTTAGTTTTATTACTTTTGGGTTCGACAACTTTGGCGGGATCAGTCAAAATCGTCAAAGAGAAAGAAGAATATCTAGTTGAGAGTTTAGGCAGCTACAAAAAGAAACTAGAACCAGGATTAAATTTCATGGTTCCTTTTATCGATAAAGTCGTCTATAAAGATACCATTCGAGAAAAAGTCCTTGATGTTCCTGCACAGTCTTGCATTACTCGTGACAATGTTAGCATTACCGTGGATGCTGTAGTCTACTGGCGCATCATGGATATGTACAAAGCATTTTATAAAGTAGAGAACCTGCGGGATGCCATGGTGAATATGGTTTTGACTCAAATTCGCTCAGAAATGGGGCAATTAGAGTTAGATCAAACCTTTACTGCTCGTACTGAAATTAATGAAATCTTACTAAGAGAACTAGATATTGCCACCGATCCTTGGGGTGTAAAAGTCACCAGGGTAGAATTGCGAGATATTATGCCATCTAAAGCTGTGCAAGATTCAATGGAATTGCAAATGGCAGCGGAAAGACAAAAACGAGCCAATATTTTGACTTCTGAAGGACATCGTGATTCTGCGGTTAATTCAGCACAGGGGGAAGCTCAAGCTAAATTACTCCAGGCTGAGGCTGCCAAGAAAGCAGCTATTTTAAATGCAGAAGCTGAACAGCAAGCAATTATCTTGAAAGCCCAGGGTGAACGACAAGAAAAGATCCTCCAAGCTGAAGCCACCGCCGAAGCCATGAAAATTGTGCTCGAAAAGCTGAAAAGTGATCCTAATGCCCATGAAGCCCTGCAGTTTCTATTGGCACAAAACTATTTAGAAATGGGTAAGGAGATTGGCAACAGCGAAAGTAGTAAGGTGATGTTTATGGACCCCCGCAGTATGATTTCCACCATTGAAGGGGTGCAGTCGGTAATTTCACCAAATACTAGCAAAAATGGTAATCAACAACCACAAAAGTCAGCGGAATTAGATATCAAAAAAATCGAGCGTGATTTTAATCATTAAATTACCAGTAAATTACCAGCTTTCTTGAAGTTACTTGAGACATTCAGGTTATCTTCAAGAAACGTCTTCGGGGTGAATAGCAACTTACCATTCACCTCTAAAAGTTTCTATGTCGGCTAAAACCTTCAATTGAAATCTCTTAAAACTGATCTTCTTGATAAGGTAGTGTTTAATTTCTTCATCAAAGTCTTGTCATGAAATAAGAATAACTAGAACTTGTTATGTTATGCCCTTGTGGTACTCGTTACTCGTTACTTGTTACTCAATTTTGTAAGTAACCTATACGAAACGCATTTACTATGAGATGCGATCGCTTTAATCGATGAGAAAAAAGTTAGCTGATTAAACTCTGGTAATTCTGATAACATTAGCTACGGAAATTATTGTCTTATCACCTCATGGCTTCTACTATTGTAAGTATTCAAGACGGTACGGAAAATTCTCAGCAATTATTGATTAACCCCAGAGATACAGGGAATGTGGTCACAGGTAGCATCACTATTCCAGGAGACAAGTCAATTTCTCACCGTGCTTTAATGTTGGGGGCGATCGCCGAAGGAGAGACGATTATTGAGGGTCTATTACTGGGGGAAGATCCCAGGAGTACCGCAGCTTGTTTTCGGGCAATGGGGGCGGAGATTTCGGAGTTGAATTCTCAAAGGGTAATTGTGCGAGGAGTCGGTATCGGTAATCTACAAGAACCAGAGGATGTGCTTGATGCAGGTAATTCAGGTACAACCATGCGTCTGATGTTGGGTTTATTGGCATCCCATCCTGATCGTTTATTTACCGTCACAGGAGATAGTTCTTTGCGATCGCGCCCCATGTCACGGGTAGTTAAGCCCTTAACCGAAATGGGGGCTAGTATTTGGGGCAGGAAAGGTAATTCCTTGGCTCCCTTAGCAGTTCGTGGGCAACAGCTAAAACCAATGCATTATCATTCACCCATTGCCTCGGCACAGGTAAAATCTTGCATTTTACTAGCGGGGTTGATGGTTGACGGTAAAACCACCGTAACTGAGCCTGCTTTATCCCGCGATCATAGTGAAAGGATGCTTCAGGCTTTTGGGGCAACTTTAGACATTGATGCTGCCACTAACAGTGTAACTCTGACGGGAAAGCCGACTTTACGGGGACAAAAAGTAATTGTGCCTGGGGATATTAGTTCCGCAGCTTTTTGGTTGGTAGCAGGGGCAATTGTACCTGGCTCAGATCTCTTAATTACTAACGTGGGAGTTAATCCTACCCGTACAGGTATCTTAGAAGCTCTGGCAATGATGGAGGCAGATATATCCAGGGAAAACGAGCGTGTCGTTGCAGGAGAACCTGTGGCAGATTTAAGAGTCAAACACAGCCAGCTCAAAGCCTGTGAAATTTCGGGAGATTTAATTCCTCGTCTGATCGATGAGATTCCCATTTTAGCTGTCGCTGCCGCTTTTGCTGAGGGAACTACTGTGATTAAAGATGCAGCAGAATTGAGGGTTAAAGAGAGCGATCGCCTGGCAGTGATGGCAACTGAATTGGGCAAAATGGGGGCAAAGATTAGCGAACTGGAGGATGGACTGGAGATTACAGGGGGTAACCGTCTTCGAGGAGCAGAAGTAGATAGTTTTACCGATCATCGCATTGCTATGAGTTTGGCGATCGCGGCTTTAAATGCTACGGGGGCAACTACCATTCATCGTGCGGAGGCAGCTTCTATTTCTTACCCTAATTTTGTAACCACTTTAGAAAATGTTCTGCAATGATCTCAATTTCTTCAGTAGGTCGAGGTTAATAAATATGTTGAATTATGTTGAATCTAATATTAGAATTACCTAATTCTCTACTCAAAAGTTGTTCTAGCTGTTTTTACTTACTTATTTAAGTAACCAATTTAACTGTGGGTTAACTGCTAATTCAGTAATAATTACTAGACAATTTTAGATTTTTTTTATATTCTTAGTTACAGTACATTACTTGGTTCCAATTTACAGTGCTTACTACATCAAAATTAGAACCAAATAATTATTAAAAGTTTCTTAAAAGTTTCGATAAAATGTCTAAACTGCAACAACTGGTTGCTCTGGTTTTAAAGGAGAGATCGCCGCTTTGAGCTGAGATGAAGTAAAGTTAATTGCTTTACTTTGCTTACGATTACTTCGAGAAACTGAATTGGGTATTTCCAATCTACAGTGGGAACAAAGCCAATAACTACGACGACCACTGAGGTGTAGCAACATTGACGTAGAGCAACATGGACAACTATTGATACTCATGATTTTTATTTACCTTAACTTAATGAAACAAATCTTTTTTAAAACTTAAATTTGTCTGTATATCTCTAATATAAGTAAGATTTTAGAGATGTGAGGAAATTGTCAAAATCTGCAACATTTATATCAAGAAACCTTAACTTGTAAGCCTTGATCATTGTCATTTTTGGAGAATAAATGTTAAGGAAACCTAGATATTACTTCCGCCTTCATTTAACCTGTTATCATATTCGCTCAATTAACAATAGCAATCTGTATTGTGGATAACTTTATTGAGTTGAACTGCGAAAAATAATTACGGTACTATTGGCGTGGCGAGCGATAGCTTCAGGAATATTTCCTTTCACAACGTTTTGTAACAATCCTTCGTTACTGGCACCCAAAACGACTAAGCCATATTTTCTACGCTGTGTCCGTTCGATAATCGCTTTGGATACGGAATAGGCAGGGAGCAGTAGTGGCAGAATCGGATAATTGAGGTTATTCCTGAGCATAGCAGCAGCCTGTTGGAAATCACCCGAAAACTCGGGAGATTTATCAGGAAAGCATACTTGGCATAACTGTATTTTGGGCGGAATATGACTCAAGTTGGCGAGAGCGGGCAAAATGGTCAAGAGTTTTTTAATGCGATCGCCACCAGTAGTGGGAATCAGCCATTTGTGTCTGAGGCGAAGTTGTTGAGGGAAAGCATGGGGAGCAGAACCAAGTTTGATCAGCATTAAATCGCAAGGAGCCTGCTGAATTAAAGAGTCTGTCACGTTCCCAAAAATCGCTTCTATGCCTGCGCTTTTACCCCTCCAACCCATCAACAGTAAATCAATATGCTCTCTAGTAATGGTTTCCAAAATCGCTTCACTAATATCGGTAGCAACGCGAATCTGAGTATGTATGGAGATAGCTGATTCTTGACCCCACTGTTCGACTTGCTGCATCAATTGACGTTCAGCAGAGGTATCTACCTTAGCTTGGGCAGGATAGACATGATTGGGAACCGATATAACTCGCAGACATTCAATTTCGTACTGATGATATTTAGCGATCGCTCCTGCTATTGCCAATAAAGCAGTGATATTTTCAGGATTAGCCAAGGGCAGCAAGATTCGTCCTGTTCCCGTTGCTGGGGAGCGACTTCGATAGACCACATAAGATGGTTCAAACCTGGCTTGAGGTTGATGTTCGCAATTTAACTGTTTCGCTTCCGCTTTGATGATGTCGCTGCGGGTAATAATTCCTAATAGTTTGCTGCCCACCGTAACTGGGAGGCGGGATAGCTGGTAGCGATTTAACAGGTATAAAACATCCGCTAAAGAAGTCTCAGGAGAAACGCAGATAGGTTTGAGAGTCATAATGTTTTGCAGTAACAAACCAGCACTCTGCTGACTATCTTGAGGAACGTCTGATTGAGTAACGATTCCCACCAGCTTGCCATTTTCTACCACAGGGAAACCACGGTGATGCGATCGTGACATCGCTTTGACTAGCTCAGGTAAAGGAAGATTGCTGGGCAGAGTTTCTACTCGTGACTGCATGACATCATCTGCCGTCAATTCTGCCATAAAATCGTTTTGGGGTTTTTCTTCTGTTAGCTCAATGCCCACCGCCTCCAGCAAATGTTCATATAAAGAACCCTTGGCAACGCTTTCGGCAACAATATAGGTTACTGCACAGCTAATCATTAGGGGCAGAACCAAATTAAAATCTGCCGTCATCTCAAAGACAATAATGATCGCCGTCACGGGCACTCGAATCACTGCGGTAAAAAAAGCGCCCATCCCCGCCAGAGCAAAAGTATAGGGAGATTCGGAGCTAATGAGAGCAACCTCCGCCAAACCAACTAAGTATCCCAAAGCAGAACCCAGCACTAAAGCAGGAGCAAACAACCCACCTGGGGCACCTGAACTATAGGCCAAAATCGTCAGGCAAAATTGAGCCACAAATACTAACGCAGTAGTTTGCCAGTCAAACTGCCCCGCGATCAGCATTTCCCTTAATCCTGCATTATCTTGAAAGAAAGGCGGTAGCCAAGCAATGATACTTCCTGAGATTAGCCCTGCTAAACCGATACGCAGGGGCATGGGCAATGGTAAACTGCGACTAAACTTCATCCCACGGATAATCGAACGGTTAAAAATTCCCCCTAAGATACCGGAGAGGATACCTAAGACAACATAAAAGGGAATTTCTGGTATGGCAAAACTACCCCGACGAGCAGAATCAATCACCGCTAAGGGAACATTAAGATCGGTTGAACCAAAGATGCGGGAGACAACAGCCCCCGTAAAGGAAGCGGCGATCGCCGTTTCCAGGGTCAAACCAGAAATATCTCGCATCAACTCTTCCACCACGAAAAGTACCCCGGCGATGGGAGTATTAAAGCCTGCTGCCAATCCGGCGGCCGCCCCTGCTGCAATCATCTGACGGCGATTAGTGGGAGAATTAGGAATCCAGCGACTTACCTGCGCTCCCAATGCTGCCCCAATATGAACTGTCGGGCCACGACGACCCACTGTAAACCCCGCTCCTACGATTAAAATAGTTGCCAGGGTTTTAACTAAGGCAGTACGTAGATTTAACACCACAGGGTACTTAGCTAAAGCTGCCTTAACTTGGGGAATTCCGCCCCCCGCTGCGGAGGGAGAGAAAAGCTGAATAATGCCTCCTGCCAAAGTACCCAAAAATAAACCTACCAGAGGTAAAACCAGCTTCGCCCCAGCTATATTGGCTGTCTGAACCCGCCATCCTCCCAGCCATCCAATTCCCTGCTTGAGTAATACTGCTGCTAAAGCGGAAAATAACCCAATCAAGCAGGCTTCTATCAGGGCATAGCGAGTATCTAAAGAACTACTTGCTAACCAGGAAGATATATGTTCTTTGGTCAGCAGTTTTTTCATTTAAATTAATTAATTTGATTTTAGCCAGTCTAATAAAAGAGAATTAAATTGTTCGGGATATTCATCATGGGGGCAATGTCCTGCTTGTTCCAGTTCGATTAACTTTAAACGAGGATTAAGAGATGCGATCGCCCTTGCCTGCTTGGGTGGTATCATTTTATCCTGTAACCCCCAGATTAGTAAGATGGGTACGTTGATTGGGGGCAGTAAATCTCTCACAGATTTGGCAAAACTGGCTTTTCTGACGCTACGGGATAGACGAAACAAAGTTTGCCCAGAGCCTTCGTCGTATGCTGGACTAGATAATATTTCGACTAATTCATCGGTGACGGCTTCCTGATTAGGGTAGGCGATTCCAGCCCATTTACGGATAATGTTTGGTCTTCTGACTAGTTTGAGAATGCTTTTAATCAATAACGGAGAGGCGAATAAGTTTTCTATTCCCGTCACTATCGGACGAACTAAGGGTGGTAGCATATCCTCCCGTACTGATACGTCGGGTAAACTAAGCATTACTAACCCCTCAACCATCTCAGGATAAGTAGCCGTCGCGTTTAAACAGACTAATGAACCAATGGAGTTACCCACCAGAATTACAGGTACACCAATAAATGTCTGCCAAAAATCATGGACTTGTTCTGTCCACAAAGC
>CBDUCX010000050.1:0-21714 GCA_965365755.1 uncultured Pleurocapsa sp.
CGATCGCGTCCCTTTTGTTTCGCTAAGTACAGAGCTTTGTCCGCAGCGAGGATTAAACCTTCAACTTGAGAATTAATTGTGGGAATGGTGTGAGACACTCCCAAACTAACAGTTACATAGTCGTTAACTTCCGTGGTGGTATGGGGAATAGCTAATGCTTCAACCTGAGAACGAATATTTTCCGCCACAGTTATTGCCCCATCTGGACTAACATCCGACAAAACTACGATAAACTCTTCTCCACCATAGCGAGCAGCTAAATCTTTAGGACGTCTTACCGTATTATTAATAGTCTGAGCCACTTGTCGTAAACAGTGATCGCCTGCTTGATGTCCGTAGGTATCGTTATATTGCTTAAAGCGATCAATATCAATCATAATCACCGATACAGAAATCTGATTTCTGATGGCATTACCCCATTCCCGCTGCAGAAAATCTTCTAAACGATAGCGATTAGCAATTCCTGTAACTTTATCGGTAGTAGCATGTAAAAACAGCTTTTTTAATTCCTGATTGCGGAACTCTAGCTCAGAAGTATGATTTTTAACCTGTTGAGCTAATTGCTGATTGATTTGTTGCAGGCGTACTTCGCTTTGATGAATTTTTTCCAAGTGGTGCATCCGTTCAATCGCGTAATTTACTGAACGAATCAGAACCTCAGTTGTGGCTTGCCCTTTAATTAAATAATCTTGCGCTCCTTCTCGTACAGCTTTCAAAGCTAAAGACTCATCATTTAAACCTGTTAAAAGCACTATCGGTAAATGAGGAGCAATTGTTTTTAAACTTAAAAAAGTTTCCAACCCATTGCTATCGGGTAAACTGAGGTCGAGTAAGATAACGTCGAAAAGCTCTCGTTGCAAAAGTTTAACTGCTATGGATAATCTATCTACGTGAGTTAAATCAAAATGAGTTTCCTTGCTATAGGTTAATTGTTTTTTAAGCAAGAAGGCATCTCCTTCATTATCCTCAACTAAAAGAGTCTTAATCTGCTTTTGCTTGATATTGGACATTAATTTTTAGCAAATACTTACTCATGCTTGGATTTTTATTAAACACCTAGTAGGAATTAACTTGCTTCAGATTCATTGGTTTGTAGCTTTGTACAACATTTCCTGGGGATTAAGGAGTATTTTAAGACAGCATTGAGACTAGCCCTTTGCAGGGAGGCAAAAAGATCGCACTGTCAACCTTAGTTCCTCGAAAAAATCTTTAGATTCATATGAAACAGGTAGGAGTATATACACCTGCGTCTAAAGCTCTTGTGCTTAATTTGGAGTAAAGTTCGACTTGATCAGCTACGTAAGTCCCAAAATTCGCCAAGACGAATCCTTAGCTTAACTGGGGCATTTTGAAGTTTTTGAATTCACACCAGACGTATTAAAAGTTAGCTGACCACAACAATCCGTAATTTACCTAAATTAATCATAACAAGCTGCTTGGGGCTTAGATTGTTACAAAATATCAAAACACTGAAAAACGTTTCTAGTAGTCGGACAACTTTGTTTTGAAGAATAGCATGATTAAATTTTCTTCCTTGTCTCCTTGTCTCATCTCAACCCCTCAATTTAAAATTGACGAGTGACCCCGCGTCGCCGTAAGAGGGCAGACCCCGCGTCGTCCGAAGGCGCAAGGGAACGCTGCCCTAGCAAGGGAATGCGCGAGTCGTGGCAGACTACTAGTCTGGAGGCGTTGAACAAGTTAGAAAAAATCACCTAACTCCCTATTTAGCTTTGACCTTTTTAGGCGCTGGCGCGGTTGCTTGTTGAGGAATAACCTGCATTTTGGAAAAACTAGAAATAGCGTAATAAAGCTGTTCGGCAACTTTTTCATTAGCTGCTTCATTCAGATGAATCGGATCGATAAAACTGGGGGAAGGATACTTATCGCTCAGTTTATATAAATCCACCGCCTTGATATTTTGAGGATAGGCTTTAGCTAACTTAGAAGCAGCTTGAGTGAAGACTGGATAACTCTCTCTGACTTTTTGGATATAGGTTCTACCCAATTCAGTCGCAATTTTTCCTTCCTGATCCGTGAGTTGTTTGGCATTACGTCCCGTAATTTCTGGCTGTATTGCCACTACCAAAGGAACGCGCGCTGCTGCACTTAAGTTAAGAATTTGTTTTTGATGTTCGATGTAGCGATCTACTCTGTTTTGTAATTCGGCTTGATCCACGGGTAGATGTTTAACGAGATTAGTAGTTTGTTCGTTGAGTATAAAATCAGCCTTGGCATTAGTATCTTGAGAGCTTGACCAATAATTTTGCGCTACTTGAGCCAAGTAACTGTTGTTTTTAACTGGTTTAATCAATTGCTTTAGATAGGTTTCGATACTGTTGGGTTTATCTGTCAAATAATCAGCCTGGGGAACTTGAGTTGCTTTTTGGTCGCTAGCAAGCATCAAATCAACATAGCCATCGAGAACCACAATTAAATCGGGTTTATATTTGAGAATTTGTAGAGCCACCTGAGCCAATTCATTCCCAGAAGCATAACCAGGCACCGCCGCATTAATTACGCGGTATTTACCAGACTTGATTTTAGAAGGTTTGGCAAGAAACTTTTGTCTGGCTTTTTTATCGGCAGGTAATAGATCGGGCTTATATAGCTGTGGGGAAGTTTGCTGTTGTTGTAAACGCTGTTGTAGACGTTTTTCTAATTGGTTACTGATGGTAGCCGAATTACCAGAATTACCATAACCAAAGGCAGTTGATCCCCCCAGCAAGAAGATTCTCACTTCATCTTGAGGCTTTGTCAGGGGAACTGGATCGCGATCGCGAAATCCCTGTTGGTTAATCTGCCAATATTGGCTCTTTTGATTGCCAACAAGTTCGTAACCCACGGAAATAGTACTTTTAGCCATTAATCCAGCTTGCTTTTCCTCTGTTGGATTAGCTGTTGGGGTCACGAAATTGAGCTGATAAGCTTTGGTTATTTTTGAACCCACTTCTGTCTGAGCAAACTGACTTCTGTTACCTGAAACATCAATAAAAATGCGGGTTAATAATTCCAATACTAGTAACAACAGGGCTGCTGATGCGATCGCGCCAACCCAAGAAAAGCGACGACGTACTCTCTTGCGATTGGTAAAAATTCGACGCTCTCTGACTTTAGACTTAAACATAAAATTATTGTCCTGCTAATTTTTATAAAAAAGTTTAATAGCACTCTCATATAGCTTTTGAGAAGTTGTTAGTGGATTCAAGTTGTGACCAAAGCGATCGCTCTTAAATTAATCTTATCTACCTCTAGTAGTCAATACAAATAGTAAACGTCAAATATATTACTTGACTAAAATCAACCAAGTCTAATTTGTAACCAATGGTAATAACCTCAAATTGCTCCTAGTTAATTTAGCTGGTTCTATTTTTCCCTCTTTAACAGAGAAAATCTTAATCATGATCGGTTAAATTTCTAATTTCTCTTGGTCAGCTTAGATCTCTAACTCTATGGTAAATTTACGATCAAGCATGTTCGAGAGTAGAGTAAACTAGTCAAGCCTAGATGCTTTCTTAGATTGTGCCACTTATAGCAATACGCAATTACACTTGTTACTTGTTACTTGTTACTTGTTACTTACGAGCAATTAACTAAACTTGTCCTAACCAGTTAACGCATTGCGATATTGTTAAGCGCAGTAGCTCAGGCAATCAAATCAAAAATAGTAATGTGCTGCAACAGTCAATTATTTTTAGTTATTCATGACCTATAAATTATTGTTCGTCTGCTTAGGTAATATATGTCGTTCCCCCTCAGCGGAAAACATCATGAACCATTTGCTCCAAAAAGCTGATTTACAGGATAAAATCACCTGTGATTCTGCTGGAACTTCGGGGTATCATATCGGTGCAGCTCCAGATCGCCGCATGAGTTCTGCTGCTGCCAACAGAGGAATCAAATTACAAGGACAAGCTCGCAAATTAAAACCTTCTGATTTACAGCACTTTGACTTGATCTTAGCGATGGATCGTGAAAATTATCAGGATATCGTGTATTTAGATCGAGAAGGAAAATATGAAGATAAAGTACGATTGATGTGCGACTTTGCTACCCAAAAACCCGATAAAGAAGTCCCCGATCCCTATTATGGCGGTCAAGATGGTTTTGATTACGTCATTGATTTACTCCTCGATGCTTGTGATGGCTTGTTAGAACACATAGTTAACTCAGAAGAATATCAAACTAGAACATACTAGAACATATATTTGATAACAATGACTGTTCGGGAATTATCTCTGTTATTTATAGAAATGCAATGAATCGATTCAACTTTACGGTATTTAAACGGTTTTGGTCCCTAGCAAAGCTTTACTGGTTGGGCAACGAGAAGAAAGGAGCTTTAACTCTTCTGGTACTGCTGTTTATCTTGCTTGTGGCATACACCCAACTTAGTGTATTGCTATTGCAGCAGCAAGGCAATATCATTACTTACCTCTCTGCCAAAGATACTGATCGATTCTGGAAAACTATCCAAACTTTTTTGATTATCTTAGTTATTTATGTTCCCCTATTTGCTGGATATGGTTTTGTCAAGCAAAGATTGGGCAACTATTGGCGAAAATGGCTCACACACCACTTTTTAGACCGCTACTTTAGTAATCGAGCCTTTTATGAGTTAGGAAACTTCAATAGTGATATTGATAATCCTGACCAACGTATTGCGGAAGATATTAGGGGATTTACGATTGAGTCTTTAACTTTTTTATTGATCTTAGTTAGCTCCATCTTCCAAGTTGCCGCCTTTAGCGTCGTACTCTGGAAAATTTCCACCAACTTAGTTTATCTTTTGGTGGTCTATTCCCTGGTGGGCACTTTGGTGGTAGTCGGCGTATTTGGTAACAAGCTGGTTAAGATAAATTTTGCCCAAATTAAAAAAGAGGCTGATTTTCGTTTTGGACTAGTTAGAATCAGAGAAAATTCCGAATCGATCGCCTTTTATCAAGGAGAAGAGCAAGAAACTCAAAGTCTTAAACGAAGATTTGCCGAAGCCTTTCGTAACTATAATTTGTTAATCCTGTGGCAAGAAGTATATTTAGGTTTATTCACCAATGCCTATGATTTCTTCCCCTATATTTTACCCGCCGTTGTGGTTGCCCCCGAAGTCCTGGCTGGAGAACTAGAAGTGGGCAAAGTCACTGAAGCGGTCGGTGCTTTTGCCCGAGTTTTTGGTTCTCTAAATTTGATTGTCGCTCAGTTCCAATCCCTCACTGCCTTTGCTGCTAGCGTTGACCGTCTAGCAGCTTTTGAAGATTATTTAGATCAACCCAAAACCTTTTTAGACAAGGATGTTTTGCAATGTCCTACTATTAGCACCATTAAACAAGATAGGTTAGCGTTGAAAAATGTTACTCTGCAAACCCCTAATTATCAGAGGACTTTAGTCCGTGGTCTTTCAATTGATTTGCCCAAAGGGGAAGGATTGTTGATTATGGGGGCTAGTGGCTGTGGTAAAAGTTCTTTACTAAGAGCGATCGCAGGATTGTGGAACTCTGGGACTGGTGCAATTTATCGTCCAGAACTGTCGGAGATGATCTTTTTACCCCAAAAGCCTTATATGATCTTAGGTACTTTACGGAATCAGCTAATCTATCCCCATGATGATTTAGATATCTCAGATCGCCAGCTTAACTATGCTCTCAAAGCTGTAAATTTAGCTGATTTAGCCGAACGTTCTGGGGGATTTGATGTAGAAAAAGACTGGGATGAAATTCTGTCTCTTGGGGAACAACAAAGACTAGCCTTTGCACGAATTTTAATCAATCAACCCCGCTATGTAGTCCTGGATGAAGCTACCAGCGCCCTAGACATTAAGAATGAATCAACTCTCTATCAACATCTCCTCAATACTAATACTACTTTTATCAGCGTTGGTCATCGTCCTAGCTTAGTGAAATACCATCGTTGGATACTGGAAATGCAAGAAGGAGAACAGTGGAAATTGGCGAAGGCAAATATTTCACAAGGTAATTTGTGATCGAGAGTCAATTACTGCACCGACAAGCGGATGCAGCTTGTAACTGCACCAAATGATGCGTTACGTTCGGACGATTGACAAGACAGTCGAAACTGCCACACCGCGTGGTGTCACGCCCTGCTCTTCCGACCCAAAGGTAGAAGAGAGAATTAGAGTTTTTACGCTCACGTTAAAGTTTTTACCCGTCGGACGCATTCCCCAACAGAACCCTCTAACTTTAAGTTTTCTTGGTTCAGACTACAATATCGTATTCTACGCCTCAAAAAGGGAGCTACCCGTCGTCGCTTACAATTCCTCTTTCCCTCTCGGGATGCCATGTATCAGAGCGGACTCTTTCACTTGTAGTACAGATATTGTCTCAAATTATGGTATTTGATACAAGCTAGTATTCTAAGTCGCATTGAGAGTTCCTATTTTGATTGGATCGTGCGCGGGAACAGTAATACTATGTGTTTTCTGTTTAGGCGATCGCAGGTGACAGGTGTGCATCAATCCAGATCGTTGTCATGGGATTAACACAGCATGATTAAGTTTACGTTTAATTCTATTCAATTGTAAATCTCGATCAATGGTAGAGTTTGAACGAGCGATCTCCCTATTGTAGATACAATTGAAATACGAGTAAAATACAAAATCCATATGGAATAATAGTTTGAGATATATACTTGTGTCAGGCAGTAAGAACTCTAATTGTTAACTGTTTTAGCGGATAAGTCATCTAGAAATTGTTGACGATTAAATTGATAACCTTTCCCTAAGAAATCAATCAATCTTGTGGTATCTTCCAAAGCATTTTGCAAACAGGTAGATGCACCAGGGGAAGGAGTAATATTAAAGATAATCTTATCACCAATAATTTTAGCTTCTCCCATTTCTAATGCCTGGGTTTTGAGGTTAACTATTTGCGGTCTAACTCCACCATATCCTTGGGCGTAATTAAGATCCTGGAGCTTAATTGAAGGAATAATTTTTTTGACTTCCTCAATAAATAGTCTTTTGCCAATAATGGGAAAGTCGTAAATAAAATTAAGGGCAATATATTTAAAAATAATTGGATCAGATAAAATCTTGGCAAAACTGAGCAGCGCCTTAATACTCAAGCCCGCAGTTTGGAAATATTCAACTATGCTGCCATAGTTATGTCGTTCGAGCATTGGTAGTACTTTAGCCGTAGGGCCAAAACGGGCGATCGCATTATTATGAACTTCAGGATCGCCATGAATTGCAGCGAACGGTAATTTCTCACGCTGTACGGTGTATACTTTGCCATTAAGTAACCCTGGAGCAAAATAAAAGCTTCCTGCTACGCTGAGTAGGGCGTAATCTAGACCATAACCTAAAGATTTGGCAAACAATAGACTATGTGCTCCTGCTGCTACTAAAACTACCTTAGCTTGAATAGTTTTTGCCTTGGTTTGAATTTGATATAGTTCTTTTGTTCTGGTTATTTGCTCAACTTTAGTATTAAACAGCAAATCGATCTTAGTACTTGAATTCCCTAGAGAATTATCGACAAATGACTGAGCCAAACGATTAAAGTCTACTGTGTAACCTTCATCGGTAAACAAAGCAATAATTTCTTCGTCAGTTTCCCTGCCAAGCAAAACTTTTGGTTCTTTCTTAGTAATCTCTGCCCTATCTAGTAACCTTAAATCGGGGAAAAGCTGTTTAAATTTTTGATATCTATCTTGTAATTTATTTACTTGCTCTGCACCCACTCCCAAGACCATCTTGTGGTATTTAGTATAAATCTGTTGCTGTTTGTCTTTAGTCAATAGATAGTTTTTGACGAGACTAGCTCCTGCATTTACTTTCTCTGCCTTGGCTAAAGTGTAGTTGGTTTCAATATCACCAAAATGAAGGGTTTGACTATTATTATTAGTAAAAGAATTAATCAAAGCTACATCAGCTTCTTTTTCAATTAAGGCAATACTCTTAACATTTGTATAGTTGCTTAAGGTATAGAGTAAAGCTGTACCACAAACACCACTACCGATGATGACAACTTCATAAGTATTGCTATCCATAACAAATTTCTAATGTAAGTAAAAAATAAGTAGTTTGTGTTAATCCCTCCCTTTCAAGCCAGGCTAGATTACACTAACCACAACTACATTTTACCTCGATCTATAAGAAGCCCCCGCACCTGTGAACTTAGTATTTCTTTTTAGAGTATTTCGTATAGCTTCAGATATTATACATACAACCCCGAATCACTGAATATACACAATATGAAAAAACTAACTCCCATCGAATTAGAAGACGGCACCGTAATCTACATGGAAGTCCAAGACGATATTGAGATAGTTGCTGAAGAGGTAAAACAAGAAGAAGGGACAAGAGAACTAACTAGAGGAGATATAGGTGGACAAGAAAAGGGACGGGGAATCCCAATTCCATCTCCTCAAGAACAGATCAGACAAAATTTTGCAGCGATTGAAGGAACTATCAAAAACTATACTAACCACACCCTAAATGCTTTTCGCAAAATAGGTAGTAGAAATATTGATAAAGTTACATTGGAATTTGGCATTAAGGTGGGAGGAAGAGCGGGAATTCCTTATGTGACAGAAGGTTCTGCCGATTGTCATTTGAAGATTGTTGTTCAGTGTTGCTTTCCCGATGAGGGCTGATTGATAATTATAAGGAGTGGAATCAGCAGAGGAAACCGAGTCTGCGACTTGCTCTGCAAACGGTATTTCCTCCGCTCAATTTCTGAATCCTCTTACTTGACTCTCTGAGGTAAAACTTGTTATCTGCTACTTGTAAATGTCACTAATGGGACTGTCACCAGTCAAACAATCATGAGTTCTGAGAGTTGCAGCAGCAGCATAGTCTCTCTGGGCAGGGGTATCGGGGGCAAAAGCATCTCCCACTTCTTGAGCAGGGGAAGCCACACCACAGTATGCAGACATATTTTGAATAGTTGCTCCGCCCCAATGATTGGCAATATCCGAGAAATTAGTCGGTTGCTGGTTAGTAACTAATTTTGCTGTTTTCCCTTGTTTGAGGTTGGCAAACTTGGCTGCATTTTGCAGTACGGCAATTAGTTCAGCTCTGGTAACAGGATTACCCGGCTTAAAAGATCCATCAGGATATCCTTTAACAATCTCGTTTTCTTTTGCCCATTGAATTTTATTAGCACTCCATCGAGAAGAATCTACATCGGGATAAGGCTGAGTTGGGACAGAGGGGGCGGGTTCAAGATTAACACTATCGATAGTTTCTAATGCGCCATAAACCATGGAAACTAATTGTTCTCTGGTTAAGGATTCTGTGGGACGAAAAGTTTTATCTTTAAAACCAGCAATGAAACCCAGGGCTACTGCTTCTTTGATCTCGTCTTGATAAATATCTCTAGAAATATCAGTAAAATCACTACTAGAGCTAGCTGTGGGGGCAGGAGCAGCAGGAGCATCTCCCGCAGCAGCGATCGCTGTGGAATCTCCACTAAAGAAGAAGTGTCCTAATTCTTTGCCTTGGTAAGCTTTTTTGGTAAATTCCCAGCCTGGATTCAGGTTGATTTTAAGATAGTCTCCTTTTCCTGCTTTACCTGAAGTTTGACCGACAACGAAGTCAGAACCCTTATAACCTTTGGCAACTAACTGAAGCTGATCTCCCTTAGAAATAACATCAAGACGATAGTCTAAGCTGGTATCTTGCCCATCCATACGCACGGAGTAACCATTACTATCCGTGGAACGACGACAACTACCTGTAAAGTCAAAAGTTGTCCACAGGGGGTCAATTATAGTGGGATTAGAGCCACTTTCTGCCCAACACTGTTGCTTACCAGGAATTTGTTCCACCACTGCCAAGTTATAGCCAATTGCCCCAGCAGGAATTGCAACTGCTACCGCCTGATCATCAGACATGGGGGCTTCTGTAAACTGGGCGATGGCAGGAAGTAGAGGAGTTGTTAAAGCGATCGCACCTGAAAAAATGGCAGCTAACTTGAACTTTTTAGATAATTTCATAGTGTTCTTTGTGTGCAGTGTCGATATGATTAAAGCGCAAAAATGCAGTTTCGTCTTTATTAATCAGAAATTATTTGGTGTTGAATTATACAAGAGAACAGGGAAATAAACGGGCAGTCTCTCATTATGATTCAGGTAAAAATAATATGCACTTTACGGCATTAGCATCAGCTACTTTTTGGTTCTAGAATTGCTGTAACTATTGAGCTAGCAGCAATTGGGGCGGTAATAGCACGAAGAATACGCTTGCCTAGAGTTACTGGTTGAAAGCCTAAAGCGATCGCCTGGTCTACTTCTGCGTCTGTCCATCCTCCTTCACAGCCTGTGGCTATAACTATTTCTGATGGGGTTTGTTGTTGTAAGCAACTCCAGAGAGTCGGCGTATCTCCTCGCGCTACGCAGATATATTTGTCTTGGCTAGATGTGTTTTGGTTGAGCGCCGCCATAAACCTAACTGGTTCAAATATATGGGGGACAATTTCTCTTTCCGACTGTTCGGCTGCTTCGGTAACAATCTTACGCCAGCGTTGAACTTTACTTACACTAGGTTTCAAGATTGTGCGATCGCTGATAACAGGCATAAAATTACTTACTCCTAATTCTGTACAGCAACGGATTACTTGTTCGTAACCACTTCCTTTGGGCAAAGCCGTAATCAGGTTTAGAGATACAGGCAATTCCGTCTCGATCTCAATTGACTCGATAATCTGTGCCGATTGTTCCCTAATTTCTGTGAGCCAATTATTTCCTGTACCATCCATAGCCATAAAGCGATCGCCGTTGCCTAACCGCAGCACCCGCAATAGATAGTGTAGCTGTTGAGCATCTAAGGTAATTTGTTTTTCCTCGATTTGTTCTGGGGTAACTACTAAGCGATAAACCAATTGATTGTTAAGTATTATGTTTTTATTAAATTTTACTAGTAGAGCGTCGAGATTGATTTGAGTCATGGCATGATTAAATTTTCTCCCTTGCCCCCTTGTCTCATCTCAACCCCTCAATTTAAATAGGACGAATTTTTGATACAATTTGAAAATTAAACTTTCTTATTTGATATAACAATAATTCCAGTAGGATAGTAGATGTGAGACAGTCTTTGATTGCAATCTACGCTCTTTTTCCTAAAACCCTCGTACCTTCAGGTCAAGGAGTATGTCAAGAACTTTCATCACACCTATAATGCTCTTTGCATCCAGTATGATTATGGCATTGGCTTGGCTTGGACACTTAAAATTTAGCCAACTCCCTTTTATTTGGGCGACACTATGCTGCTGGCTACTCGTCCTTCCAGAATATTTCCTCAATATTTTAGCAATTCGCTTGGGTCATAAAATTTATACTGGGGCACAAATGGCTGCTTTTCGTCTCTCTTCGGGGGTAATTTGCGTGGCGATTGTCTCCCGAGTCCTACTGGGGGAAGATTTGAGTATCAGACAACTTTTTGGTTTTGGTCTGATGATTGTCGCCATGATTCTCATTGCCAAAAAATCACCTAGTACTGCTGTAAACAAAGTAATGAGTAATGAGCAATGAGTCTTGAGTAGGATTCTGTTACATTTTCAGATTGTGAGGGAATTTTACTTGCTGCCACTAGTATTTATAGAGAGTTTCCTGAATCAAAGATCAAAACGCTGTTAATTATATGCTCAGAAAAAAGCTGTTAGTAAGTTTATCGCTCCTAATTGCAGCCACTAATATTTTCCTTGCTCCTTCAGCAACAGCACAATTGCCCTTTATCGAAGACATAGCAATTTATTCACGAGTATTGCGACAGGGACAGGAAAAAACCCTCAATTCTGCTTGCATACTCTTAGATGGGCATTGTCTATTCAAGCTGGCTGCCACCGATCCTGAAGTCTTATCAGATCGAATTGTGGAGATTCAAAAGCGTTTTGATGAGGTAACGACTGATTATCTATCCCATCGGAATCACCAAGGAAAAGTCAAGGTTAAGCCAAATGGGAACTTACAAGATCTTTATCTAATTGTGGGAGAACGCCCAGAGCGTTTATTCACGGTAACTAATCCTGATGCTAGAGCTAATGATGTTAGTGTTTTAATTAGATCTCAACAACTTAAATTGACAATTGAGCAAGGCTTAAAAATAGCCCAACAAGAGCGCTCGAATCAGTATCTCAGACGACAGATAGTTATCGGACTGTGTATCCTTTCCTTCATGTGTCTCAGTACTTTTCCTCTTAATCGGGGGAGTCGAAAACTACGCCAGTTAGCGAAAAAACTTGCTCCCTCCGCCAGTCTAAAAACCTTATCCGTAAAAGAACAGTTGGCTCGTCGGCAGAAGTGGAATTTAACTGAGATTCAATATCGGCTACTGCAATTGGTTCAGGTTTTAGTTTGGTGTGGTGGAACTTTATTCATCTTTTATCTTTACCCCCAGACGCGCATCGTCTCTTTTTTACTGATTGCTGCCTTAAGAATTCCCTTTCGGATTAGTTTAGTGGCTTTAATGGTCTATTTCTTAATTCGCATGACCTATTTTTTGATTGCCAGACTAAGTGCAGCAGCGATCGATAGTCAGCCTGAAGATCTAAAAATTAATCAGCGGGGGAAGTTACGCATTAATACCACCACGAGAATTTTGCGCAGTGCGGTCGCCATTGTTTGGGTAGGAGTGGGAATTCTGGCTGCCTTCTGGGTTAATGGAGTCAACCTCGCCCCTCTGTTAACTGGTGCGGGTATTTTTGGCTTGGGTTTATCCCTTGCCTCACAAAACCTGATTAAAGATGCAATTAACGGCTTCATTATTATTTGGGATGACCGCTATGCCGTAGGAGATATTGTTGATATTGGCGCAGTTAGCGGTTTAGTCGAAAATATTAATCTCAGAATTACTCAGTTAAGGGATGCTGAAGGCAGATTAATTACCGTACCCAATAGTGCGGTCGAAATTGTGGCAAATCGTTCTAGTCAATGGTCGAGAGCTGATCTTAATATTCCCGTTGCCTATCAAACGGACATTGATCGCGCTAAGAGCATAATTCATCAGGTAGCCGAAGATCTGACTCAAGACCCCGAATGGCAAGAACGGATCTGGGAGTTTCCTGATATTTTAGGAGTGGAGCATTTTAGCGATCGCGCAATTTTACTTCGTGTCTGGATCAAAACCGAACCCCTCAAGCAGTGGGAAGTCGCCAGAGAATTTCGTCGTCGGGTCAAAATTGCCTTTGATCGAGCCGGAATTCCCATCCCCATACCCCAACAACAGATACTGTTCGAGCAGAAAAAGTGAGCAATAGTAATTTCGCAACCACTTAACATTGATCGCAGTTGCTACTATTACAATATATAAAATAATCATAGACAAAAAAATTTTTAGATAGTATGGCTGCTGCCGTTTTAATTGAAAACTTAGGGAAAAGCTATGGCGAGGTTCAAGCGGTAAAGGATATTTCCTTTACTGTCCAGCCAGGAGAAATCTTTGGTTTATTGGGCCCTAATGGTGCAGGAAAAACCACCACAATTCGCTGTCTGTGTACCCTAGCTAAACCTGATGCGGGCAAAATTGAAGTTGGGGGCATAAATGCGATCGCTTCGCCGAAAGCGGTGAGACAAAGGCTGGGTTATGTGGCTCAGGAAGTAGCGATTGATAAGGTGTTAACAGGTAGGGAATTACTCAAACTTCAGGCAGCACTTTATCATTTACCGAAAAAAACTATTAGCGATCGCATCCAACAGCTAATAGAGGTTTTGGGATTACAGTCATATGCTGACAACAAGACGGGGACTTATTCTGGGGGTATTCGCAAACGTTTAGACCTGGCAGCAGGATTACTCCATCAACCTGAAGTATTGGTCTTAGATGAACCTACCGTTGGTCTAGATATTGAAAGTCGGATGGTAGTGTGGAACTTCTTACAAGAGTTACGAGCGGCAGGTACAACGGTTTTAATTACTAGTCATTACCTGGAAGAGATTGATGCTTTAGCAGATCGCTTGGCAATTATTGATCAAGGAGTAGTGATTGCCGAAGGCAAGCCATCGGAGTTAAAGGATAAGCTAGGAGGCGATCGCGTTACCCTACGGATTCGAGAATTTACCCCAGATGAGGAAGCAGATAAAGCTAAACATATCCTAGAATCTTTGCCCTTTGTGGAAGAAGTTATTATTAATACTGTCCAAGGTAATTCTTTAAATTTAATTGTCAAATCTGGTCAAAGTTCTCTCAGCAAAATTGAGCAGTCTTTATCAGAAGTAAATTTACCCACCTTTAGTTTGGCGCAATCTCGCCCTAGTCTTGATGATGTCTATCTTGCTGCTACTGGTCAAACTATCATGGATGCGGAAATGGCGGCAGCCAGTACTAGAGATCTGAAAAAAGAGAAGAAACAGCAGATGAAGTGATCGTTGTTGATTGATCTTTGAATTGTTAATTCAACAGTTCGTAGTTCGTAGTTGTTTTCCAAAGTCTATCGTTAACCACAGTAAATAATTATGAGTCAGTCCATTTCTAACAGAAACCTTAAATCAGCTTTAGCTCCCAATCCTAGTATCAGGGGGCAAAATATTGAGCAAAGTAGTTCTCTGGGTGATTTTATTCAGGAGACAATGGCTCTCACTCAACGTCTCTTTATCCAACTGCAACGTCGCCCTTCAACTTTGATGGCGGGAATAATTCAACCTTTTATGTGGTTGATTCTCTTTGGCGCATTGTTTAGCAAGGCACCTTCGGGATTATTCGGTGATGACCTGAGTTATGCTAAATTCCTGGCACCAGGGGTAATTGTCTTTACTGCTTTTTCGGGGGCATTAAATGCAGGGTTACCTGTAATGTTCGATCGCGAATTTGGCTTTCTGAATCGTTTACTAGTTGCGCCCTTGTCTTCTCGCTATTCAATTGTGGCAGCTTCGACAGTTTATATCATCGCCTTGAGCTTTATTCAAACTGCCGTGATTGTATTTGCCAGTGCCGTTCTAGGTGCAGGATTACCAGGATTTGCTGGCTTAAGTGCGATCGCTCTGATTGTCTTTTTGATTGTTCTGGGGGTGACTGCCTTGAGTTTGGGTTTGGCATTTGCCTTGCCTGGTCATATTGAACTAATTGCCGTAATTTTTGTGACTAACTTGCCCTTACTATTTGCCAGTACTGCTTTAGCACCACTAAGCTTTATGGCGGGATGGCTTCAGATAGTTGCTAGTCTTAATCCTTTGACTTATGCGATCGAACCAATTCGCTATATATATAGTCACGGGGATTGGGCGATTAATAGTATCGTCATGAACACTTCTTGGTTTGGCTTTAGTTTCGTTGCTGTTATCTTAGTATTGTTAGCATTTGATGCTTTGATCTTACTGGCAATTCAGCCTCTATTACGTCGCCGTTTTGCTTAACCTAGTCGTTAATCTAATTTTATTGTGAGGAATAACTGATGTTGAGAAATAACCGACAACCACAATTTGCTCTAAGTCTCTCTCTAGGACTTGCTCTAACCTTGATTACTGGATTAAGCTCATCTGCTTTTGCCCAGCTCCCTACTGACGATCAGGGTTATCATTCCAATGAAAAAGATAGTCTTTTTGGCAATTCTACTGGGGGATTGAATCCATTAGATTTAATTCATCGCTCCCAACAGTTGGGCGGACGCAGCGCGGCAGAGTTTGAAGAGGAATCTCGTGGTCAAACAAATAACTCGGCATCAGATTTTAAACTTCTTCAGCAACAAAGAATTTTAGAACAGCAACAGCAGCCAGCAACTTCCGTTGAAGCAGAAGAAACTATAGAATAGAGGCTCTATTTATAAGCGATTTAAAGAGAAAAATAGATGCTCGCTCCGCGATCGCATTCTCCTTCTGCCCAAACTTTACCACCATGGCGATAAATAATACGCTGTACTGTAGCTAATCCAATGCCTGTACCAGGAAACTCTTCTTGGTTATGCAGTCTTTGGAAAGCCGTAAATAATTTATCGGCATATTCTGGATCGAAACCGGCACCATTATCCCTAATGAAGAAAGTCGGTTGGGGTACATTTTTGGTAATCAGACCAAATTCAATCTGAGAATGGGAGCGATTAGAGGTATATTTCCAAGCATTATGTAAAAGATTGCTTAAGACAATTCGGAGTAACTGAGGATCTCCCTTAGTTTCTAGATCGGGCGCCACTGCAATCTGTACTTGGCGTTCAGGTTCTTCTGCCTGTAATTCTTCAATAATCTCTAAAGCGATCGCGCTTAAATTAACGTTAACCAGCTTCATTTGGCTCCGAGTTACTCTCGATAACTGCAACAAGGCATCAATCAAGTCGCTCATGCGCTTGCTATTTGCTTGAATTCTTTGCAGATAATGTCTACCGCGATCGTCTAAATTGGGCTGATATTTTGACCACAGCACTTGACTAAAGCCGTTGATCACTCGTAGCGGTGCTTGTAAATCGTGGGACACAGAATAAGAAAAAGATTCTAATTCTCTGTTGGCTGCTTCTAGCTGGAGAGTACGCTGAGAAAGAGCTTCCTGAGTAGCCGCTAAGTCAGGAATATCGCTGGAGGTTCGCAACAAAGCATAGATCTCCCCTTGATCGTTCCTCAGAGGAGTAACTACTGTATCAAAGTGGTGGATTCCATCTGGTAAACTCACTTTTTCTTGGATATGCAGCACCTGCTCATAAGTTATTACTTGCTGATCTTGCCAGGCAATTTGATTTACATATTCGGGTGTAAAACATTCAGATATCGTCTTGCCTATTGCCTCAGAATTGGACAAGGCAAGAATTTTGGTCAGCCTAGAATTGATTAGGGAAATAGTTTCTGTCTGAATATCTACTACAAAAAGATAGTAGGGAAGTAAATCGATAATACTTTCCAGTTTTTTCAAAGATTGCAATGTGGAACAACTGTCTTTCCCTGACATTTGTCTATTAACCTTGGTTTCTGTCTCCAAAGGCTGCTCACAAGTAAGTTGTTGTCGAACTTGTGTTTTTTCAGTAATATCAGTGACTATTCCAGTCAGACTGATTGGCTCTCCTGCATTACTATAATTGAGTTGACCCTTGACCCGAACCTGGGAAACCTCCCCATTAGATTTAACAATAGAATAATTGAGATCTAAATCCTGGCGAGCCTGAATTGCTCTAGCCACCTCCAAATCTACGTATTCTTTCTCGCTAGGATAAATTGATTGTAAAAAGCTGGCATAACTACCATCAAAATCATCTAACCCTAAAATAGTACGACCACGATGACAGATATCGACCTGATTATTAATTAGGTTCCAACTCCAATTACCAGTTTTAGTAGCTTCTAAGACTAATCGCAGCTTGGCTTCTAGTTCAGCCAATTTTGTTTCCCGATGGATAACATCGGTAAGATCTTTAGCAATAGAGATAGTTAGTTCGTCTTCACTCTGGTCAAAACTCAAGGCAGTCGAATATAACTCCCAAAAAAGTTGTTCCCCACTCCTAGTGCAGATAGTAACTTCACTCCGAATTGCATCTTTAGGTTGATTTTCAGCTTTGATTTTTGTTTGAGTGGTTTCTGGGGCAATGTCTATCAGGGAATCAACTATCTGTCGCAATGCCCCTGTAGTTTTGATCGCTGTTTGATGTGCGGGAGCGACATATTTTTGACATAATTGCTCAGAAGTTTTTGCTGGTAGCTTGACTATTGCGCGTTGTTTTACCTGTGCTTTTTGGTTCCATTTGCTGATGGTAGATATCTCTGGCGCATCGTAACCAGTGGCATCCAACCAGTTGCGATTGAGGTAGACAATTTGTCCTGATTGATTATGAACCATAATGGGAAACGGCGCATTGGTTAAACAAGTTGTCAATACTTTTTGTCTTAATTGCGGGAGTGAATCTTGGTCTACTAGCCCGTCTTGATCATTTTTCAGCCGAGACGAATCATTTCGTTCCCTTTCTGTTAGGGAGACAGCAGTTTCTGGTTGAGCTATTGATTTTGCTTTAGTTGTTAAAAACTGAGCTAATTGAATTTCTTCTAAAAGTAAGGAGCCCAGATGAAGTTGTGAGCGACGATCCTGTTGATAGGAGATACCTGGGTTGCTCAGTAACCACTGATGACACAGCTTGATATAGCCTAACAAGACTATCAGGTAATGATAATAAACTGTTCCCAATAGCTCTTTTAATTCAGCCGACAAATTAGCGGTTTGCTCCGAGCGCAAAAAAATCAAAGTAGAACAACGCAGCAAACTAGCTTCAACTTGAGGATTGCGATACCAGTCTTTCCCTTGCTGCCGCTGAGTTTTTAATGTTTTGATATCCTCTATTACTTCTGCCTCAGACTGAGGATATTTGATGTTTCCCAGCTTAATAATTTCGGTGGTGGAGACTCCTAGCGATCGCAAAGTACAGCTATGACAAATAGTAAAATAACTAATGCCAAAGTAGCGAGAGAGAATCACAAACAGCTTTTCTTTGAATCTAGCAGGCAAAGGATTATTAATATAGGCAAACAATGTTTGCTGAACTAGGCTGCGATAAATTAAAGATGAGTTGATTGCAGGGATCAAGAATGCGGGAAAGTAACCCAATTGCTTAATTATTTCTGTCTTCGCTAAGATCGGATTTGCATGATTCATTATTTATGGTTATGAGATTATTATCCAGGTAAAGCTACAACAGCGATTGATATCTTAAAAATATTAGAATTATTAAATACAAATTAACTCTTTAGGTTAACCTTTTAGATTGACCCTTTTAACATTAGCAGTACTAGGGTTCTTTTTGCATCTCTTTAGGACCTAAAATTAGATTTTATACATTTCTGTATAGATCAATACACTTTTCGAGGATGTCAACATTGGTTGACAGTAGCAACAGTATTTCCGCTAAAAATATTAATCCTATTGAACAAATAGGGACAAAAAAGCATATTCTGCGATTATGTTAACAGTTTTGTACTCAAATTTTTCCTGGAATAAAACATGGCTTAGGCGCTTCTCAAAGCAACAATTGGATCGAGCTTAGCTGCGGCTTGAGCAGGGAAAACGCCAAAGGAAAGACCGATCGCACCAGAAACTCCTACTGCCAAGATAATAGCTATGGGGGAAATAGTGGGTGCTAAAGGAGAAACCGCGCCGACAATCATAATCCCTGTAATTCCTACTATGGTGCCAATTGCACCGCCAGAAATAGAGAGAATCGTCGCTTCAATGAGAAATTGCCAGAGGATATCTCCTGATTTAGCACCAATTGCCTTACGTAGACCGATTTCTTGAGTTCTTTCTGTGACCGCCACCAACATAATATTCATCACACCGATACCGCCTACAAGAAGTGAGATACCTGCGATCGCAGTAAGCAGTACAGTTAAACCACTGGTAATGGTGCCGACAATTGAGAGGACATCTTTTTGGGTACGAACGCTAAAGTCATCTTCACCAGTAATTTTGTGCCGTAGACGCAGCAGATTTTCGATTTGTAGTTTGGCAGCACGAATACTATTTTCATCCTTGGCTGCAATAGAGATAAAGCCGATTCCCATGCCATAGGGAGAGGTATTGCCAACGATCTGACTCGACATGGTTGTCAGGGGAACATAGACAGTGCGGTCTTGATTATTGCCCAGAAATGCCCCTTTTGCCTCCAAAACTCCAATCACCTCTAGGTTAATATTTTTAACTCTGATTTTCTGACCCAGAGGATTTTGTCGGGGAAAAAACTTCTCGGCCATTTCCGAACCTAAGACAACAACCCGTTGATTACGTTTAAGATCAACATCACTAAAAAATCTGCCCTGTGCTACTTCAAAACTTCTTACGGTTAAGTATTCGGGGGTAGTACCAACGACCTGTTCGTTGGCGTTACTATTACGATAGGTGATTAATTGATTGGCTGTAATTTGGGGAGCAACTTCTTTGACAGTAGGTACTTGTTCGGCGATCGCGATCGCATCTGACCAAACTAAAGTTTTGGGACGGTTAAAGGTGGTGCGTCGTTCTTCTTCGGAACCTGGAACCACGAAAATAACATTAGGGCCAAGGGATTCAAACTGTTCTGAAGCCAGGTTTTGTGTTCCTTCTCCGATGCCTACCATGGCAATTACCGAAGCATTGCCAATAATAATACCCAACATGGTGAGGCTACTGCGCATCTTGTTCGCCACTAGGGTAGCAGTTGCCATTTTAAAACTTTCGACTAGATTCATATTTTATAAATTGGCTTAGTTGAGATAAATTTCTTATTAGATTTAAGTAATCAATAATAATCTATGACAGTTGGAATCTGGATTTTAGGCGATCGCCTAACCAAGAAACAGTTAACTTTGCAGAATAATCAAGATCATCGACAGCAAACGCCAGTAATCTTGATCGAGTCTAGTAACTATGTTAAACAACGTCCCTATCATCAGCAAAAGTTGGTTTTAGTTTGGTCAGCAATGCGCCATTTTGCCGAAGAGTTAAGGGTCGATAATTGGCTGGTGACTTATGAAATTGCTGCGGATTTTTTAACGCCTTTAGCAAACTGGATCGAGCAGCATCAAATTACGGAATTACAGATTACTACTCCTTGCGATCGCCCTTTCTTCAAGTTGATTAAAAGTCTGGATTTAAATTGTCAGGTCAAGTTTTTGCCTGATAATCATTTCCTCTGGACTGGAGACGAGTTTATCTCTTGGACAAAATCTCGTAAACGACTCTTAATGGAGGATTTCTATCGGGAGGGCAGAAGGCGATTTAATGTTTTGCTCGATGGTCAGAAGCCTGTGGGGGGTAAATGGAATTACGACAAACAAAACCGCAAACCTCCCAAGAAGAGTCTGCAAACTCCTGAACCCCTTATTTTTGCCCCAGATAAGATTACAGAGGAAGTAATTGCCTGGGTTAAGCAAGAAAAGTTTTCTAACTACGGCAAAATCGAGCCTTTTAACTGGGGAGTCACGAGAACACAAGCTCAACAGGTTTTAACTCATTTTGTGCAGTCAAGTTTACCCCAGTTTGGGACATACCAAGATGCCATGATTACAGGAGAATATACGATGTGGCATGGTTTAATTTCTCCTTATCTCAATCTTGGTTTACTTGAGCCGATGGAAGTTATTGATGCCATTGAAACGGCTTACTATCAACAGGAATTACCCCTCAACAGCGTTGAAGGTTTTATTCGTCAAGTGATGGGTTGGCGAGAGTACATGCACGGGATTTACTATCACCAAAGCGAAGAATACAGCCAGAGTAATTGGTTTAATCATGATCGACCTTTACCAGAGTTTTATTGGGATGCCAGTAAAGCTGAAATGAACTGTTTACATCAAACTTTAACCCAGGTGGAAGATACGGGATATGGTCATCATATTCAAAGACTGATGGTGTTAAATAATTTTGCCCTGATTGCAGGAATTTCCCCCCAGGCGATCAAAAACTGGTTTCATAGCGCCTTTATTGACGCTTACGACTGGGTAATGCAAACTAATGTCTTAGGCATGGGTCAGTTTGCTGATGGTGGTTTGTTAGCCTCTAAACCCTATGCTGCCTCTGCTAACTATATCAACAAAATGAGCGATTACTGTGGTACTTGCCAATACAATAAAAGCGATCGCACGGGAGATCAAGCCTGCCCCTTCAATTTCTTTTATTGGGATTTTTTAAACCGTCACCGTGACCAACTAAAATCCCAGGGCAGAATGAACTTAGTTTTGAGCCATCTTAAGCGAATTTCTGCTCAAGAATTAGAGCAAATCAGCACTTTAGCCGAACAATGGTGGGAACAGGAAGTTAAAGAGTAAGCAACTCCGAACTCCGAACTCCGAACTCCGAACTCCAAACTCCGAACTCCCAATAATAGTACC
>CBDUCX010000051.1:0-21653 GCA_965365755.1 uncultured Pleurocapsa sp.
TGAAAAGTTTGGCGAACTTAAGAATTGGCGACAAACAGCTTTTATTATCATTGCCGCTGTCGCTGGCTGGTTTGCCAGAAGTAACAAATTTTAATTGATCTTACAGAAGTTAGAGAAGTTAGATTAGTCGGCTACGGTTCACGTAATCCCAGTTAACTTTCAGTTGATAGCCCTACTACCAATCGTCTGCTTCAGATTGTCTGTCTAACATCGAAATAGCTAGAGTAATCGCTTTTTTGATTCCTGCGTCAGTTTCTTGGGCTAGGGCTGCTTGTAATGGTTTAACAGAACGGCGATCGCTAATTTTCATCAGGGATAAAGCTGCTGATTTGCGAGTTTCTCCTTCAGGGTGATTAAGTAATTCAGTTAGGACAGGAATCGCTGGCTGATATCTTAAGTTGCCTAATACTGCTGCAGCCTCACTCCTGACGTTAGGAGCAGGGTCTTGTAAAGATTCCAGCAACAAATTGAATGCTTGAGTCTCGTTAACATTTTCCTCTTCGACTATTTTGGCGATCGCACCCACTACGGCGGCACGAACTTCAGGGGAATCTGAGTCATAAGCAGCATATAGTTTATCCTTTGCCTTGACACCAATAAATGCTAACGCCCAAGCAGTATGACCTTTATGGCTTTCCGTAGCATCGGTTGAGGCTAATATTTCTAACAGAGGTGTAACTGAGGGTTCTCCGATATTAGCTAGTGCGCCAACGGAAGAACTCTGGACTACCGTATCTTCATCATTAAGCAGAGCCTGAATTAGAGGAGACACAGCTTGAGGATCTTCGATTAGGGCAAGAGTCTTGGCTGCTGCCCTCCTGACAACTACATTGGAATGATGTAATAAAGCCTCTATCAATAGCTTAACTGCTGATTTTCCTACTCTCCCTAGTGCTTCGGCATAAGCTAGCCTCGTTAAGCCTCTGGTATCCCCTAAACACTCAACCATTTGCTTGATAAGTTGTTGGTCTTGGTTATCAAAAGTTCCTTGAGCAATTTGCCGATTAACTTTAGCTATAAGTTCATCTGCTTCGCTATGAGAAAGCTGCAATGTCGGTTGATTGTTGAACATGTTGGACATATTGGAGTCATTAATTTAAAGATAACTTTACTAGCTAATTTAAGTTGGATTTGAGTTATCTGGTGTTATATTTCATGACCATCTCTAAACGAGATAAGGCACTAGCGGCTGATTCCTGAAGATAAGGATCGGCAGACTTGTCTTGACTGAGATTAGTTAATACTTCTACCCCTCTAGAATCACCCATTGAGCCAAGGGCATTGAGAATTGCCACCTGCACTGCAATGTTTCCTGTGGTATTGAGAGTTTCCACCAACAGATCAAATACGGGAGAGCCAATTTCTCCCAAGGTCATCACCGCCGGTATATTTACTACAGGGTTAGGATCGTTTAATGCTTGTTTTAATCCCTTAATTCCCGCTTGTGGCATTGGTACATCTGGATAATTGACTGCGATTTGAGCCAGCACCTTAGCACAGCTAGAACGAACTGTCGGGTTGTCACTATTCAGCAGGGAATCTACTACGGGAGGAACAACTTCTTCACCAATTACCCCCAGAGTTTTTACTGCTGCTCTCCTATAAGTTACATCTTCCTGATTGAGAATGCTCATTAAACGGGGAATAGTATTCTCATTTCTAGCTTCGGCTATCTCCCGCATCGCCTGCTTACGCAAATTAGGATTCGGATGCTTCAGTTTTTCAAATAAAGCGTCTATGGTCATTGTAAATTTGGTAATTGTTGATCAATTCTTATGTATCGGTCACGCCAAAGATAATAGCTTACTGTAGTTAATAATATATTCACCAATAGCAAAATAGGAGCTTTAAGACTGATACCAAAACCTACTAAAGTCATAGCAACAGACCTAAAGCCCCCATTGTTTAAACAGAAATGTTATCTGCTTGTTATGAAAGTTAAACTTTTAATCAGCTTCTTAAGAAAGAGAGTTGATTACATAGTCTAGAAGAGAATTATATTCAACTAAAGCTTGAGCAGACATATCGCGAGGAGCGCAACCACGATTACGTGCAAAGCTTAACGCTTCGACGTAAGGAGCAGTAGGAAGTTGCAAAGAACGATATACTTCACGTTGTCCAGCAATACCCCATTCGTCCAAAGGACCAGTACCACCAACTACAAGACAGTAGTTGATTAAGCGCATGTAGTGCTTAATGTCACGAAGACATTTGCTTTTGAAAGTATCAGTAGAGTTAGCTTCACCTTCGTTGTTTAGGTAGGAATACTTTTTGATACAAGCATCATAAGCTTCTTGAGCAACGTTATCGATGTTGCTAGCTAGCTTTTCAGCAGCTTCCATACGAGCAGCTGCACGTTGAAGACTACCTTGAACTGACTCTAGATCAGAAGTAGAGGGAAAGCGTCCTGCAGCATCGGCAGCAGTAACAACTGTAGTTACAACAGATTTCATAATTTTGGGTATCTCCTGGTTTGCTTATTATAAAAGTGGCAATGGGCACACTTCTCACCAATTTATTGCGATTATTGGCTAAATCAGAGGGTATTTCTAGCTAAGAGCAGAAATTACACGATCAAAGTAGCTGCCTGCTTCGGAAGTAATAGCAGAACAATCTCCTTGAGCCATTTCGTTTTTTTTGTATCTACCACCAGCTTGACCTTCAGAGTTAGTACCGTTGATGTGAGCTAGAGAAGCAGCCTTCATAATACCAACTGCACGGCCAGTGGACTGAAGAGGTACACCAAGAGCAGTGTAAGTTTCTTTCAAGCCATTAAGACAACGATCTTCTAGTACAGAAGCATCGCCAGAAAGAACAGCATATGTGATATAACGTAAAATAATTTCGCCATCGCGTAAGCAAGCAGCCATACGACGGTTAGGGTAGCAATTACCACCAGCTTGGATCAAACCTTGGTTTTCACAAATCATACCTGCAACAGCGTCAGATACGATACAGCTAGCATTACCAGCAATTACGTTGACAGCGTCTAAACGTTTGTTTCCTTCAGAAATAAATGTTTTTAGAGATTCTAGTTCTGAACCACCGATACAAGCAGTTTTGCTATCTGCACTTACTACTGCTCTGGAAAAAGCGTCAAGCATTGAGCTCTCCTTAAATTAATTGACAACAAATTTAGTTTTTAATTTTGGTGACGGATACATCGAATGTCGCCGTCATCAATAAAGATACGAGATTACCGATACCATAGTCTTCTTTATAAAAAACAAAGTAATAATCTGTAACGTTTAAGTAAATCTTGTTACACTCTGGCAAAAATTTTAATTAAAAATTTTAGTTTTTGGGCGGTTGACGATCTGGTTCTAATCCTGGAAGAGTTTGACTTTCTTGGCAATATTCTCCTAGCCAGGTTAGTCCATCTAGGGAACGGAAGGGAATTACTAATAAGTCTGTATCGGGTATTTCTAGATTGAGCTGAGTACCCGATGCTCTGATGCCCAAAAGCTGTAGTAAAGGTGATATATTTTCTGTTTCAATCCTGAGTTGGCAAAAACCTTGCAACCAGGCTAACTGATTTTGTAAAGGATCAATTGCTTCAGCTTGTACGGCTCTGATGGTAGTTTGTACTTCAGTCGGTTCTTTAGCCAGCAGGGCTTCCATCTCTTGTGGTTTCATACCTAAACCGGCTGCTAGTTCCACCGTTTCATAAAACATCGGCAAAACAAAATGTTCTACTAAACCCACAACTCCTTGAACAATGGAAACGAATTGACCAGCTTGCAACTGGAGAGTGACCTTACCATCGGCACTAGATACTTCAACTAAACCCGCAGGACTGTTAGTTAATACGCCAATGAGAGAGGAATTACTCTCAGGATTATGTTGCACAAACAAAGCTGTTCCCTGGGAAACCACCTTGGCTTCAGGGGTATTAATTGTGCTTTTTCCTTGTTCTGGGCGAATCATGATCAAGGCTGCACCGCTAGTTAATTCAAATCTACGTTTCCCTGGAGGAAAGCGAAATGTCGTTCCTGCGCCTGTTCTCACCAGTGAACCGTCGTTAAACAAGATATCAGCGCGAGAATTAGCCCCAGTACGTACTGAATCTCTGGGGACAAGGCGATCGCCAGGTTTTGCTTCGTACCAATCAGGTTTTCTACCAAAATTGATCTCCACCTGATTACTAGTTTTATAAATTTCCGCTTCTTGAATGACGATGCTAGCAGAAGTAGAATTGGCTGAAAAACAAGCAATACATAAGCCTGAGATCAGTTTCTTCAGAGGATTGAAAAAATATTGTGGATTTCGAGCAAAAAACTGCTGCATAAAAAATATAGCTTTTACCTACAGCTTGTAATTAAAAGATAATCCGTAAGGATTAACATACCTACGATCCTAGGATATTTTAATTAGCTAATTCAGAAATAGTTTGAGCCAAATCAAAGTCCATTTGAGTTAGCCCTCCTGCATCATGAGTGGTTAGAGAGAGAGTCACTTTGTTATAAGAAATAGCAATATCTGGATGATGTCCTGCTGCTTCGGCTGGTTCAACTAGTTGATTGACAAAAGCGATCGCTTCAACAAAATTTTTGAACTTAAAGGTGCGAGTGATAGTTTGCTCTTGCTGTTGCCATTGAGGTACAGCTTGGATTTTTTGGTCAATTTCGGTTTGGGTTAAAGGCATGGCATTAGCTTTGAAGGGTTGAGAAGAGAAAATCAAGGGAACTGCCACAGACAAGATTAGGGCTTTAGTCAATGGCTGTTTCAAAATGGATAACATTGGTCAAGATAAATAATTTAACTAAATATTGCTCAAAATATTGCTCAGACAGTCTCACTTAATTCTGTATGATGGTTATTTTCTTTTAAAGGAGACATTAGAGAGTAAAAAGGTTGATGCATACTAATTAACTGTGCCAAAGTCTTTTTCAGTTGAGTGCGAGGCACAATTGTATCTACGAAACCATGTTCCAACAGATATTCGGAAGTTTGGAATCCGTCTGGTAATTTCTCTCGCAGAGTCTGTTCAATTACTCGCCTTCCTGCAAAACCAATAGTCGCTTTGGGTTCAGCAATAATAATATCTCCTAGCATGGCAAAGCTAGCGGTGACTCCCCCCATAGTAGGATGAGCTAGTATAGGAATATAAAGTAGTTTGGCTGCTTGATGACGCTGCAAAGCACCTGAAATTTTCGCCATTTGCATCAAGCTAAACAGACCTTCTTGCATCCTAGCACCACCAGAAGCACAGACAATAACTACGGGAAACTGTTCGGCGGTGGCATGTTCGATCAAACGACAGAGTTTTTCGCCAACTACAGAACCCATGCTGCCTCCCATAAAGCGAAAATCCATTACTCCCAAAGCCAAGGGTAAGCCATCAATTAAACCTGTTCCCGTCTTGACTGCATCGACTAAACCTGTTTTTGCTTGATAGTCTTGTAGTCTGACATGATAGTCCTTGCGATCGCGAAATTGGAGTGGATCTAGCGGATGGATATTTTCATCTAGAGGCTTCCAAGTATTAGCATCGATTAGTTGCTTAATTCTTTCGTCGCTATCAACTCGATTATGATAATCACACTCGGGACAAACTAGTTGATTAGCCTGGAGATCTTTGGTGTATGCTACCGCACCACAGGAGTTGCACTTAGTCCACAATCCATCAGCGATTTCTCGCTCCTGCTGTTTCTGGATTGGGGTTTCAGTTTTTCTAATATTGGCAAACCAATCAAATAAAGAAGACATAATTTAGATTTTTTTTATAGGACTTTAACTTATTTCTGGATTATCTTCGGGAGGGCTTAAAAGTAATAATGCTGTCCACTGATCCTTGGATCTTACCTGGATTGCTGCCTGGCTTCCATCACCGCAATAAATCCCTGCACCAATATCGAGAACGCGACAAGGAATATCATAGGCATTCAATATTTGCTGCATCAACTCTGCCTCCCAGCGAGCTTTAGTCGTCTTAAGTGTAATCCAAGACACTGATTTTGATGTTTACTATGTTTTAAATTGTGGCTACCGTCTTGATTAATTTGCAGCCAGATCTAATTATCTACTTACTACTCAAGTATAGATCTTCGCGATATCAGCCAGAGTAGCTATTTTAAATCCATTACCCACGGCTGCCATTTTCCATTCATCATTATGACGGTAAAGTTCTGCCAAGATCATCCCCGTCATGCCTTGATATTCACTACCTGAAAGATTATAACGAGCTAGTTCTTTGTTGTTGGCGCGGTTCACTAGACGGACAAAAGCATTTTCTACCATGCCAAAGTCTTGACGACGCTGATTACACTTATAGATGTTGATTGCAAATACTAGATAGGAAATATCAGCAGGAATTAAGGGCAGATCAATGTTAATGACCTCATCGTCTCCTTCCCCTGCACCAGTCAAGTTATCTCCTTGGTGAGCGATCGCACTAGAGCTATGTCTTAAATTACCAAAGTAGATTATATCTTTAACATCGCGCAATTTCTTTTCTGCATCTAGGCAAAGTACGGAAGAGTCCAGGTCAAACTGTTTGTTGCCACCAAAAAAACCGCCCGACTTGGGCGCAACATCCCAGCCTAGACCACACATGATTTGCTTCAGACTCGGATCTTCTTTAGTTAATGAGATCCGCTGTCCTTTTTTAAGGTTAATTGCCATTAGTTTAATAAAGTTTAATGTCTCTAAAGTAGTTAATTTATCGGCTGCAATTGCTACTTGTTACTTGTTACTTGCTACTTAGTTCATTGATAGCGGTTTAATAATGCTTCTAAGCCACCTTGATAACCCGCACCAACAGCGTTAACTCTCCATTCTCCATCTTTACGATATAGTTCTGCCATAATCAGGGCAGTTTCAATGGAAAAATCTTCAGAAAGATCATATCTAACGACCTCTTTTTTCGCTTTGGCATCTACTACCCGCACAAAGGCATTTTGCACTTGACCAAAATTTTGTTGACGTTGTTCAGCTTCATGAATAGTCACTGTCATCACAATCTTATTTACATCGGGAGGAACTTGTTTCAGATTGACTTTGATTACCTCGTCGTCTCCTTCTCCTGCACCAGTGCGATTATCTCCCAGATGTTCCACGGACTTATTGGGGTCGGGACTAGTAAGATTGTTATAAAAAATGAAATGACTATCAGAAATCAATTTCTCGTTGCTATCTAACAAAAACACTGAGGCATCAATATCAAAATCTTCCCCTGTGTCTGTGATGTTGGTGTCCCAACCTAAACCCACAAACGCCTCGTTTAATCCTGGAGCAACTTTTTCTAAAGATATACGCTGTCCTTTACTGAGATTAACTGCCATCTTTTTTAACTACTAACTACTGTACAGACAAGGTATGCCTTGTCTCTAAATGTTGACTGTTACTTGCTACTTGTTACTCGTTACTTGTCAATTCTGATACCTTTCTACTAAAGCCTCTAATCCCCCTTCATAACCCGCACCAACAGCATTCATGCGCCATTCTCCATCCTTACGATATAGTTCTGCCATAATTAGGGCGGTTTCCACCGAAAAGTCTTCCGTTAAGTCGTAGCGAATAATTTCCTCTTCATTTTCGCAGTTAACAATCCTCACAAAAGCATTACTCACCTGACCAAAGTTCTGCTGCCGTTTTTCAGCTTCATGAATAGTTACTGTGAGTGCCATTTTTGCTACTTCTGAGGGAACAGTTGTTAGATTAACGTCAATAATCTCATCGTCTCCTTCCCCTGCACCAGTTCGATTATCGCCCCTTTGTTGAATAGATTGATCGGGATCTGGGCTAGTTTTATTATTGTAAAAAATGAAGTGTTGATCTGAAATCAGCTTTTCATTACTGTCTAAAAGAAAAATTGAAGCATCGATATCAAAATCTCCTCCAGTGTCAGTAGCGTTGATGTCCCAGCCTAAGCCAATGAAAATCTCTACTAGTCCAGGGGCTACTTTTTCCAGAGAAATTCTTTCTCCTTTGCTTAAATTGATTGCCATTATTAATTAATCTATCCTAATTTTTGTTACTCGGTAGGAAATTTGATTCAGCCATCTATTGGCTATGTCTCCAATTTTAATCGATTGTGCTAGAAATTCTCTGACAGGGCTTTGTTAGAAAAGCGATCGCTTCAATATACTTCATCGTGACTACCTATATCAATCAAGATAATTTCTTCAACGTTTGTCTCTTGATTTTTTTTAAAACTGAAGACTATACGACAATCATATTCTACTGAACAAGCCCAAGCCCTTGATAGTTTCCCTTTGAGTTTATGAGTTCGTAAAATTGGATCGTAGGGATCGTTTGCTAATAACCTTAATTTTGCTTCAATTTTCGGTTTTAAATCTGGTCGCCGTTTGATACTTGTCTTAAAAGCGCGTTTGAATGATGAGCTGAAAACTAAAGCTATCATTTATTGAGTTCAGTAATGAGATCATCAACTGTTCCGCGAAAAACCTCATCTTGCTGATATTCTTGATCAGCCTTAATAATGTTTGTCGCTATTTCTTCTCTTCGTTGCTCAATTTGTCTATGTCGCGCAATATTAATTAAATCTTCTTGTTCATCAAAAGAAAGATTGTCAATCATTTCTAAAATTTGATTAAAGCGTGTATTTTGCATTATTTTCAAGCAAATAAACCAATAAAGTCTAGCTGTCTCTTATTTTATCTTATTAATTAAATTCCAGTGGAGGCTGCTTTTTCACAATTTTGCGCGCATTTCTCACGAAAGCACTCGATCTCAATAAAACAAAATTCATGTAATCTTATTCTTGGCAGATATAAAAGCGAGCGCATTTTAGGGGATGTTTTGGTTAATGCATCAACTATCCCTTCACTCCACTTCCAACATCCGTTGGCACGATATATCTTTGCAAGAAGAGAAATAAGAGCAAAATAGGTGCGATAGAAATAACTGAACCCGCCGCCACCAGTCTCCAGTCGAGAGAGAAAGAATCTGCCAGATTAGCTACAGCTAATGGCAAAGTGTAATAGTTAGGATCATCTAAGACAATTAAGGGCCAAAGAAAATCACTCCAAGAGCCAATAAAAACAAAGATAGCCAGAGTAAATAGAGCAGGGCGAATCGCCGGAATCATGATATTCCACCAGATACCTAATTCCGAACAACCATCAATGCGGGCAGCTTCTTCCAATTCCCAGGGAACAGCTTTTAAGGCTTGTCTGAGTAAAAAAATGCCAAATGCTGACGTAAGATTAGGCAAAACAATTCCCAAATAAGTATTTCTCAATCCCAGATTAACCGCCATAATATATAGCGGAATCATGACAATCTGGAAAGGGATCATGATCGTTGCTAAAACTAGAGCGAAAATAAACTCCCGTCCTCGAAAATCCAGTCTAGCAAGAGGATAGGCAGCCAAGGAACACAACAGCAAATTTAATCCCACTGCCAGAAAAGCAACGACCGCACTATTGTATAAATACAGTCCAAAAGGATAGGCATCCCAGACAGTAGTAAAGTTATCAAAGGTGGGCTGGCTGGGGAATATCTGAGGGGGAAAAGTAAAAATATCTTCCCCAGAAGATTTGAAGGAAGTCCCAATTAGCCACAATAGGGGAAACAACATCAAAAAAGCGATCGCACATAACACCAAGTAAGTTCCGATAACTTTAGCTGTTGATCTTTGCTTAATTGCCATTACCAAGCCTCAAATATTTATGACTGTTGATATTATGCCCTGGTGGTACTGTTAACTGCTATTTCTGCTCCTTACAGCGAAATCTACCTTCAATGAACTCTCTTTTTGCTAAATGCTTAGTCTTACGCCCTGTGACTCGCTTACGCCACATTTTAAAGCTAGAGTTTTTCATTTCTCGGCGCATCAAAGCAATAACTTCTTTCTCTTTTAACCCAAACTGGGCTTCAATAGCAGCAAAGGGCGTGCGATCTTCCCATGCCATTTCTACTATACGGTCTATAGTTGTAAGGTCTAAATCTGGCAATTTCATTAAAACTAATTCACACTAAGCGTACAACAGTATGCTTGATTAAGCTGACTCTGGCTTACGATAGGACGCAGGATGCACAATTAATTCCGCAGTAGAACGCTTCTCTACCATCTCCTGGGTAATCGTACATTTATGAACATCCTCACGGGAGGGAATTTCATACATCACATCTAACATCAATTCTTCAACAATACCTCGTAGTGCTCTGGCTCCAGTTTTACGACGATATGCCTCCTTAGCCAGGGCTTTAATCGCACCTTCAGTAAACTCAAGCTCAATGTTATCCATTCTCAGGAGCTTCTGATACTGCTTGACAATGGCGTTACGGGGTTGAGTTAGAATTTGTACTAAAGCTTCTTCGTCCAATGATTCCAGGGCAGCGGTTACAGGAATTCGTCCCACAAATTCAGGAATCATACCGAACTTGACGAGATCATCTAACTCCAGTTTTTGCAAGATATCGGCGGTACGTTTTTCTTTGGCTGTAGATTTATCGCCTTTCTGGATAAAGCCAATAGACTTTTTACCCATGCGACGTTCCACTACCTTGTCTAAACCAACGAAGGCACCACCGCAGATAAACAGAATATTTTTGGTATCAATTTGAATACAGTCCTGGTAGGGATGCTTACGTCCACCCTGGGGTGGAACATTAGCCACCGTTCCCTCTAACATTTTTAGCAGTGCTTGCTGTACCCCTTCCCCTGAAACATCACGAGTAATCGAAGCATTTTCACTTTTACGCGCAATTTTATCGATTTCGTCGATGTAGATAATTCCTCTTTGGGCTTCTTCCACGTCTAAATCAGCAACTTGCAATAGTCGCAGGAGAATGTTCTCCACATCTTCCCCCACATAACCGGCTTCCGTCAGTGTGGTAGCATCTGCCACTGCAAAAGGAACTTGCAGCACTTTAGCCAGAGTTTGAGCCAAGAGAGTTTTCCCGCAACCAGTAGGGCCAATCAACAACACATTAGATTTCTGTAGTTCAACAGGATCTTCTCCGTCTTTTCCCTTATTCGTTATGCTCAGACGTTTGTAATGATTGTACACCCCAACGGAAAGGACTTTTTTCGCTTCTTCCTGACCAATAACATGCTCATCCAAACACTTTTTAATTTCTATCGGTTTGGGAATATCACCAAAAGAAATGCCCCCCGACTTTTTATGACGCTTCTTAGGTACCTTAGTATCAGAACTATTGGATACAGCAGCAGAAGATACTACTGCACCATCTTCAATCAACTCCTCATCTAGAATTTCGTTACACAGTTCGACACATTCATCACAAATATAAACCCCAGGGCCAGCGATAAGCTTTCTTACCTGCTCTTGAGATTTTCCGCAAAACGAACATTTTAGATGGGAGTCGTATTTAGACATATAGACCTCGTACTAATAGAGCAATTTTAGGTAGTAGGTGAGTGTGTCGCGTTCGACTTGGTGATAACTGTATCAATTAAGCCATATTCCACAGCGTCCTCTGAGGACATATAGAAATCTCTTTCCGTATCGGCAGCTATTTTATCAAACGGTTGACCAGTATGTCCTGCAATCAATTCATTCAACCTTTGCTTGATATACAAGATTTCTTTGGCTTGAATTTCAATATCAGTAGCCTGTCCTTGGGCACCACCTAAAGGCTGGTGAATCATGATCCGCGAACTTGGTAAAGCCATGCGCTTGCCTTTTGTTCCGCCAGATAAGAGAAAAGCTCCCATACTAGCAGCAATACCATAACAAATTGTTACCACATCTGGTTGAATTTGCTGCATAGTGTCATACATTGCCATGCCTGAATAGACAGAACCACCAGGAGAATTGATATAAATTTGAATATCTTTTTCAGGGTCTTCTGCTTCCAGATATAGTAACTGAGCTACAACGGAATCAGCCACTTTGTCATCAATAGGCGTACCCAGGAAAATAATACGCTCCCGCAGCAGACGAGAATAAATATCAAAAGCACGTTCTCCGATGCCCGACTGTTCGACCACCATTGGTACAACGTTCCCCTCTGTATGCACTGAGCTTATCTGGGGCATGTTTTTGCTAACGAGAAAGCCATAGGGCGAATACGATTCCAGCATAGATTTCTGCTTGTCACTATTTATATATTTAAATGTTAATCTGCTTGACTACAATTAAAACTTGTTGCAGATAGTTCTATTCTTATTATGACTCAACTGATTTGATCAGTAGAAGAGGATCAAGTTTGCTAACAAATAGTCAGAGTTGTCTCGGACTTATATTACACGCTCAAACCGCGTCCAGTTTACAGGTGATAAGAGCCATTGAGTCAGGGCAGAATAAATTAAATTTAAAATTTAAAACTTAAAACTTTAAATTGCCGAGTCTTTGGCTCCAATCCCTCCTTACCAAATATACCCTCCTATTCAGAATCAGCAACCACTTCTACTTCGGCTGTTTCTACTTCAGAATCATCAGAATCAGTATCTTCAGAATCTTCTGCCGATTCTGCGAGTGAACCTTCAGGAACAAGTTCGATCTTAGCTTTTGAGCGCAGGAACTTATAGGTATTTTCGCTTAATAAATCATTGGTAACCATCTCTAGCAAGCGGTCTTCATCTACTTCTTGACCTGTAAGCTGGGGTCTAATTTCCTCGATTTTAGCGTTAATTGCGGCTTCGTCTGGTTCTAAACCTTCTTTTTTGGCAATTTCATTAATGATCAATGATTTTTGTAAATTCGTTACTGCCTCTGGACGAGCGTTATCCCGCAACATGGGAACATTATCAGAAGTAAACAATTGTCTTACGTCCAATCCCATCTGCTGCATCTGCATCAAAGTTTTAGTTAAGACGTTAGTAACTTCTTCTTGAATTAAGGATTCAGGTAAATCTACAGTGTTTTGTTCTAATAGCAATGAAGCGATCGCTGCATTAATGTTACTATTGGTTTGTTCTTCTGCTTGTTCTTTAAACTGTTTTTCTAAAGACTCTTTATAAGCAGCAAAGGTTTCAAACTCATCATCACTGACCTCTTGAGCGAAATCGTCATCTAATTCTGGCAATTCCTTAGTTTTTAGTTCATTCAGAGTAATAGTAAACACCGCTGGCTTACCTGCTAAATCTTCCTGGGGATAGTCTTCGGGAAAAGTAACTTCGACATCTTTGGTTTCCTCTGGCTTCATGCCAACAATACCTTCCACCATGCCAGGAATCAGCTTTCCTTCGGCTATCTCTACTTGGAAATTAGTGGCGCTACCTCCTTCAATTTCTTTGCCCTCTTCTCCTTCGCCAGTGAGAGTGCCCTTAAAATCAACAAACGCTACGTCGCCCATTTCTGCGGCACGATCTTCTACGGGAACTAAATCGGCTTTTTGTGCTTGACGCTGCTCGATAAATTCGTCTACTTTCTCAGGTTGATAGACTATTTCTTCTGCTGTAACGCTTAAGTTACTATAGTCTGCTAGCTCTAATGTCGGAGGAACATCTACGGCGATCGAAAAACTTAGAGCATCTCCAGGATTATACTGCCCTAAGAGTTCATCAAAGTTAGAACGCAAATTAGGTTGTCCCAAAGCCTCAATTGATTCCTGTTCAATCGCATCTTGTAAAGATTTCTGAATCAATTCTTCCAAAGCAGCAGCTTTGATCCGCTCATTGCCAATTCTCTGTAATAAAACTCGGCGCGGTGCTTTCCCTTTACGAAACCCAGGAATGTTGCTGGAACGAGCCAGGTTTTGCACCATTTTTTCATAGGCACTGCGAGATGCTTCTGGGGGAATTTCTATATTTAAACCAACTTGACTTTCAGGAAGTCTCTCCTGGGTTACTTTCATCGATGGTAATATCTCAAAACTACTTAATTAATTTTATGGTGGATCTAGGTGGAAATTAACTTAAACTAAAGTTAAAACTAGCAACGCCTTAGTTCTTAAATTTCTGGAATTAAAGATCTAGCCAGACGCTGAACTTAATAGTTAACTAAAACAATTTTTAACAGTTTTTTCCTAAGAGCCAATAGTCATAATAGTATATCTGTTGGGTTGGCTACATTTTTTCTGACTATCGTGTGCGTACTACTCATCTACTCACCAAATAACTGAGTCTGGACACATGTCGGCATAACCCTTTGTCGTTCTTACAGGACGGCTTGGTAGATAAAATTGCAACACATAATCTTTAATGAGCTTACATTAAACAGATTACAATGTTGATTAATGTTGCCGACCAGAAACTTGGCAGCCACAGCGCATTCACAATAATTAAGACATTGTGATACTATTTACCAATAATCAATCAATCCCGTATCAGAAAACAAAGTTTATTAACGAATCTTGATTGTTGAAGCTTAAGCAATTTCTGGTAATTAGCATTGTCCGTATTTCAAATTTTAGACTAACGATACATAAAAAGACTTAAACATAGATAAATTCAAGGTAACACGAGTCGTCAAGCAAATAAAAAGGGAGGTTAATATAATTGTCTAAAGACATTAATGTGGCTGTTTTAGGAGCAACGGGAGCAGTCGGCAAAGAGCTACTAGAATTACTTGCCGAGCGCAAGTTTCCGCTGCAAAACTTAAAATTGCTAGCTTCTCCTCGTTCTGCGGGTAGTAAAGTTATGTTTCAGGGTCAGGAAATAACCGTAGAAGCAGTTAACGATAGTTCTTTTGAGGATGTAGATATCGTTTTGGCATCTGCGGGAGGTTCTACTTCCAAAGCCTGGGCGAAAAAAGCTGTAGCAGCGGGAGCTGTAGTAATCGATAACTCTAGCGCATTTCGGATGGATGAGTCTGTCCCTTTAATTGTTCCCGAAATTAATCCTGAAGCTGCCGCTCAACACCAAGGTATTATTGCCAATCCTAACTGCACGACTATTCTGATGGGGGTGGCGATTTATCCTTTACATCAGGTACAGCCGATTAAGCGTGTGGTTGTGGCAACCTATCAATCTGCCTCTGGCGCAGGAGCTAGGGCAATGGAAGAGGCTAAAATCCAAGCAAGAGATATTTTAGACGGTAAACAGCCTCAAGCGGAAATATTACCCTACCCCATCGCTTTTAATTTGTTTCCCCATAATTCTCCCCTCAATGATCAGGGATATTGCGAGGAAGAAATGAAAATGGTCAATGAAACGCGGAAGATTTTCAACGCACCAGAGATTAAAGTTAGTGCTACCTGCGTCCGTGTACCAATTCTTCGTGCTCACTCAGAGACAATCAATCTAGAGTTTGAACAGCCATTTGATTTAGCGCAAGCTAGAGAGTTAATCGCTGCCGCACCAGGAGTAAAACTAGTTGAAGATTGGCAGAGCAATTATTTTCCGATGCCCATTGATGCAACTGGTCAAGATCCCGTGTTAGTTGGTAGGATTCGCCAAGACATTTCTCACGATTGCGGTTTAGAATTATGGCTTTGTGGCGACCAAATTCGTAAGGGCGCAGCTCTGAATGCTATTCAAATAGCAGAATTGTTGGTGGAAAAAAATTTATTAAGGGTTCCTGATTCGGCAGTTAGGGTTTAAATAGTAGATTTAGTTACTTAACAAGTACAAGTAAATGATGAGTCAAATAAAATAGAAATAGATGCGAGAAGAACCTTTTGGTAGAGTAATTACGGCAATGGTGACACCATTTGCTGATGATAATAGTGTCAACTACACAGTAGCAGAGGAATTGGCTACACATCTGGTAGATAATGGTAGCGACAGCCTGGTAATTTGTGGTACGACAGGAGAGTCACCGACCTTAAGTTGGGCAGAAGAATATGAGTTGTTTAAAGTCGTCAAGCAGGCCGTAGGACATCGGGCGAAGATAATTGCTGGCACTGGTTCAAATTCCACCACAGAAGCGATCGCCGCAACGGTCAAAGCTGCTAAACTGGGCTTAGATGGTTCTTTGCAGGTGGTACCATACTATAATAAGCCTCCTCAAGCAGGACTGTATCAGCACTTTAAAGCGATCGCTGAAGCTGCTCCAGAGTTGCCTATGATGCTTTACAATGTCCCAGGGCGGACTGGATGTAACCTGGAGCCAGAAACGGTAGCCAAGCTGGCGCAATTAAATAATATTATTGCAATTAAAGAGGCTAGTGGGAATGTAGAGCAGGCATGTAAAATTAGATGTTTAACGCCCAGTAATTTTGCTATTTATTCAGGTGAGGATGCCCTGACATTACCCTTGTTGACCGTGGGAAGTTCTGGGGTAGTTAGCGTGGCTTCTCATTTAGTAGGCAAGCAAATGCAGACGATGATTGAAGCATTTGTTAAGGGGGATAATCAGCAAGCTGTGGCAATGCAACTCAAGCTGTTTCCGCTGTTTAAATCTCTGTTTATGACTACTAATCCAATTCCAGTGAAAACCGCCTTAAATTTACAGGGATGGAAGATGGGAAAGTTGCGGACACCTTTATGTGAGTTACAATTAGATTTGCTAGAAAATTTAAAAATAGTTTTAAAAGAGCTAAGCTTAATTTAACCTAGCTATTTTATACATTTACACCCACTATTTTTCGGGTAATCAAAAGAAGTAAGTAGATCAAAAGCGAGCAGAAAAACTGATTATTTTTCATTTCCATTAGTAATGCTAGTAATTTGAACTACATCAAAAATCATAAATTGTTGTCAGTAAGATCACAGTTGATCAAGTATAAAATTTTTTACAGCTAATATTGATAAGCTTAGAAAAATTATTAAGCAAATTAGTTTTATATTTCTTAGAAGACACTACAAAAAACTATGTTCTAAGGCAATTTTACAGTTTTTATTGAGTAAATAAAAAAAGCGCGAATAACCAAATAAAGCACAACCACATGAACAAAGTAATTACCAAAAATCAGAAGTCAACAGTTAAAATTATTCCCTTGGGAGGATTGCACGAGATTGGGAAAAACACCTGTGTCTTTGAATATGAAGACGAAATTATTCTCCTAGATGCGGGATTGGGCTTTCCCTCAGATCAGATGCACGGCATCAATATTGTGCTGCCTGACATGACTTACCTCAGAGAAAATTCCCATCGGATCAAAGGAATGATTGTCACCCATGGTCATGAAGATCACATTGGTGGCATCGCCTATCACCTCAAACAGTTTGATATACCTGTAATCTATGGCCCTCGACTAGCAATGTCACTGTTAAGCGACAAACTCGAAGAAGCAGGAGTCAGCGATCGCACTACCCTTAAAAGTGTGCTTCCCAGGGATATTGTGCAAATTGGGAAGCATTTCCGCGCTGAATATATTCGCAACACTCACTCCATAGCCGATAGCTTTAGCGTTGCCATCCATACTCCCATTGGGGTAATCATTCATACAGGAGACTTTAAAATTGACCATACTCCTGTAGATGGGGAACACTACGACTTACAAAAACTAGCGGAACATGGGGAAAAAGGCGTATTGTGTCTGTTGAGCGATTCTACCAATGCTGAAGTACCAGGACACACCCCCTCAGAGCGCTCAGTGTATCCCAACCTGAATCGTATTTTTGGTCAAGCATCAGGGCGTTTAATGGTAACCACCTTTTCGTCCTCGGTACATCGAGTCAATATGATCTTAGACTTGGCACAGAAGCATGGTCGTAAAGTAGCAGTAGTCGGTCGCTCCATGCTCAACGTGATTGCTCATGCTCGTAAGTTGGGATATATCCAATGTCGTGATGATATTTTTGAGCCACTGCGTTCAGTAAATCGCTTACCAGACAACAAAGTTTTAATTCTTAGTACTGGCTCCCAGGGGGAAACTTTAGCCGCGATGACCCGTATTTCCCGAGGAGAGCATCGACAGATTAGAGTTAGAGAAGGAGATACCATTGTTTTCTCCGCCAATCCGATTCCTGGTAACACCATCGGTGTGGTTAATACCATTGACCGTCTAATGATGCAGGGAGCAAAAGTAATCTATGGTCGTCGGGAAGGAATTCATGTTTCTGGTCACGGTGCGAGGGAAGATCACAAGTTAATGCTTAATTTAACCCGACCCAAGTTCTTTGTACCTGTTCATGGTGAACACAGGATGTTAGTTGAACATGCAGGAATGGCAAAAGCGATGGGTATTCCTGAAGAGAATATTGTCGTGATTAAAAACGGTAATATTATTGAACTTACGGAAAATAGCATTGGTGTTACTGGAGAAGTCCCCTCCGGTATTGAACTGGTAGACCGTGCAGGAATTGTGCAAGATAATGTTATGAAAGAGAGACAACAGCTTGCTGAAGATGGTGTGGTTACTGTAGCGGCGGCAATTGACTGGTCTGGTAAATTAGTTGCTGCTCCTGCCTTACACCTGCGAGGGGTAGTAACTTCCGTTGAGCAATCTTTGCTGCAACAATTAGTCAGCAGGACGGTTGAAAGAATTTTGAGCGATCGCTGGAGCGACTTTTCTAGCATCAAAGATGGAGAAACTGAGGTTGACTGGGTAGGAGTACGGATCGAAATTGAGGGGGGTTTACAGCGTTTGATTAAACGAGAATTACGTAGTCGTCCCCTAGTGGTCTTCTTGATGCAAACTCCAGAAAAAAAACCGACTAAGACCAGAACAGCCAGAAGAAGAAGGCGATCGAGTTCCGCTAGTTCAACCAGTTCAACTCCTGCACCTGTCATCTCTAGTCGTAAATAGACTTTGAGCTTTGAGTAATCTTTTAAACAAGATTTATTGACAAATTATTGACAAATATAGATCAAAGCGTTGCCCATATTATTATGAGGTGACGCTTTTTTTGTAAGTAGCACTAAGATTGCCTAAATCTCATGCATAAGCGTACTTAGCGGGAGTAAAATTTTGCTGGGCTAAAATCTGAAAGAGGTCAACATCGGTTTCTAGCAGGCAAGCATGACCACTCTCAGGCAGTACCGTCATTTTTGCTTGAGGCATAAGATCTACTAGTTTATGAGCTTCTTCTACTGACGGCAATAAGCTATCGGCGGCTCCTGCAATAATTAAGCTAGGAATCTTGAGACTGCGTAATTCTTGGTCAAGGACTTTAAAATCTCTCAAAAGAGATAATCGCCAACTAACTACTTCAGGGGGTAGGGACTTCATACTTTCAACGAGACGATCGCGATTGCAGTCGTTAATCCGATTTAATTGAGCCAAAAATGGTAATAGTCCCGCAGCAGAATAGCGGTGTACCCAAGATGGTAAAAAAGAGGTAATATTAGAACCCCAACTTAAAATAGGTAGCTGATTGAAGCAAGAAGCGGGATTGACTAGTATTAGCTTGGTAATTATAGATGGTGCTGCTAAGGCAGTTTTTAGTGCCAGACAACCGCCAAAAGATTCCCCACACAAATATACTTCTCGATTAGTGCGATTAACTAACTCTGATTGAATTAGCTTGACTGTATCTCTGGCTAAATCTTGCCAAGTACTATAGTTATCGCTACGGATTGATAGACATCGCAGTTCAAAATTAGCTGCTAGATTAGGGGACTGAGTGTATAACAGTTTTCCTGTACCATCCATCCCAGGAAGATAGACAAATAAGGGAGCGTCCTGATTAATCTTTCTCGGATTGATAAAATCTGCACTAACTTTAAAACTCATACAATATATAAAATATGAAATATTTAAAATAAAACTTATAACTTCTTAATAATCATTATTCCCTGACAGTGATGCCTGGGGAGGAATTTCAATACTTTTTCTTTATATTTCAAGCTAATCTGTGATCCCTGACAAAAGCATCACCATAACACCCTTTCCCTTTCCCCTTTTACCTTTTACCTGTCTTGACAGATTAATGAGTACGCAACCTCAATTAATAACACCCTTCCTTTAATAGCTCGATGATTTGATTCTGGCAATAATTAGTTAAATCTAGAGCTAGTTTTTTTGCTTGTTTTCCTTTATATTCTTGTTTCTGAGCCTGGTTAATCAAGTAGGGTCTACCGATCAGTACTTTGACACGGTGATAAACCAGCATCGGATGCAAGCCTTGACGTTTAAAAAATGGTTCATTCTGATCAAATTGCTTGAGCCAGCTAATAGGAATACTCGGATAATTAGTTTCCGATAATGAGGCGATCGCTACTGGCAATACAGCCAGATTAGCCACGGGTGCTTGCCAGGCGAGATGAGCAAACCCGCGATGAAACTGAATGATCTCTTGAGGGGCAGTGGGTTCAATCATTGGTTTCGTGCCTTCAGGAAATAATCCCACCCACTGTCTATTCGTCAAAAGCTGATTTGCCTGCTCAAAAAACTGTCTTTGTCGGCGATCGCCAACTGCCAAAGGAAAACAACCCAAAGAATCAACAATTTCCCGTACCACAGGAGTCTGTCCCATGTAATGATGACAAGCAATTCGGAGTGTGTTGGGAATCGCTTTAATTAAGATCGGCGCATCGAGAAAGCTGCGATGATTGCTAATGACGATGGTGGGGATATCATAGGGGATGCGATTGGTATAAGACTGAGTTAAATCGAGTTTAACTGCTGATATTAAAGACTGAGCGATTAAACGAGGTGTAAAAGATAACATTCAATTAGATTACTAGCGGATCTGTGCCAAAGGTACTCAAAAACCTGATTCTCTTGCCAAGTAGAGATGATTGATAGTAGGTCGCAATGCTTAACTTTTAACAAAAGTTTCATATCTTGGCATTAAGTCTAGAGCTATATTTAAGCAGAATATAGATAACTGCAAATACTTGGGGTTAATGACTGGCTTTGTTAACGAAATCGAAAATTTATTAAGTATTTTCCCTAACTTTAGTTTAAAGCTCGGTTGTAATTGATACTAAGTAGATGTAGTTATTAAATCCTGATAATTTAATCTAAAATTCTTTAAAATCCATCAAAATTATGTTTTAGAGAACCAAAATAGGCTGTGGCTTACCCCACAGCAAATTATAGAAAATTGCCATCGAATAGAAGGCTATAAAATATATATCCTTTTAGTTTGAGCAATTTCTCGTTAACTTAAATGAACAATTCTAATTCTGATCATAACCATAAATTTTCTTTAACTACTCCCCTTTACTATGTTAACGGTGTTCCTCATGTTGGTAGTGCCTACACTACCATCGTGGCAGATGCAATAGCCAGATTTCATCGCCTGCAAGGGAAATCAGTCCTATTTATTACGGGGACAGATGAACATGGGCAAAAAATTCAGCGCACCGCTGCCGAACAAAACTTAGAGCCACAGATTCATTGCGATCGCATTGTCGCGAGCTTTAAATCTCTGTGGTCACAATTAGGCATTCAATATGATCGCTTCAGTCGTACTACTGCGCCGGAGCATCAGCAAATTGTCAATGAGTTTTTTGAACGTGTTTGGAGTAAAGACGATATTTACCTAGACCGTCAGCAAGGTTGGTATTGTGTATCCTGCGAGGAATTTAAGGAAGAAAGAGAGCTAATTGAAGATCATCACTGTGCTATTCACACTAATAAACCAGCAGAATGGCGTGACGAAGAAAACTATTTCTTTCGGCTGTCTAAATATCAGCAGCAGCTAGAAGAACTTTATGAGTCTCAACCAGACTTTATTCAACCAGCTAGCAAGCGTAATGAAGTAATCAACTTTGTCAAGCAAGGTCTGAAAGATTTCTCAATTTCTCGGATCAATTTAGACTGGGGCTTTCCCATCCCCGTGGATGATCAGCACACGATCTATGTTTGGTTTGACGCGCTTTTAGGTTATGTGACCGCTCTACTAGAGCCAGATCAAAAACCAACTCTGGATAATGCTTTGGCAAACTGGTGGCCGATCAATTTACATCTAATTGGTAAAGATATATTACGATTTCATGCAG
>CBDUCX010000052.1:0-21586 GCA_965365755.1 uncultured Pleurocapsa sp.
CTGTTGTAAGATTGCCCCTTCGTACTGCTGCTTTGATTCTGTATTTGCCATTTTCCAATTAATGCCGAACGAAATACCACGCTTTCTAATTTTGACTCCCGCAATTATGGTTCCCCCAGGACTAGTCACTCTATCTTTGAGCACTCCTGGGCGTATTCCTGTATCTTTAACTAGGGTTGCCGTCCTTAATACTATTGATTTGATTGATTAATTAAATAACCAGCTAGTTATCGGCTGACTAAAAATATTAGCCACTATTGCTAGAGCGATCGTTACTAAGATCCATTTGATAGTTCCCAAAGTATTATCTATACTTTCAACCTTCGGTTTAACAAAAGCCATATCCTGCTTGAGTTGAGATATGTCTTGTTCGACAATAACCAATCTTTCAGAGTTCTTGATCAACTGTTGTAAGATTGCCCCTTCGTACTGCTGCTTTGATTCTGTATTTGCCATTTTCATCCTCCTACTTAATTATGATGCCTAATTGCTTGATTTAACTTCTTGGGACAAGAAGTCCCCTACTTTAGTGGCGGGATGAATTTGGACGCAGGGTTTATCGGTTTACAGTTTAGACAACGAATCTTCATGTAGTAATAGTTTCAAGCGTTGTATAATAACTTTGTACGTAAAATCTAGCTAAAAATTGCTGTAACTTCGTACAATTAGCGCACCTAGACAATTTGAGATATGGGGTTCGACAAAAAAGTTTTGTCGGTAAAATCAAGAGCGTACATAGATGTTTGAGTATTCCAAATACGTTAGTACCGTGGGACTCACGGGGAAAGAAATTGCCTGTAAAGTCGGGCTGTCGGGGAATTGTGTTAGCTGACATGATTCTAGATAAGTGGCGGGGTGCAGGAATGCCTAGCGGCGACGTTAGTCAGCCTGCGATTTATCGCAGGAGGATGTCACATATCGTCTAGGCTTGTGTATATATGAAAAAACACAACCGACTTAGGCGATCGCATATTAAGAATAAATAACCCCAACCGCTATATATTATTTCCCCAATTCTTGAGATCTTTGGGTTGCGGCTTTTACCGCCTCAATTAATGCCGAACGGAATCCCACGCTTTCTAATTTTGCCACTCCCGCAATCGTGGTTCCCCCTGGACTAGTCACCTTATCTTTGAGCACTGCTGGGTGTATTCCTGTATCCTTAACCAGGGTTGCTGTGCCTAATACTGTTTGAATTGCTAACTGAAGCGCGATCGCTCTGGGCAATCCTGAAGCTACTCCTCCATCGGCTAAAGCCTCAATTGCTAAGGCCACGAAAGCTGGCCCTGAACCTGATAAGCCCGTTACTGCATCCATTGAAGATTCAGGAACTTCTACCACTTCGCCGACGGCATTAAATATTTTCTTGGCTTGATTAAGATGCTGTTCTTGGGCTTGGGTTCCTGCAGCGATCGCTGTCATCCCTGAACCAACTGTGGCGGGGGTATTGGGCATGGCGCGAATTACTGGCTGTTGAGGAAAAGCTTGTTCTAATTTATGGATAGTTACTCCTGCCAAAATCGAAACTATCGTGCTATTGGCATTGGGGGTAATATCCGCGACTACTAAATCAAATACCTGGGGCTTGATTGCTAATAAAAGTATGTCAGCAGCAGATATCGCAGCCTGATTGTCCCCAGTAACTTGAACTTGATAGTTCTGGGCTAAAAAATCTCGTCTTTCTTCTCTGGGTTCACTGACTAATACAGTATTGGGAGCAAAAATTTGTTGCGCTAAAAGGCGGGATAAAATAGCTTCCGCCATTACCCCGCCACCAATGATACTGAGACAAATACTATTAGATTTCATAATCTAATAATACTATTGATTTGATTGATTAATGAAACCTATTGAGCAGCAACGTTCGGTTGTTGTCCCCAAGCTTCAGGTGCTGTGGTCGAGCGACGTACATGAGGTTCTGGAGTATGTACGTCTTTGAGAATTCCGTTCAGACTGCTTACTTTAACTGAACTAGGAGTGAATAAGAAAATGCTCTCTCCAACACGCTCTTGATGACCATCCATAGCATAAGTACCGCCAGCGATGAAATCAACTGCTCTTTGTGCCTCTTCAGGATTCATAATATTGAGATTTAGCACCACCGATTTACGTTCGCGCAACGCGAGAATTACTTGGGGCATTTCTTCAAAAGAATGAGGTTCAATAACTACCACTTCAGAATTCCCGTTGGTTAATCCTGGCATTCCGATCACATTATTTATTTTCATTTCTTGTTTGCGGTTATTTTTCTGATTGCTGGGAGACGACACTTTAGTAAGTTCGGGTTGATTGTTGGATGTTGAAGAATTGGCGAAGGCTGGGGTATTTATTTCTTCCTGAGCAGGATCATATTCTATATAATCCTCATCTTCACCTTCGTATCCGTTTTCAATTCCAAAAAATTCTTTTAAGGTATCTAACATATTGCTACAATTCCGATTAATTTACGACTTTAATTGGCTGATAAAATACTTCTTTAAAATTACTGTTTAGTTACAGATCTAATTAAAAACTAAAATTTTTATAGATAACTCACTAATGTAAGTTAGGCTTTGCTAGTCCAAGTTTCTAATTATTACCCAACTATCAGTTTCATCCTCAAAATTCAATGAGAAAGTGGCTGTATTCAAAGAAATATTTTGTTTGGCGACTCAATTCTACTCTAAATCAACTCGAATGGCAGGTTAATTAAATCCCATTTCTTGATTTAATTCTATTTGTCTTAGTTTTTCTTTACTATTCTTTACAATTATGCTGAATTTAGTTTTGAATGTTCGTTTCTAGAACAATTTTCTAGCAGTAAAACTTGCTCAAGCAACAGTATCTTTACTGAAAAATCTCTAATTTTAAATCACATTAGCAACAGTGTAATTTCCCTTATTTGTACCAAGATTATTTAAATATTTAGCGACCGCGATACCTTCGGCTATGCTTCACAAATCGCCAAATATTGTTCTCCCCAGACGAATCTTGGTTGCTCCTGCTTGTATTGCCAATTTATAATCTCCAGACATGCCCATCGATAACTCCTTCATGGTCAGATTAGAGTAGCTTTTTTGTTTGATAGATTGTGCTAACTTTTGCGTTTTTTGAAATGCAGCAAGAGCATTCTCAGGAGATAATCCGAAAGGCAGAATTGTCATCAATCCCTGATAATTTAGCTGATTCAACTGATTAAGCTGTTCAAGATCTTGTAATAAGCTGGTCACTGACCAACCATATTTATTCGGATCTGGTACAACTTTTACCTGGAGGAAAACCTTGGGCATGAGGTTTAATTCCTCCGCTAGTCTATTTAATCTTTGTGCCAGAGATAAGCTATCTACCGAATGAATCCAGTCGAAATGTTCGATAATTTTCTTAGCTTTATTTTTTTGGATGTGTCCGATAAAATGCCAGTTGATATCTAATAAATCTTGTAGTTGTTGCTGTTTAATTAGAGCTTCTTGAAGGCGATTTTCGCCAAAGTTTCTGACTCCTGCTGTATAAGCTTCGCGCATTCGTTCAGTACTAACTTGTTTAGTAATAGCGATTAACTCGACATTTGGGGGAATTTCCTGGGTAATTGAGTTGATTCTCTGTGAAATATAGCCTGTCATGTAGTCAATCTTCAAATTTGAGCTGTAAACTAAAGAAAAGTGCGCTGATAAATAGCCTGTAATTGTCGATGTTTTTCGGTTTCTCGGTCTAATAATAATCTTCGTAGCAAACTTTCTACTAACATACGAGCATCTGTCCTACTTATAGGTTCAAACGAGAAAGAATCGCTGCTGGTAGTTACTGTAAAAAATAGGCGTTGAGCATAGAGAGTAGTAAATAACTCTTGATTATTTTTCAACAAACATATTCTGTAGAGCAGTCCGAAAGTAGGGTGATTTAGATAAACTTCATTTGGTTGCTTGTTCACTCGGTAATTCAATTGATTTTTGCTATTGTCCCAGGAATATTCAAAAATTATACTATCCACCCTTCACCAGTGGAAATTCAAAATCATAAAAAAACGATGTAATGATGTTTTCAAGATTGCTCTCGATTTATCTTTACACCGTTGATGGCAAATATATTATGTTGCATTTATGTACAAGTTAAAAGACTGTACTGTCTGTCAACTAATTTCTTCCCGACTAAGCTTGTGAACCATCTAAGTCTGTTGCTAAATCTCTTGCCGTTTTATCATCCAAGATCATATTTTCATCATCGTTCAAATTTTTGTATGAGCGACGAACATTGGCTTCTGAGTTACTATTCACTTCCTCTGCTAAACGATATGGTTCAAAATCATCCCCATAACCGTAAACGGCATTACTCCGCATTCCAGAATCTAAATCGCTACGGCCACTCATGGGTTCTTCTGGAGTATTAAATCCAGTACCCGCAGGAATCAAACGACCGATAATTACGTTTTCTTTTAGTCCTCTAAGCCAATCAGACTTACCTTCAATGGCTGCCTCAGTCAAGACTCTAGTAGTCTCTTGGAAAGAAGCTGCTGAAATAAAGCTATCGGTATTAAGAGAAGCCTTGGTAATACCAAGCAATACGGGAGTGTATTGAGCAGGTGCGCCACCAGTAATGGACATCGCTTCATTTACCTGTTCGATTTGGCGCAGTTCCAGTAGCTCACCAGGGAGGATAATTGTATCTCCTCCATCATCAATTCTGACTTTAGCAGTCATCTGTTTGACAATTACTTCAATATGTTTATCAGAAATGTCAATCCCCTGGCTTTGATAGACAGATTGTACCTGACGAACTAAAAATAGCTGTGCCTTTTGTAACCCAATTAAAGAAGCTTCGTAGCAGCCTTTTTCTGGCAGATGATAATTAAAGTGAGTCTCCAAAATCTCATGAGGGTTAGCAGGACCATCAGTCAAAGGTTCTCCAGCTTCAACCTTTTGACCATCACTGACAATGGCATTTTGCCCTGGCTTAATGGGATAGTCGCTGACAACACCATCATCTTCAATGATTTTAATATCTACAGTTTCGTTTTCTTCGTAGACTACCTGGCAGACACCCGAGCTACGACTAAGAATACAGCCTTCTTTGGGTTTGCGAGCTTCCAAAAGTTCTTCAATACGAGGTAAACCTTGAATAATGTCCCCAGTTTTAGAACGTTCAAACACTAGCAGTACCAGGTTATCACCACGCTGCACCAAGTCACCATCATCAATGTGTAATACTGCACCTTGAGATACGCGGTAGGGACGAGTGTGACGCAAAACTATATTAGTTTTGCCTGCTTTTTCACTTATTTTCACTACCTGTCCTGAGTCTTTTAAGCTAATTTCATCCGTAAGTTTGCTACCAGAAACCAGTAAATCCCCTTGTTTGTGGCTACAGGCGCTCTGGGGAATATCTAATTCCTGAGTAACAAGATCGCTATCTCGTACAATCAAAATACGGCGGATTGCTTCTGCTCCTTCTCGAATACCCTGGACTTCTCCAGCAGATTTACAAAGGATTTCAGTACGGGCAATAGTTGCACCTTTGGCAATTTCTTGACCGTCTTCTACTAATACTCTCGTCTGGATCTCTCCACTATGGGGGTCAACATCTTTGTCTCTTCTCAAAACTAATGATTCCAAAATTACCATCTGGAGTCTTTGAGTATCAGGATCATCTTCATCTGGCTGTAGTTCAATATCCGCACTGAGGTTGGCAATTACATCGTTTTCTTCTGTGGTTTCAATTTCTAAAACTAACTGGGTACTTACCAGGGACAAGCTATTAACGGATTTTACTCGTTCTCCGTCTTTGTAGAAGATTCTTTGGACTGAACGTAATTCAATTTGACGACCATCATCTTGGTTGATTGATGCCTGAGAAGGAATTGAAGGTTCGTTTGCTACCTCAAATTCTTTAACAGGACGCAAAATTAAAGCGATTCCTTCGGTGGTTTCAACTACTTCGCCATATCTAAGCTCTTGAGTCACAACTCCAGGTAATACTTCTGTTCCTGGTTGAATTAGCTGTTCATGCCATTCGCTTTTAGGCTCGTCAAGCTGGTGAATTTCTCCTGGCTTGATAATAATTTCTCGCAGAATATCATTTTTCTGCACCACTTCAGCAATCCCTGAAGATTGACAGAAAACATCTTTGACTACTTCTGTTCCTGCTTCTACATATTCGCCATCTTCTACAATCAAGAGTGAAATATCTTTGTTAACTTCATGACTTTCTTCGGGAATCCAAAGTAATGTTCCCCCCGTTTCTATTTCATAACCCTGTTTACGATTGCCTTTGCCGACGGTAATTCCGCCATATTTGATGATGCCACCTGTTTCAGTACGATAAAAATCGTCGATCAATTCGGCAACGACTTGCTTATTTTGGACTTTCGTACCAGGAGCTGTTTTGAGCAGGAATTTACGGTCATCAGCAGTATAGATAATATATTGCTCACGACCACCATCACTTTCGACTCTAACTTTTGCTTGGTCTAAAGAGACAGAAGCAGTGACGATTTCAATTTCACGGCTGTCGGGAAACATTCTGACCACACCGCCATTGGCAGCAGTCAATCTGGTTTGAGCCAAGATGTCTCCTGGTTTCACCTGATCGCCATTTTTCACGTTGGCCTCAGCACCTGGAAGTAGATTATATACTTCTCCTGAAAGTACCCATAATAGTCCCGACCTCTGAGCGATGCGAGTAGTATTTCCCTGGCGGTCTTTTTTGTCTTCGGGTACAAGGTCGGCAAAGACGATTTCCCCCGCTAAATCTGAGGTTACGTCTTTGGCGGCTTTCTCTGTCGATTTTTGTACTTTGACCATGGCTACTTCTACTAGTAGCTGACCTTTTTTAACCTCCTGACCATCTTCGACATAAATCAGAGAACCAACGGTTAGAGCGGTGCTAGTAGTTTTACCTTTGTGGGGGATTAACTTAATATCACCTATAGTTTCTACCTGATTTCTCTCATCACCGTGACGAGTACGAATTTGGCGAGTGGTTAACCCTTTGCCAAATTCAACTTTACCATCGGATTTGGCGCGAATCTGGCGAGCAACTTCCCCGGTAAACACCCCTCCCGTATGGAAGGTACGCATTGTTAGTTGAGTACCAGGCTCCCCAATAGATTGAGCGGCAATAATCCCCACCGCTTCTCCCATATCGACCATGTGCCCATGGGCTAAACTCCAGCCGTAACACTTCTGACATACAGAACGAGCCGCTTCACAGGTCAGAGGTGAGCGTACCAGCACCTCTTCAACGCGATCGCCAATTTTGTAGGCTAATTGCTGATCCATATCCTGGTTGCGAGCCGCGATCAATTCTTTGGTTTTGTCGTCATATACGTCTTCAGCAACTACTCGACCCAGCAGACGATCTGAGAGAGGAATTAAAGTGCGATCGCCATCTTTCATGGCACGAAGACTGATACCCCTTTGGGTTCCGCAGTCTACTTCTCGAACAATTACATCTTGGGAAACATCCACCAAGCGACGAGTCAAGTAACCAGAATCAGCGGTTCTTAGTGCTGTATCAACCAAACCTTTACGCGCTCCGTAGGAGGAAATAATATATTCGGTTACGGTCAAGCCCTCGCGGAAATTAGTTTTGATCGGTAAATCGATAATTTCTCCTTGAGGATCAGCCATTAACCCCCGCATTCCCACTAGTTGACGCACTTGAGATAAATTACCCCTCGCCCCACTAAAGGCCATCATATAGACAGAATTAAGGGGATCAGTAGCCCGAAAGTTGGTTACCACCTCATCCTTGAGATTCTCTGATGTACTATTCCAGGTATCAATTACCTTCTGGAAACGTTCCACTTCAGTGATTTCTCCCCGAGCGTAGCGATCTTCCGTTTCTCTAATCTCTACTTCTGCCGCTTCCAGCAATTCGGCTTTAATCGGTGGTACTTTCAAGTCGTCTACACTAATAGAAACCCCCGCTACCGTCGCATAGCGAAAGCCTAATTCTTTTAGAGAATCAGCCACAGTAGCACTGTGTGCCGAGCCATATTCGGTAAAAGCCAAAGCCATCAGTTTTTTCAGACGACCTTTATCGACGATGTGGTTATAGAATTTCATGTTTAATTTTTCTACTGTTTAGCTACTAAAACTTCTTGATTTGAGACTGATTGTACTTACACCGCTGCGGTCAAAGCTTCTTGTACAGTTTTGTTGTAGATAATTCGTCCAATAGTGGTGTCAATATACTGAGAGATTTGCTCTCCTTCAGCAGATCTCCTCACAAACCTATGGCGGTAGTACTCAATCTTGCTGCCGTCTCCTAAGCTCTCTGATTCCAAAACTTCCACATCGGGCTCTTCTGTCACCACTTCTCCTTCATAACGTAACCAGACATGAGCATGAAGATCTACCTGTCCCTGTTCGTAAGCTTTAATTGCATCATTCAAATTACCGAAGCGACGACCTTTACCCTTAACTGCCTTGGGGTCTTCAGCAGTTAGATAGTAACAGCCCAAAACCATATCCTGAGATGGAGCAACAATTGGTCTTCCTGTTGCCGGCGACAAGATATTGTGACAAGCTAACATCAATAGTCTAGCCTCAGCCTGAGCTTCTAAAGATAGAGGGACATGAACTGCCATTTGATCACCATCAAAGTCGGCATTGAATGCAGGACACACCAAGGGATGGAGTTGAATTGCTCTTCCTTCGACTAAAATTGGTTCAAAAGCTTGAATACCCAAACGATGGAGTGTAGGTGCGCGGTTGAGCATTACAGGGTGTCCTGCAATCACCTCTTTCAAGACTTCATATACGCTGGGGTCGTTGCGCTGAATTAGCTTCTTCGCCGCTTTGATATTATTGACCATGCCACTATTAATCAGGCGATGAATCACGAAGGGTTGGAACAACTCAATTGCCATTTCTCTAGGTAAACCACACTGATAAATTTTCAGCTTGGGTCCGACCACAATTACCGAACGACCAGAGTAGTCAACCCTTTTACCTAGTAGATTTTGACGGAAACGTCCTTGTTTTCCTTCAATGATGTCGGATAAAGATTTAAGAGGACGATTATTTGCCCCCACAACTGTTCGACCCCGACGACCATTATCAATTAGAGCATCTACTGCTTCTTGCAGCATTCGTTTTTCATTACGAACAATAATTTCAGGAGCCAAAATTTCTTGCAGTCTGGCTAAACGATTATTGCGGTTAATTACTCGACGATAAAGATCGTTCAAGTCAGAAGTGGCAAAGCGACCACCATCTAGCTGCACCATCGGGCGTAAATCTGGAGGAATTACAGGAATAGCGTTAAGTACCATCCACTCTGGGCGAGATCCTGTAGCCACGAAGTTGTCAATTACCCGTAGACGCTTAATCAGCTTGGCTCTCTTTTGCCCTTTAGCGTCACTAATTTGTTCTCGTAGTTTTTCGGCTTCTTCTTCTAAAGCTACTTCTTCGAGCAGCCTTTGAACTGCTTCCGCACCAATCCCCACCTCTACGCCGATTAATTCTGAATCTTCGCTATAAAGCTGGTCTTCAATTTCAATCCATTGGTCTTCAGTCAGCAGTTGTTTTTCCGCAAGATTTCCAGCGTTACCTGGGTCTAGCACCACATAGGCGTTGAAATAAACTACTTGTTCCACATCCCGTAAAGGCATATCTAGCAGAATACTCAAGTAACTAGGAATACCTTTGAGATACCAAACATGGGTTACAGGGGCAGCCAGCTTGATATAGCCCATGCGGTGACGACGCACCCGCGATTCGGTTACTTCAACACCACAGCGTTCACAAACAATCCCACGGTGGCGTACTCGTTTGTACTTGCCACAGTGACATTCCCAATCTTTAGCAGGGCCAAAAATACGCTCGCAAAATAAACCGTCCATTTCAGGCTTGAGGGTACGGTAGTTAATTGTTTCTGGTTTAGTCACCTCCCCAACTAACTGACCATTGGGTAAAGTTCTTTCTCCCCACTGACGAATTCTCTCAGGAGAGGCAATGCCGATTTTGACGTAATCGAATCTTTGTTCTACTTGATTTCTCATTGATGATTGGATGTAGGAATTTTGTAATCGAGATTAGGGATTGGCTCTGGATTGAAAAGAGATAAAGACAAAAGTAATATACTCCTGATTTAATCCTTTATCTCCCATTTTTGCTCCTTTGTAATTAGACCTCGTAATTAGACCTCTTCAGTGGTTTCTTCTCGTTGTAAGGATTCATAAGTAGGTCGATTAGGAGTACGACGAGGAGTATCAGCCATCAAATCGACTTCGACATCTCGGCTGCTGCCATCTTCTACTGATTCCAGTTTGTGTACGGCAATATCTAGGCCTAAAGACTGTAACTCCCGCATCAATACTTTGAAGGATTCTGGAGTACCAGGACGGGGAATTGGCTTACCTTTAACTATGGAATTAAGCGCTTCGTTCCGTCCCTGCATATCATCTGACTTAACCGTCAACAGTTCTTGCAGAGTATAGGCTGCGCCATAGGCTTCTAATGCCCACACCTCCATTTCACCAAAGCGCTGTCCACCCTGCTGTGCTTTACCACCGAGGGGTTGCTGAGTGACTAGGGAATAAGGGCCAGTGGAGCGAGCGTGAATCTTATCATCTACTAGGTGAACTAACTTGAGCATATAAGCTTTACCCACCGTCACAGGTCGGTCAAATGCTTCTCCTGTACGTCCATCAAAGACTTGGATTTTGCCTGGGTTATTTTCATCGTATACCCAAGATTTGCCAGGTTTACGAGCTGCATCCTGAATTTTGCCGTGAACAGTTTCTCTAGACGCTTCTTTGCCGTACATTTCGTCGAAGGGCATCATTTTAAAGCGCGTCGCTAAGTTTTCTCCAGCCCAGCCCAAAAGACACTCAAATACCTGTCCTACGTTCATTCTTGAAGGTACGCCCAGAGGATTGAGAGCAATATCAATTGGTGTACCATCAGGTAGATAGGGCATATCTTCGATCGGTAAAATCCGCGAAATAATCCCTTTATTGCCGTGACGACCAGCCATTTTGTCACCCACTTGAATCTTACGTTTTTGGGCGACGTAGATCCGCACCACCATGTTGGCTCCAGGAGGTAGTTCATCTCCCTGTTCTCTAGTGAAGACACGGACATCGACCACTCGTCCTTTTTCACCGTTGGGAACGCGCAAGGAGTTATCCCGTACATCTCGCGCTTTTTCGCCAAAGATAGCTCTCAGCAGTTTTTCTTCAGGAGGTTGATCAGATTCTCCTTTAGGAGTAACTTTGCCCACCAGAATTTCTCCCGCTTCTACCCAAGCTCCGATGTGAATAATGCCTCGTTCATCGAGGTTACGTAAGGCATCTTCACCAACGTTGGGAATTTCACGAGTGATTTCTTCTGGTCCTAGCTTAGTTTGTCTGGCTTCAATCTCAAATTTTTCGACGTGGATACTAGTGTAAACATCGTCGTATACTAGGCGCTCACTGATTAAAATTGCGTCTTCGTAGTTATAACCTTCCCAGGGCATATAGGCGATTAAAACGTTTTGTCCTAACGCCAGTTCCCCACCTTCGGTGGACGAACCATCTGCCAATACCTGACCTGGAACCACATCTTCACCGGCATAGACCAGAGGGCGTTGATTTAAACAGGTATCTTGGTTAGAACGCTGATATTTTTGTAACTTATAAGTAATCTCTGCTCCCGGCTCAGGGGCATATAGACCATTATTGCCTTCTTCCACCCTAACTCTGACAACTTCTGCATCAACGTAGGTCACAATTCCGTGGGTGCGCGACACCACTACCATTCCTGAATCACGGGCTGCTTGAGCCTCTAAACCAGTCCCGACTAAAGGACGCTCGGGGCGTAATAAAGGCACCGCTTGACGCTGCATGTTGGAACCCATTAAGGCTCGGTTAGCGTCATCATGTTCGAGGAAAGGAATCAGACTAGTTGCTACTGAGACAATCTGTACTGGAGAAATTGCTACATAATCAACTTCGTCGGGGTCACAGGTGGAAAATTCTCGGCGATAGCGAATCGCTATGGTTTCTCCCAAGATATAGCCTTCATCGTCAGTTGCTACATCTCCAGGGGCGACTCTCATGTCGTCTTCCTCGTCCGCAGTCAGATAGACGGGATCTTCTTGCTTGAGTACACGACCACTTTCAACGCGATAGTAGGGAGTCGCGATAAATCCGTAAGGATTTACTCTAGCGTAGGTTGCCAAGGAACCAATCAAACCTGCGTTGGGCCCTTCAGGAGTCTCTACCGGACAGATACGACCATACTGGGTGGGGTGAATATCCCGCACGGCAAAACCTGCTCTTTCTCTGGTTAGACCACCAGGACCCAAGGCTGACAGACGGCGTTTGTGAGTCAACTCTGCTAGAGGATTAGTTTGATCCATAAACTGAGATAGTTGGGATGAGCCAAAGAATTCTTTGATGGCTGCTACCAGAGGTTTGGGGTTTACCAGTGCTGCGGGAGTCAAACTATTGGCTTCACTAACAGTCATCCGTTCGCGAATAATTCGCTCCAAACGGTTTAAACCAACCCGAACCTGGTTCTGTAGCAGTTCCCCCACAGAACGAACTCGGCGATTTCCTAGGTGGTCGATATCATCAGTGCTACCACCGTCGAACTCCAGGTTAATTAGATAGGCAACTGCTGCCAAAATATCAGTAGTGGTCAGCACCCTAGTGGTATCAGGAATAGTCAGACGGAGCTTTTTGTTGAGTTTGTAACGCCCGACTCGCCCTAAATCGTAGCGTTTGGAATCAAAAAAGCGAGATTCTAATAGTTGCTGTCCTCCACTAACGGTTGGTGGTTCACCAGGGCGCAGTTTACGGTATAACTCTAGTAACGCTTCTTCTTCACTGGGATTACCTTCTTTGTCTAGGGTTTTTTGATAAAAGTCTTGATGGCGAATTCCATCCATGATTTCGTTATCGCTTAAACCGATCGCTTTAAGCAAGACTTGAGCCGAAAGTTTACGAGTCTTATCAATTCTGACCCAGACTAGACCATTTTTATCAGTTTCAAACTTCAACCAAGCGCCACGGTTGGGAATTAGGGAGGCGGAATAAGTACGACGACCATTTTTATCAGTTTCTGCTTTGTAGTAAACTCCGGGGGAGCGGACAATCTGATTCACAATTACCCGCTCTGCACCATTGATAATGAAAGTTCCGCGGTCAGTCATCAGCGGTAGATCGCCGACGAAAACTTCCATTTCTTTAATTTCTCCACTCTCTTTATCAATCAGACGTGTGGGAACATATACCTGAACGTTATAAGTACTGTCTCGGCGCTTGGCCTCTTCCATGGAGTACTTAGGCTCTTTGAGGCGATAGTTCTCTCCCATGAAATGCAGCTCAAACTTACCCGTGTAGTCTGTAATGGGAGAAAAGCTGTTGAGTTCTTCGATTAATCCCTCTTCCAGAAACCAACGAAAACTAGAGCGTTGAATTTCAATTAAGTCTGGTAGCAGATTATAAGTCAAATTAGTCATGAAGATGATAGCTCTTGTACTATGTTTTACTGGTTCGGCTGTTAAATAAAGAAACTAGCGTTTTGCGAAAACTTGATTTATGATTGATTTTTTAATTGGATGCCAAATAAACGACAGGCATTAGCTGTAGTTTGCTGGGCAATCTGTTCTAAAGGGGTTTGACGCAGTTGGGCAATCTGCTCGGCTACGTGCAGCACATAGGACGGCTCATTAGTTTTACCTCGATAAGGAACAGGAGCCAGAAATGGACAGTCGGTTTCAATTAATAGGCGATCGCCAGGAACTATTTTGGCGGCTAATTGAACTTGTTTGGCATTTTTAAAGGTGACAATCCCGCTATAGCTGATATAGAAGCCTAAATCCAAAAACCATCGGGTTTCTGCTTCATCCCCCCCCCAACAGTGCATTACTCCCTTGACTGAACCATCACTCTGCCAAAAATTATCTAGTACCTCTTTTAATTTCGCTGCTGCATTGCGACAATGAATAATTACTGGTAGGTCTAGTTTCTTCGCTATTCTTAGTTGTTCCTCTAAGACTAAAATTTGCTTCTCTTGGTTATCGGCTTTGTAAAAGTCTAACCCTGTTTCCCCTATGGCTACCACTCGGCGATCCGAACTGGCCAAGGTTTCTATTTCCTTAGCAGTGCCTGACTGCCATTGATCAACATCTAAAGGGTGTAAACCAACCGCAAACGACAATTCAGGGAAACGATCCGCTATGGACTGTATTCCCTGAAATTCCTTTGGTTCGACACAAGAATGTATTAGATGAACTACACCTGCTTCCTGCCAGCGTTGCTGTAACGAGTCTAAGTTACCTTGAAAAACATCAAAGTTGATGTGAACATGGGTATCCACTAACTGCATTTATACTTGGTGTATTGCTTTACTGTTGTATTTTCTGCTTCTTGCTAAGGAAACTAGTTGAATTTCGTGAGCAAGAGACTCTAGGCAGTGGGCTTAACCCCACAAACTTATGACTAAGCAGCCGTTGCTTTCTTCAAAATTTTGGCTATGCGAGCCTTTTTCCTGGCCCCATTATTACGATGGAGCACCTTCCGCTTCACTGCCTTATCAATTTTGCTATAGGCTGCGGACATAGCCTGGTTCACCATCTCCATATTTTCTGGGTTGGGTTCGGCTGTATAGGTTTCTACCGCACTAAAATATTTTTTGGTTAGGGTTTTAAGTGCAGACTTGTACGCTTTGTTGCGTAGGCGATTGCGTTCTGATGTTCTGATACGTTTAATTGCCGATTTAGAGTTAGCCACAGTTTTTTAAACAGAAATTTTGCTTTGTTTGTAAGTAATTCTGGAAGTAAATATAGAATTGGATTTTACATCCTAGCAACTTATTTTGCTAACTGTCAAGCAAGTACATTACTTATATTGTCATATTGTCAAATGACTTGTTAACAACATTTGGTTTAGTTGCCAGAATTGATCCAATATAGCAATTGGGGAAAAAAGCGATGAACTATAGATTCACGTTAAGCTAGGAGAATAGTGGATTTCTTACTGTAAAGATTTATATAATAGATTGAAAGTAAAAGCTCACTTCTGTGTAAAAGCTTAGATGGATATGGGGATCTCGATGCTGCGAATAATTGATCGGCAAACTGAGGCACAAACAGAATTAAAGCGTATCGGCGATCGCAATAACGGTGATGATATGCAGCCAAAAGAGGCTGTGGTTAGGGAAATCGTTACTAATGTTAAGCAGAATGGCGATCGCGCTTTATTGGAATACACGGAAAAGTTTGATCGGCAATCTTATAGGGCTGACCAGCTCAGAGTGAGTGGTTCCGAATTAGATGCTGCTTATCAGCAAATATCCAAAGATCTGCTACGTGCAATTCAAGTAGCCCGCCATAAAATTGAGGCTTTTCATCGTCAACGAGTACCTAAGTCCTGGGTTCAGTTTGAAGAAGACGATGTAGTTCTAGGAAAACGCTATACTCCTGTAGATAGAGCAGGGCTTTATGTTCCTGGGGGAAGGGCATCTTATCCTAGCACTGTACTAATGAACGCCATTCCAGCGAAGGTTGCTAAAGTGCCTCGCATTGTCATGGTTACGCCTCCTGGACAGGATGGTAAAATTAACCCTGCGGTCTTAGTGGCAGCACAAGAAGCTGGAATAGAAGAAATTTATCGAGTTGGCGGAGCACAAGCAGTGAGTGCCTTGGCCTATGGCACAGAAACTATTCCCAAAGTTGATGTAATTACGGGCCCTGGTAATATCTATGTCACCCTAGCAAAAAAGATGGTCTATGGCACGGTGGGCATAGATTCCTTAGCAGGCCCTTCAGAAGTACTTGTCATTGCTGACGAACAGGCTAATCCTGTTTATGTGGCGGCGGACTTATTAGCTCAAGCTGAACATGACCCGATGGCAGCAGCAATTCTCATAACTACTAGCCATGAAATTGCCCAACAAGTCCAGCAGGAAGTTACCAAGCAGCTTGCTTATCATCCACGTAAGACTTTGACGGAAAAAGCGATCGCTCATTATGGATTGATAGTAGTGGTAGATTCTCTGACGGAAGCGGCAGCGCTTTCTAATTTATTTGCCCCAGAACACCTGGAACTAGAGGTTGCAGAACCCTGGGACTTAATTGAACAGATCCGTCATGCAGGAGCAATCTTCATTGGCAATTCCACTCCAGAAGCCACAGGGGATTATTTAGCAGGGCCTAATCACACTTTGCCCACTTCTGGGGCAGCTCGTTATGCTTCGGCACTGGGAGTAGAAACTTTCATGAAACATTCCAGCCTGATTCAATATTCGTCAACGGCACTGAAAAAGATGTCTAGCACCATTCAAATTCTGGCTCAAGCAGAAGGGTTAACGTCTCATGCTGATTCAGTCAGGTTTAGAACTGAGTAGGTCATTCCAATTAATTGATCTAGATTAATATTGCCAAACTTTATGGTTTGACGTTTATAGAGATATTTGTCAATAAGTAAGCTATGTCTTTGATCATTTTTACTGGGCTGGATGAAATGTTGCTCTCTGTAAAGGAGCTTGATCCTCAATTAATTACAGCAGCGTTTCAAGAGTTGCAACAAAAAAATATTTCTGTAATTCCCGTCACAACTAGAACTCGTGCCGAGGTTGAGGAATTGTTGGCAAAGTTTAACTTGATGACCTCATTTATTGTCGAGCATGGCAGCGGTATTTTTCTGCCGCTAAACAACAGTACCTTTAATAGCCCACAAACAAGTATCTTAGACAACTATCATTTACATCAGCTTGGCTGTAGTTATACAGAAGCAAGAGCAGGATTAAAAGTAGTACAGGAAGAAATTAATAAAATTCTTCGGGGTTTTGGGGATCTGGACGAAGAGAACATTCAATCTCTGATCGACTGCTCGAAGGCAGCAGCCCACAAAGCCAAAGCCAGAGAGTTTAGTGAATATTTTTTGACTCCTAACAAATTAGACATCAAGCAGCTACAAGAAATTGCTGAAGAATATGGTTTTAGGATATTTCCTGGAGATAATTTATCGTTGATCATCGGTCAAGGAGCAAGTACTCATCAAGCAATAGAGTGGTTAGTTGAAAATTATCAAGCAACTGCTGATACAACTCTTCAGACAATAGGTTTGGGCTGTACGGAACAGGATTTAGCCATGTTAGAAACTGTAGATATACCAGTGATTATCCCCACTAGCGAGGGAGTTCATCCTTGTTTTGCGGACAAAGATTGGCAGGTTGCTGCCAATACGGGTGCTCTCGGTTGGCTTGAATCTATCAATATGATTCAGAATTAGATGTGCATTTTCATAATGTGCGATCGCTATTAAGAAGAAAGCTTAAGCCCATAGTCGCTATCCGTTTAATTATGAGAAGAATATGAAAGAAAAGTGATATGATTATGAAATCAGGTTCACTTGTTTTTCTATGGCGAAAATTATTTTAAGGCGAAGCATTATCTTATTCCTTAGCGTAACCCTAGGGATGTGGATCGCTGGCTGTAATGGGACAGAAGGAACTTTTTCAACAGATACATCAAAGACAAAGACGACAGCAGAGAGCGAAGGTGAAAAGAAAGTCCTTACTACCTTTACTGTCCTAGCAGATATTGCTCAAAATGTGGCAGGGGACAAGCTGAATGTAGAATCGATTACTCGCATTGGCGCGGAAATTCACGGCTATGAACCTACACCTAGTGACATAGTAAAAGCCCAGTCTACCGACTTAATTCTGTATAACGGGATGAATTTAGAACGTTGGTTTGAGCAGTTTTTAGGTAATGTGGAGGATGTCCCCTCAGTATTGTTGACAGAGGGAATTGAGCCGATTCCTATTTCTGAAGGCCCTTACGCTAACAAACCTAACCCTCATGCCTGGATGTCCCCTCGCAATGCGCTGGTTTACGTGGAAAATATTCGTCAAGCCTTTGTGGAACTAGATCCAGGCAATGCCGATATCTACAATGCTAATGCCGAGGCGTACAGCGAACAGTTAAAAACAATTGATGCGGAACTAAAGGCAGATTTAGAGCAAGTATCCCCAAAGCAACGCTATTTAGTAAGTTGCGAAGGAGCATTTTCTTATCTGGCTCGCGACTATAACCTGAAAGAAATTTATATGTGGCCGATTAATGCCGAACAGCAGTTTACTCCCAAGCAGGTACAGAGAGTAATTGAGTCAGTGAAAGCAAACGATGTGCCGACCATTTTTTGTGAAAGCACCGTCAACGATGAAGGGCAAAAACAGGTTGCTAAAACAACAGGGGCAAGGTTTGGGGGCAATCTTTATGTAGATTCCCTTTCTACGGAAGAAGGGCCAGTTCCCACCTTTATAGATTTACTCGAATACGATGCTCGCACTATTACTAATGGTTTACTGACGGGTAGCAAAAGTCAGTGAACAGTAAACAGTGAACAGCAAACAGTAATTACTAATTAAAAGATTATGCCAACTGCAACTCAAACACTCGATATCAGTGTCAATAACCTCACCGTTACCTACAGCAATGCCAGGCTTGCTCTTTATAATGCTAACTGCATTGTCGAACCAGGGACGATTACGGCTTTAGTCGGGCCAAATGGTGGTGGTAAGTCTACTCTATTTAAATCAATTATGGGTTTTTTAAAACCCAGCCAAGGACAAATTCGCATTGGTGGTATTTCCGTTCAAAAAGCTCAAAAACGGCAGTTAATGGCCTATGTACCTCAGTCGGATGAAGTGGACTGGAATTTTCCCGTGAGCGTATTTGATGTAGTAATGATGGGGCGCTATGGCTATATGAACCTGTTGCGTATTCCCAGTGCTAAAGATCGTCGGCTAGTAATGGAAAGTTTAGAACGGGTGGGCATGATTAATTTTCGCCATCATCAAATCGGTGAACTATCTGGAGGTCAGAAAAAAAGGGCATTTTTGGCGCGAGCATTGGCTCAAGAAGGGAAAGTAATTTTACTCGATGAACCTTTTACGGGGGTGGATGTTAAAACAGAAAAACGCATTATCGATCTGCTGATTCAGCTACGGTCAGAAGGACACACCATTTTGGTATCCACCCACGATTTAGCCTCCATTTCTACGTTTTGCGATCGCACAATTCTCCTCAATCAAACCATTCTTGCTGCTGGAACAACTGAAGAAACCTTTACCGAAGAAAACTTAACTATGACCTTCGGTGGCTTACCAGTCACCAGCTTACGCCAAATGTTCCAGACATCTGAGGTGGACGTATGAGTAATTTAATTGCCAAGATTCCCATTGTAGACACCATTGTAGACTGGCTGATTGAACCCTTACAGTATGGGTTTTTAGTACAGGCGATCTGGGTTAGTGCTTTTGTTGGTTTAGTCTGTGCGGTGCTTTCTTGTTACATTACCCTTAAAGGCTGGTCACTGATGGGAGATGCGGTTTCCCACGCGGTTGTACCTGGGGTGGTAGTAGCCTACGCCCTAAATATTCCCTTTGCTATCGGAGCGTTTATATTTGGATTTGGGGCTACAGTGGCGATTGGCTATATTAAATCAACAACTCGCCTTAAAGAAGATGCCGTTATTGGAGTAGTGTTTACCGGCTTTTTTGCCTTCGGTTTGGTGCTGGTTACTAAAATTCCCAGTAATATCGATCTGTTTCACATTCTGTTTGGCAACGTTTTGGGTATATCTCAGCAGGACATCATCCAAACTCTGATTGCCGGTATGATTACTCTGGTGGTGATTTTAATACGACGTAAAGACCTGTTGCTATTTTGCTTTGACCCCAATCACGCTAAAGCCATTGGTCTTAATACTCAATTTATGTATTATACCTTGCTTTCGGTGTTAGCTCTTACCATTGTCACCGCCCTACAGACCGCAGGTATTATCCTAGTTATTGCCATGTTAGTAACACCTGGATCTACAGCTTACCTGTTAACCGATCGCTTTGACCATATGCTCTTGATTTCTACTGTTACGAGTGTCTTCTCTTGTATAGGAGGGACTTATCTTAGCTACTATTTTGACGTATCCACAGGTGGCTCAATTGTAGTACTTTTGACGATACTATTTATCATCACGATGATCTTTGCCCCCAAGTATGGCATTCTGGCGCAAAATTCTCCTCAAAAATTAGAGCCAGTTGAACATTAAATCAGCCCGCACTCTAAGACTTTGCGAAACTTCTCAAATAATTCGTATTCGGCGATCGCTGGGAGCATAATTCTGCTTGAAATTTGAAGCAACATTATTTTAGAATTTTAGACTTTTCCTCTCACTTGCCAAATCGTGTCCAATACTTGATTTTTCTTGGCTGCGATCGCCCTAATCTTTTTGAGTAGCATCACTGTAGTAACTGCGTTTTTCAATGATCGCAGTTATGCTTGTGGATTCATAGACACTAAACTTGCTCAAGACTTGGCGGAGTACAGGCAGTCTAGTCCTTTGTGCCAAACAGAATGTAATTCTTTCAGCTACTAGGCTTCTGAAAAAGTTTTTTCAACAGGATAAAACTATACAACAGAACTTTGCGCTACGTCAATCGAGATAAGCGGTGAATATGACTGATCCAATTGACAACAAATTATTGATTCCTAACCAACACAAGTGAACAGATGGAAAACAAGATGGCTCAAGTTGTATTAGTGAAAGATATCAATCCTGATATTAGTGGTTCTAATCCTGATAATTTTATCGAGTTTGATGACAAGCTATATTTTACGGCAGATGATGGTGAAAATGGTCGTGAACTGTGGGTAAGTGATGGTACATCTACTGGTACCCAATTACTACTAAATATTAATCCTGAATACAGTTATTATTACGATGATTATCTCAACATAAATTCTAATCCTAATAATTTTATCGAGTTTGATGGCAAGCTATATTTTACGGCAGATGATGGTGCAAATGGTCGGGAACTGTGGGTTAGTGATGGTACATCTACTGGGACGCAATTGCTGCTAGATATTAATCCTCGTATTATCGACTATGGTCATTTTGAGGCTCCTTATCCTTTCAGTTCTAATCCTGATGATTTCATTGAGTTTGATGACAAGCTATACTTCACTGCTGATGATGGTGAAAATGGTCGCGAACTCTGGGTCAGTGATGGGACAACTGCTGGTACCGAATTACTACTAGATATCGATCCTGGTTGGAGTAGTTCTTATCCTTCTAATTTTATCGAGTTTGATAACAAGCTATATTTTGCGGCAGATGATGGTGAAAATGGCGACGAACTGTGGGTCAGTGATGGAACATCTACTGGTACTCAATTACTACTAGATATCAATCTTATTGGTAACAATCATCATTATGATTACTATGATTATTATGGTTATTATTACGATGATTATTATTCTATCATCAGTTCTAATCCTGGTGATTTGATCGAGTTTGATAACAAGCTATATTTTACGGCTTATGATAATGAAAATGGTCGTGAACTTTGGGTCAGTGATGGGACAACTGCTGGTACCAAATTACTACTAGATATCGATCCTGGTTGGAGTGGTTCTTATCCTTCTAATTTGATCGAGTTTGATGGCAAGCTATATTTTACGGCTTATGATAATGAAAATGGTCGTGAACTGTGGGTCAGTGATGGTACACCTACTGGGACACAGTTGCTGCTAGATATTAATCCTGGTATTAGTAGTTCTAATCCTGATAATTTTATCGAGTTTGATGGCAAGCTATATTTTACGGCTA
>CBDUCX010000053.1:0-21463 GCA_965365755.1 uncultured Pleurocapsa sp.
GGAAAAATAATGATGCTGTAGCGATCGCTTTACGGCAATCGGCTGGTTATGATCGGGTTGCTATTTTACCCAAAATTCTTGATTCATTTAGTTGAAAGTGATCTCATAATTAAAAGTGATTCTAAATCTTGACCTTATCTCATAATTAAAACTTCATGTCTATTCAGGTTTACGGTATACCTAACTGTGGTACTTGTAAAAAAGCGATCGCCTGGTTACAAGCCCACAATATCGAATACGAATTCATTAACACCAAAGATCAACCCCCTGACAAAGTAACGATTACTAGTTGGGTCGAGACATTAGGTAGCAAACCCCTGCGCAATACTTCGGGAAAATCCTATCGTGCTTTAGGAGAAGAGAGAAAGACCTTTACAGATCAACAGTGGATCGATGCTTTCTCGGAAGATGCTATGTTACTCAAACGACCCTTATTTACTGTCAATAATAAAGCAGTGCTAGTCGGCTTTAAAGCTTCAGAAGCAGAGATCAAAGAGAAATTAGGTGTCTAGATTTTTCTGTCCCAAAGAAATTTCCTTTCAGATTCTTGAATGGGAAGATCATTAATACTGGCTTCCCGTCGTCTCATCAAGCCATTTTCGGCAAACTCCCAATTCTCATTACCATAAGCGCGATACCAAAAACCTCCGTCATCGTGCCATTCATATTCAAAACAAACAGAAATGCGATTATCCATAAAACTCCAGAGTCTTTTTTGGAGACGATAATCTAATTCTTTTGCCCATTTGCGTTTTAAAAAGGCAATGATTTCCTCTCGACCATTAATAAACTCTGCACGGTTACGCCACTGAGAATCGACGGTATAAGCGAGAGCGACTTTTTCGGGGTTGCGATCATTCCAAGCATCTTCGGCAGCTTGAACTTTGGCTTTTGCCGTTTCTAAGGTAAATGGTGGTAATGGTGGTTTGGATTCCATATATCGTAGTTTATTGTTTGCTTAAATATCAATTTGACTCCATTGTAAATTTATAAGATCTAAAACATAGTTGAGATGGTTGTCCACATACTCTGTTTTTCCTTCAATGTATCGCCAAACCTGACCGCCACTAAGATATATTTTGTTTGATGATTCATCATAAGAGGCTTGGTGTTTACTGATCCATCCTGGCTTTTCCCCAATGGTATTCACTTTGGCGATTTTAAAACTTTGCCAGTCTAACTTGTAGACTGGCGTTTCTTGGTTGATTCTGGCATCAATGTATCCTAAGTTACCAATGATATAAATGTATTCTCCGACGATGGTGGCGGTGTGAAAATCTGTGGGCGGAAAAACGTCTTGGGGATAACTCAAAATTTTGAAGTTTCCTTCACCTTCATAAACTACTACATCGTTATAGATACAAAAGTCAGGGTCGTAATAGTCTTCATGTTCTCCTGCAATTTCGACAATGCGTCCATCTGGTAATTCTGTAATCGTTCTGCCAAAGCGATCGTAACACCATACTGGTTGATCCTGACTATCTGTATCGTCAAAAGTACTCCTGGCACTCCAAGCTGAAATACCACAACGAATCATGGCTGACCAGAAATTAATATCCATTACTTCGGGATTAGTTGTGCCAAATCGTCTCTGTTTGCCTGCCAAATATTGTTTTGAAGATATTTCTAATTCGCGATCGCTAACCCCTGTTAACAACCGTCGCATTTCTTGATTAATCTCACCTAAATCTTCTCCTGCTTTAACTAGCATTCGCACAATTGAAATATTACTGGCGACAGTAATGGCTTTTTCACTACAGTTATTAACTTTATTTATCTTGGCACCAGCTTCGAGAAGAATACCCACGCATTCAGTAGCCCCTACTTCTGCTGCTAGTATCAAAGGAGTGGTATTAAAATCATCAGTAGTTTCTACATCGAATCCTTCTTGAATTAGCCATTGCAAGACTTCAGCATGATTATTCTCGACCGCGTACATCAGTGGAGTTTTTCCAACAATTCCACGGTCATCACCGACAACTCCTGATAGGAAGATTGATTTAACTTTCTCTAGATCGCCCAATTGAATACTTAAAAGCCAAGGAGTACGCTGCCAATGGTCTCGCGCTTTTAAATCGGCTTCTTTGTTAAGTAGATTTTTGACATCTTTCAAGCTACCGAACACGATGGCAGACATTAACGAAGTCCATTTTAGTTGTTGGCGATCGCAACCTGCATTTAACAATAATTGAACGGCATCGAATCTACCCACCCGCGAAGCGGCTTTTAATGCTGTCTCCTGATAAATACTAATATCCTTACCATCTACTTTTGCTCCCCTCTCTAGCAATAAATTCAGGATTGATAGTAAGTCTCGATCTTGGGTAATATCTCGACCGTACATAGCATCGATGAGAACGTCATAACCATGAGATGTTTGATAGTTAATATTTGCCCCTGAATCTAAAAGAAAGCGAATTTTAGCCAAATTTCCCGACTTTACCGCTAACCCCAGCACTGGTTGTTGAAACTCACTTTCTGTTGCATTGATATCAGCACCATTTTTTACCAGAAATTGAACCATATCGATGCCTGCTAAATCACTAGTTACGGCATACATCAGTGGAGTCTGAGGATTTTTTTCATCTACACAGTCAATATCAATACCACTTCCTATTTCTTCAGCTACCCCCTGAATATTTCCTTGCCTGGCATAAGTGTGAATCTGCATCAATTTGAAGATTGTGTTCTACCGCAATTAAAGACAACGTGAGTTCGGAGTTCGGATTTTGGAGTTCGGATTTAGTAGAGACGTAGCATCTACGTCTGTGCAGGAGTTTGGAGTATGCCCTGCGGGTACGCTGCGCGAACGGAATTCGGAGTTATGTTTTTCTTATTTTCTTAGCGATCGCATTTGAAGACAAATTTAATTTGACATTCAAGACAATCGCTTTAGGACTTCCTTCGGTCGCCCACCCTACAGATATTTATTAAACAGTTACCACTTCTTATAAGGTAAAAACTTGCCACACATGATTATTTGTACGCGATCGCCTTTGGGATCTGGCACTTTTTCTACTTCAACGGAAAAGTCGATCGCACTCATGATACCATCGCCGAATTTCTCGTGAACTACTGCCTTGATGGGCATTCCGTATACCTGCATGATTTCATAAAAGCGGTAAATTAAGGGATCGGTAGGGATCTGAGGTTCAAGAGATCCTTTTAAAGGAGGAACGGTTAACTCCTCAGCCATTGATTCTGGTAGTCCCAAGGTCGTGACAATTTTAGTAGCTTCTTCCATACTGGCACTAGCTTGACGATAGATCACCGAAGCAATCCAGGTTTCATCTAGTCCCACTGCTTTTTCCAAGTCTTCAAAAGTAATTCCCTGTTCTTTTTTGGCTGCTAATAGTTTTGCGGTGATTTCTGAAATTGGCATAATTCTTGCTCCTTATTACTTGTTACTTATTACTTGTTACTTAATTCTCGCTGCTTCTACTGCCCTAGTTTCCCGATATAAATGGTCTTCCATCTCTTGTTTTAGCTTGAGGTAATCGGGATGGTTTTCGACGGTGGTGCGATCGCGGGGACGAGGGAAGGGAACTTCTAATACTTCATCGATTCGGGCTGCGGGGCCTTTGGTCATCATAATGATGCGATCGGATAGTAGTAAAGCCTCGTCGATGCTATGGGTAATCATGATGGCGGTTTTGCGCTGTTGTTCCCAGATGCGTTCGATTTCGTCTTGGAGAAAGCCACGGGTCAGGGCATCTAATGCCCCAAATGGTTCATCCATAAGTAAAATCTGGGGATTTATAGCTAAAGCTCTAGCTATACCCACCCTTTGACGCATTCCTCCCGATAGCTCATGGGGACGCTTATTTTCTGCCCCCGCTAACCCTACTAGCTGAATGTTTTCTTTGATAACCCGCTGTTGCTGTTTAGCAGGCATCTTCGGGAAAACAGTTTCCACCGCAAACTTGATATTATTTTTCACGGTCATCCAGGGCATGAGGGCATAGTTTTGAAATACCATCCCGCGATCGGGGCCAGGTTTTTCTACGACTTGTCCATTAATCACTACTTCGCCACTAGTAGCGGAACTCAAACCAGCGATAATATCGAGTAGGGTAGACTTGCCACAGCCAGAAGGCCCAATAATGGAGACAAAGGTATTGTGTGCGATATCCAGATTAATATCTTCGATCGCCACAAAATCAGCACTTGCTTGTCCCGTCAGCTTATCAAGCCAGCCTTTTCTGCCAGGATATACCTTGGAGATATGGCGCAGAGATATTTGAGCATCGTTGAGACTGTCGTTAGTTACAGTCGATTGATTAGAAAATGAAGTATTCATGATTGCTTGCCGAAAGAAACTAGTTTTTCTAAGTAGGCAAAGATTTGATCGAGGATAATGCCCACAATGCCGATAATAAAGATGGCGACTAAAATGTTAGGTATATAAAGGTTGTTCCATTCATTCCAGATAAAGTAGCCTAGCCCTGTACCCAAAAGCATTTCCGCAGCCACAATTACCAGCCAAGATATGCCCATGCTAATGCGCAAGCCAGAAATAATGTTGGGTAAAGCAGCAGGAATAATTACCTTGAAAATAGTGCGCCAGCGCGATGCACCAAGGGTTTTGGCGACATTAAGGTAGCTGGAATCAACATTGGCTACCCCAAAGGCGGTATTAGTTAGAGTAGGCCAAATGCTGGCGATGGTAATGATAAAAATCCCTGTCAATTCGGAATCGCGGAAGATATATAATCCTAACGGTAACCAGGCTAGAGGTGACACTGGTTTTAGAAGTTGAAAATAAGGATTAAAGGCTTTAAAGGCCACTTTGGAGATACCAACTAGAATGCCCAAAGGCACTGCTATTAAAGAAGCTAGAGTATAGCCGATCGCCACCCGCCTCAAGCTAATTAACAAATTCCAACCGATACCCATATCGTTAGGGCCATTATTGTAAAAAGGATGAGTTACCCAATACCACAATTCCGTAATAGTTAAAGATGCGGTGGGCATTCCTTTGGAGAATATTTTCAGCTTAGCCCCCATTTCCCAAAACAGGAGAAATATCCCTAACGAAAGCAGAAATAGCAATAACGCCTGGACATTCTCATTATCTAATAACTTTTCTTTTTTGCTATTTTGAATTAATTTCTCTCGAACTACTGTCATCTCAATTACGCTTATCTTTTACTGATAAATTAGCGGGCATTATTTTGAATCTTTGCTTTTAGACGCAATACCCACCCTACTTTTCTCGAAACTCCGAATTCCAAACTCCGAACTCCGAACTCACACTCCGTATTTCTTAATCTGTTCGTCTATATATGCCTGGGGTTGTGCCGGGTCGAAGGTATCAAATTCTAAGGTTTCAGTGCGATAAATCTCGGCTGGGGGATTCAAACCAACCTCCGTTGCTAATTCCCTGGCTAAGTCCGTCATAAATACCTCTTTGCCCACTTGATCGTATTTACCATCGGCGATCGCAGTTTTGACTTTACCATCTCCCTGTAAATCCCAGCGCACTAGCTGAGAAGAGATCCAGTTAGCAAAGCTTTGCCAAGGATAAGGATCGAAATCAATGCGATCGGGTATGCTCAAAGTATTACCTAAACCATCTTCAAAATTACCCGTCAATACTGCCTCGACAACTTCTGTAGGTTGATTGAGAAAAGCCCTTTCCGAGATCGCCTTAGCAATTTCAGGGCGATTGGCAGGATCGCTAGCATAGCCCGCAGCTTCGATAATCGCTTTATTTAAGGATCTAAAGGTATTAGGATTAGCATTAATCCATTGGTCGCTAGCAGCAAAGGCACAGCAGGGATGACCAGGCCAAAGTTCTTTAGTTAATTTATGAATAAAACCAGCTTCTTCATATACTGCTCTCTGATTGAAAGGATCGGGCATGAGGTAGGCATCAATATCTCCCGCTACCAACTGAGCGATGCTGTCTGGTGGTGGTACAGCGCGGATTTTCACATCTTTATCTGGATCAATACCGCCTGTAGCTAGATAGTAACGTAGCAACAGATTGTGCATGGAATAGGGGAAGGGTACGCCAATATTAAAGCCTTTAAAATCAGCTGGGCCATTTATTTTCCCCTTATATTTATTAGCTACAGTAATCGCCTGTCCGTTAATGTTTTCCACGCTAGCAAGCTTCACCCCAAAGGAAGACGAACCAAGTCCTAAAGTCATGGCGATGGGCATAGGTGCTAACATGTGATAGGCATCTAGTTCTCCTGCGATCGCCGAATCTCGAACCGCACCCCAGCTAGGCATCTTAACTACTTCAGCATTAAAGCCATATTTTTTATAAAAGCCCAGGGGTTCGGACATAATAATTGGCGTGGCACAAGTAATGGGAATAAAGCCAATTTTCAAATCTTTTTTCTCTAAATTCTCTGCACCTGCGGGGGCTTCTGAGTCATTGGCAGCAGGATCTTCTCCCTGTTGGGGCGCGCAGTTGGTTAAAGTAACTAAAGCTGCACCGATCGCCAAATTTTTGAGAAAGCGACGACGACTAAACTCCCTAGCCTGGACTACATCTGCGAAAAATTCTCCTGCTTTATGCCCAAAGGCAGCAGCCAAAGCATTGTCTATGCCACCAGCTTGTTTGCATAGTTCTAATACTAATTTTTCTCGCTGGCGATCGCCTTTTCCTGCCATCTTTAGCAGCAAAGTTTTACGCAAGTCAGCAGCATTAACTGCATCCGCCATTTTGAAAGCTTCGGGCTTATAAATCCCCATTTTTGCTAGATCTCCAATCATGTCCACTGGATCTTGAGGCATATCTGTCATAAACTTCCAGTGTTCATCTGTGGAGTGAAAACCACCACAATTGTTGCAAGTAGCGTTTAATCCTAGCCCATTGACTCCTGATGAGTTCAGATTAATTCCTTTATTTGTAGAGTTTTTATTTAAGGAAATTACCATAACTGTAACCGTAATTAATATTTAGTTTAGCTTTTAAGTAATTAGAACGCTTTATCGGGTTTTAAAATGTAGCAAAATTTACATATTTTTGCTTTGTTTTGATGTATTTTTAAAATAAAGCTTACATTGGAAAAGTAAAACCATACAAGCAATAATTTACACTTAAATACTTATATTTTTAAGTGCTAAAAACTTTAAGCTTGTGAGTATATTAGCAATTGAATAATATGATAACTTGGAGAATATCTAACAGCGTTAGTCAAAATTTTTGAACTTTGAATGCGCGAATTTTGAATTCAAAAAATGGTCAAGATAAATTAGTTCCAAATTGAATTTGATAATTTTTATTTATACTGACCTACTTAATAATTTATCTGGCGCAATAATCCTCAAAATGAGGGGAATTATTAAAAGTGATCGCTTGATCAAGCGAAAAGTGATTCATAGACTTGCCAAGTTACACTAGAAGTCATGAATTTTTCTTCGCGATCGCTATTCTCAAGTTGAAGCTAAAAAATATCACTTAATAATAAAAACTTAATAATAAAAATTGCGCTCGCCGATCATACCTTAAATTAACTTTTGGTTTTGAATTGATTAGCCTGACGTAAAGAATTAATAGTCGCGATCGCCGTTTTCCCAGCAATTTTTATTTCTTCTGGGGTATTATACCGACCAATACCAAAGCGCAGGGAGGCATGAGCTAGTTTTTCCGACCGTCCCAAAGCGGTTAGAACATGGGAAGGGGCAGTGGATTCGGAAGAGCAGGCAGATCCCGAAGAGACGGCTACAGTTGATTGGAGTCCTAATAATAAAGCCGAGCCATTAACTCCTTCAATGCTAATATTGAGATTATTATGGAGGCTGTTGTCAAAATTACCGTTTAAATGGATACCTTCTAATGGCTGAAACATTGACCAGAGTTGCTTTTTGAACTGCAACATACGCTCCGACTCAGTTTCCATTGACTCGACGCCAATCTCTAAAGCTTTAGCAAAGCCAACTATCTGTGGTGTAGAGAGGGTCCCCGATCGCTTGCCTCTCTCTTGTCCCCCTCCCTGAATCTGCGAAGCTAATTGAACTCGCGGATTACGACGACGCACATATAAAGCACCGATGCCTTTTGGCCCATATATCTTGTGAGCAGTCAGAGACATCAAGTCAATATTCATTGCTGCCACATCTAAAGGAATTTTGGCGATCGCCTGTGCGGCATCGGTATGGAACAAGACCCCGTGACTATGACAAATTTTGCCAATCTCGGCTAATGGTTGCAATACGCCAATTTCGTTGTTGGCTGCCATCACAGAAACCAGAATTGTATCTTCTCTGATCGCTGCTTCTAACTTCTGGAGATCTAACAAGCCATCAGATTGGACAGGAAGATAAGTAACTTCAAATCCGAGGGTTTCTAGGTAAGCACAAGGATCTAAGACCGCCCGATGTTCCGTAGCGACAGTAAGAATATGTTTGCCCTGATTAAAATAAGCCTCTGCTACACCTTTAATCGCTAGGTTATTAGCCTCCGTTGCTCCACTGGTAAACACAATTTCTTCTGGGGTAGCATTAATGATGCCAGCAATTACTTCCCTCGCCTTCTTGACTGCTGCACTGGCTTCCCAACCATAAACATGAGTATTGGTGGCAGGATTACCAAAACTTTCGGTAAAGTAGGGCAACATCGCTTCTAATACCCTTGGATCCATGGGGGTAGTTGCGTGAGCATCAAGATATATCGGACGTTGAGACATTTTAAATATAAAAGTAAATATTTAACTTGAATGTAGCAGTTTTCTGAGTTGTCAGTCATTAGAAATTGCTCCAGATCATCTGCATTTGCTAATCGAGTTCGATAACACTCATTCAATAGCAGAAGTAGCTAGAGCATTTAAAGGTAGGAGTAGTAGACTGTTGAGACAAGAATTTCCTTTGTTACTCAAACTGCCATCTTTGTGGAATGGAAAAAAGCACAAAAAAGTCCGCAAAATCTTACTTTTGATGAACTTGAAACTTTATTGAGACAATCAGGCTGGACTTTTAGTCGTCAAGGAGGAAGTCATCGCCTATGGTATTCATCCATGTTAACCCTAGAAGTTATACATTATATAATTAAGTGACACTCCCGCAGGGTAAACCCATGCGGGCTTCTAACCAACACTAATATTTTGGGCAGAAATCATTTGATTTCCCTCGGTTGAGGTGCTTGGGATATTAGCTAGCATTAGACTACTTTGGCGCGTGTCGGCACATCTACTACTTCCCGTTTGTACGGGTCGTAGATACTTTATCTCTTTTGGATACTCAGGCTTTTCATCAAAAGCCAAAACCTGCATCATCAGACTTCCTGTAAGATCTCGATGAGATATTAGATAGTATTCCCGATGGATTTGAATATCCAGAAGATGTTACCGACTTTTTGTCCAACAGATTATCTCTTAGAGATCTCGGTTGAAACTTAATCCTTAAATTAGCGATCGCCTTGCCAAAAAACTTCTAAAATTCCAAATATACTTAAGAATAATCTGGGATCAAAAGAGAGATCGCCTCTCTCCTACCCTCAAGGACATTAGTTGGATTGTTTTATCAACCTCGTACTCCATATTTCAGATATGATAGACTGAAAAAATGAACTTCGAGTGGGATGAGGACAAAAACGAGAGCAATATTGCCAAACATGGATTCGATTTCAACGATGCTTCACGTATATTTAAATTCCCGATGGTTATTGATCTCGATGATCGCGAAGTATATGATGAGGATCGATGGCTTGGTATTGGCTTGCTGGATGGGCGGGTAGTAGTGGTTGTGTTTACCGAACCCAATGAGAACGTAATTCGTATTATTTCACTCCGAAAAGCACTGTCGCATGAACGGAAACGCTATGAACAATACATCAGGAACCGATTGGTCTAGGGTTGATGCAATGACTGACGAAGATATTGACACCTCTGATATTCCTCCTTTGTCAGATGAATTTTTCTCCAAGGCAAAACTACGTCTTCCTGTTTCATCAGAGGCAACTGTTGTTGTTAATGTAGATCATGAAACCTTAAAATGGTTTCAGAACCAAGGTGAAACAGCGGAAAAACATATGACTGCTGCATTGAAGATCTATGCAGAGGCTCACAAACAAACTCACCTCTAACGCCAATTGGCTAAAATTTGGGATCGACTTTAAGAATAATCTGGGATCAACAGAGCGATCGCCTTATTTGCCTTTGTAGCGCGATCGCCTTGCCAAAACTTCTAAAATTCTAAATTGGCTTTAAGAATAATCTGGGATAAAGAGCGATCGCAATTTAGGAAAATTCGGCAATTCTCAATTCCCTCAAGATAAATCAAAGTTAGTTAAAGGCGATCGCGTTTATCCCGTTTGATCTCCATATGATACTTTGGAAGCAGATTTTTGATTTTGTAGGTTGGGTTGAAACATAAAACTTAGAACTCACAGCTCTTTCTGTGTCTAACTAGCTCATATCGCGAAGGCGTAGTTAAGGCGTTGGCTTCTCCGAACGGTGGTTTCATGGCTATGATGCCAAAAGGCACACATTTTGTTATAATTTAATCCCATTAAACAGTTCAATTGGGATTCAGAGAAAAATCAACAACTTATTGAGGAACGAGGTGTTTCCTTTGAGATAATATACAAGGTTTGATTCACTTTTCTTTAATAAGCGATCGCGCAATAAAAGGCAGTTTGCGATCGCCGATCTTGTAGGGTGCATTAATGAAATGTAATGGACCTTAAAGCACCTTTTTGAATTGAAAGATACTCCTAGAGCTTGATTCTGAATTGAATAGAATGATTAACAGACGATGCTTAAAGAGAGGCGGCAATTATGACAGTTCGACAACCCCGATGATGCCATTATCGGTTTAGATAACGGAGTCAAGGCTGTCAACTGCTTACTTGAGTTTGCCCGATCGCAATATACTCAGAATCAACCATAAACCCAGCAGACTAGCGACGGCAAAGAGAACATTACTCACCAGTGAAACTTGAGTCGTTGCCGAACCAGTAGAAATAATCGCGGCACCCATAATCAAAGAGCCAACTAAAATACTAAAAGAAAGGCGGTTAGCTGAATCTTCTACACTGAGAGCGAGTCTGTCTAATCGCGGAATGCTGAGATTCCAGGTCAAGGTTTCTGAGGTGATGTGGTCTAGGAGTAATTCTACCAGACGGGGCGATCGCATCCTATGAACAAGCATTAGCAATTAAACCAGATAAAGATCAAGCTTGGTATAACCGTGGTATAGTACTACACAAATTATGCCGATACGATGAGGCGATTGCACAACACTAAGTTATATTATTCAAAACCGACAGAATTTAGTACATAAAAAGTATTACTATATATATGTAGCTAAAATAAGCAGCCATGACTACAGGTTCTCAAAAACAGCGTATTTCCATTACTGTTGATACTCAGTTGCTCCACGAAGTCGATAAACTGACTAAGAATCGCTCTGCTGCGGTGGAAGCAGGATTGAAATTATGGCGCAAGCAACAAATCGAAGAGCAACTACGAGATTTTTACCAAAACTGTTCTCAGGCTGGTGAGTCATTTGAACAAGAATGGATAGAAGCAACCCAAGAACAAGCCATTTCGGCATGGGATGAATCTGAGGCATAAATGAGTAGGATCGCAGACTTCCCCAAACAAAAAAAAGTTTATCTATCCAAAGCTTTAAAACAATCGGGAGATACCAAAAAACGGCCAATAGTAGTTGTATCAATTGATATTCGCAATCGATATAGCTCCACTGTTTTGGTTGTTCCTTTTTCTTCTGATATTTCTCAAGCAGCTAATCCCAGTCGGACTTTAATCAAACAAGGAGAAGGAGGATTAAAGACAGATTCAGTAGCAATGTGTGATGTGCTGACTTGTATCAAGCAAGAATATCTTGAACCAGTACCTTATGGAGAAATTAGCGTTGAATCTTTTGAGCGTATTCTTCAGGCAATTCAAATTGTGATCGGATTATATTAAGATGAGGTTTTGAATATAGAAATATAAGTTTCCTTAGAAATATTAGGAATTGCTCTATCTTTCTAATCAAGAATCGGAAAATACTTTTAAATCTGTGATCGCACGACACTACTTGAGTTTCCCCGATCGCAATATACTCAGAATCAACCATAAACCCAGCAGACTAGCGACGGCAAAGAGAACATTACTCACCAGTGAAACTTGAGTCGTTGCCGAACCAGTAGAAATAATCGCGGCACCCATAATCAAAGAGCCAACTAAAATACTAAAAGAAAGGCGGTTAGCTGAATCTTCTACACTGAGAGCGAGTCTGTCTAATCGCGGAATGCTGAGATTCCAGGTCAAGGTTTCTGAGGTGATGCGGTCTAGGAGTAATTCTACCAGACGGGGCGATCGCAAAGAAAGACTTTTGAGGTCTAAGCCTATACGCAGGAGGGTTTCTGCTGGTCTTTCTCCCAATAATTGACGGCGTACTACATCCGTCATCAAAGGTCTAATCTGATCCAAAAGATTAACTTGAGGATAAAAACCACGGGCGACTCCTTCTAGATTGGCCAGGGTTTTAGCATATAGCCCCATATTACTGGGTAGTCTAACCTTATTGTTGCGGGATACCTGCAAGATCTCATAGATCACCTCACTAAAGTTGATCTCGGAAATGCTGCGATTATAATATTTACGCAACATATTACTGTAGTCCTTAGTCAAATGATTTAGATTAACCTGTTGATCCCCCTCAGCTAATTCTAGAGTTAACTGACTACAGCGACGAGCATCGAGGTCAACAATTGCCAGGAGCATTTCTGTCAGTATTTGTTGGGTACGGGGATCGAGACGACCGATCATGCCACAATCTAAAAGAGCAATCCGACCATCCTGGAGATAAAAAATATTCCCTGGATGGGGATCGGCATGAAAAAAGCCATCAATATAAACCTGTTTAAAGAACGCTCTAAATAATACGGTAGTTATTTCCAGACGCTGGGTAGCTTCGTCTTGATCGGCTCTAATCTCAGGTAAACGAGCTTCTAGAATGGGTACTCCTTCCAACCATTCGATGGTCATCAGCTTAGTGCTGGTCAGGTGATTATATACCTGGGGTATTACCAACTGTTGAGAATCAAACCATTTACTTCCCGTCAAATTTTGCCGTAGTTGCTCAGTATATTCTGCTTCAGATGTAAAATCCAGCTCTGCCACTAGGGCACTAGTAAATTCTTCTGCTAGCCCTACCATGTCAAAGTTTTTGCCAAATTCTGTCAGAGAAACTAATTCTGCCAGGCTTTTAATCAAAGAGATATCTTGTGCTACTACCTTATCAATTCCTGGACGCTGCACTTTTAGAGCTACTTTCTGTCCATTGGTTAAGACAGCACGATATACTTGACCGATAGAGCCTGCGGCGATCGCATTACGGTCAATCTCACTAAAAACGTCTTCTAGTGGTTGGGCTAACTCTTCTTTGATCAGAATTTCCACTTCTGACCAAGGTACGGGAGGAACGTTTGTCTGAAGAGCGGTTAAAGTTTCGACATAGCGACCTGATAACAGATCGGGACGAGTTGACAATAATTGCCCCAGCTTGACGTATACGGGGCCAAGTTCGATTAGGATCTTGCGTAAAATTTCAGGAGAAGGAAGACGTGGTTCATCGGCTTTGTTTCCTGCTAACAACCCCCGCGCATAATCCCAACCGTTACGCAATACTACTTCAGCGATTTCTCTCTGGCGAGAGGTGTTTTTGGTTAGAGCAAACATTTATAAGTAAAAATGTGTATAAAAATAGACTTCCTATTTTCTTATTTATAGCGCAGCAAAGCGATCGCTCGCCTTGATTAAAGCATCTTTTATTCCTGGTTCGGATACCGAGTGTCCCGCATCATTAATCACGATAAATTCGGCCTCTTGCCAAGCCTGATGCAGTTCCCAAGCCGTAATCATGGGACATACTACGTCATATCTACCCTGGACAATTATCCCTGGTAGATGGCGAATGCGATCAATATTCTCCAATAACTGATTTTCTTGTTCAAAAAACCCCTGATTGACAAAATAATGGCATTCAATTCTAGCAAAAGCTTCAGCAAAACCTGCCTGTCCAAAACGCTCTTTGCTAGTCTCGGAAGGTATTAGTTTACTGGTACTAGCTTCCCATATTGACCAAGCACGGGCAGCTTCCAAACGGACTTGTGGATCTTCACTGGTTAATCTCTGGTGATACGCGGATAGTAAATCACCTTGCTCTGCGGTAGGAATGGGCTTAAGATACTCTTGCCAAGCATCTGGATAGATCTGATTTGCCCCCTCTTGATAAAACCAGCGAATTTCTGAAGGACGCAACATAAAAATCCCCCGCAGAATCAAACCCTTACAGCTATCGGGGTGAGTTTGACTATAGGCTAACGCTAGAGTACTGCCCCAGCTACCACCAAAAACTACCCACTGAGACACATTAAGATGTTTTCTTAGCCGTTCAATATCCCTAACTAGATCCCAGGTAGTATTTTCTCTCAACTCGGCATAGGGAGTACTCTGGCCACAACCTCGCTGATCGAAAATTATAATGCGCCACAACTGCGGAGCAAAGTATTGTCGATACATGGGAGTAATTCCACCACCAGGGCCACCGTGAAGAAAAATTAAGGGTTTACCCTCAGGATTACCTGATTCCTCGTAATGAATGCTATGCAGATCAGAAACTTTAAGCTTTCCCTGATGGTAAGGTTCAATCGGTGGGTACAAATCTCTCATTTGGCGTTGATTATTGATTAAGGATTAGCTGGCATATCAATGTAACGTACTGAGACAAAATATTGGGATAAGATTAATTCTGCACTGCTAGCTGTTCGACTTCTGCGCTAATGTTCTGAATTTCGGCCTTAATAGTTGCCGATTCCTGGCTGATTGATTCAGCCGTAGCGATTTTACTAGCTAGTTCTTCCTGTTTGGGTCGGATTACGTCAGCAAACTGTTGCAGACACTTATTTAGTTCCACTGTTAAAGCATCTTTCAAAGTTTTAGTATAGTTTTCCTGAAGGTTGCGATAGGCTTGTTCTAATTCCTCTTTGACTTTTCTGCGTCTTCTCGGTAGGGCATCAAAACTCATCAGCCCAAAAAGACCAGCAATTAAAAAAGCAGTAGCATCGGCTGAAAATGTTTGGAATAATAACTGCCCACCAAAACCAGTTGCCGCCGCCGTAATTCCTAAACGCCAGAAACTCTCTAGTCCTTCTTCCGCTGCTGTTTTGATTTTGACCGCCAACTCATCACTCTTTAACTGCTCAGTGTTAATCGGTGGCAGAGTCAATCCTGATTCGGATACAGTAATAGTCGTCGTTAGATCTTCCTTGGCTTCTCTGACAATACGCTCGCGATATTTAAGAAAAGTAGAGATCGCTTCCTGAAAGATTTCTTGCAGATTTTTGTCTAACTGAATCTCTTTAATGGCTTTGGCTAATTTTGCTTCGAGAAAATCGTCTTCTTTAGTAATGCGCTTTTTGAGGACTGTTAGTAAACCTGTATTATTATCAATTAACTCCTCTGTCTCTTGAATTAATTTCGTAAACAAGTCTTCGATATTATCGCGAAAGATGCCAAATAAGAGATTATATTCTTCCAGTCGTTCTTCAATTCTACGGGAAGTGCGATCAAAGATAATTTTGTCAGACTCTAATTTAGCTTTGAGAGATTTATTCTGTTGCTCCAACTGTTCTAAATAAACTAATAACGAATTTTGTGGCCCTCTCAGCTTGAGTTTGAGTTTTTCCTCCTCGGCTAAAAACGCCAATAAAAAGCTCTTGAGTTCCTCAATGCCGATGCCTGTCTTCGCCGAAATATTAAATACAGGAGGCATTTCCGCCAATATTTTACCTAATCCTTCGCTAACGTATTCACGGATCTCCTTGGCTTCATTTTCTGCCACCAAGTCTATTTTATTGATCGTGACAATAATTTTACGCGCCCAGGTTTGATCCACTAGGGTCAAAAAATCTTGTTCAGATTTACTTAGAGGTCTTTCGACGGAGGTGACAAACAGGATGATATCCGCCTGTTGGAGATAATTTTCGGTAAGTTCTTGGTGTTGTTCAATAATCGAGTTGGTACCAGGGCTATCGATAAAAGCTAAACCTCCCAAACCTTCGGGATTATAAGAATTGATTTCTTGAGTTGTGGGCAAAAAACCTACCCTAGCAATCTCTTGGTTATTAAGCTGATTGAGTAAACTAGACTTCCCTGCATTAAACTCACCGCAGATAAAAATAGAAAAGGGATTGGCTAACTGCTGCTTAAGAACTTCTACATTGGGATGGAAGTCGGGAAAAAGCACCTGTGCCTCCACAAACAGAGTTTCAACTTTCTGAATGGTTTCTAAGCTGTGATCGAAAAGTTGTTGTTGTTCTCCTGAAAGAGTTAGAGGCATATATTCTCTTCCTTAATCTAAAATTAGGTATTTTATGATAGCTTTACGATCAATGAAACGGCTAATCAATAATGCTTCATGCGCCAAACTATCAATCAAACTATTAACACACATTTGCTGCCCATGGCACAATAACAGGCAAATAATCTTATAGTAAGTAATTTTCTTCTAATTTTCTTCCCTATTGAGTTAGATCGGCGAGTTGTTAAGCCATTAAATTGACTGATTAATTCCTTTTTAACTTGCTTTGCACTCAAACGAGTATAGAGACGTTTCGTTTTAAAGCTGGGGTCAGTTTGGCTATTGCAATCAACGATACTTCCAAAGATACAAAACTAAAAGTCGATACTTGTTGCGGATCGATTGAAACTAGTATAGTAGTCCTATTCCCTTTTCTCGCCATTGTTAATTTCCTATGAAAAACGCCAGTAAAAAATACAACATTGTCACCTTTGGTTGCCAGATGAATAAAGCTGATTCTGAGCGTATGGCTGGCGTACTGGAAAACATGGGTTTTGAGGCTGCATCAGATCCTAATCTTGCAGACTTGGTTCTCTATAATACTTGTACCATTCGCGATAATGCTGAACAAAAGGTCTATTCATATTTGGGCAGACAGGCAAAACGCAAGCATAAACAGCCAGACCTAACCTTGGTAGTAGCAGGATGCGTCGCTCAACAGGAAGGGGAGCAATTACTACGCCGTGTCCCTGAGTTAGATTTAGTAATGGGTCCACAGCACGCTAACCGCCTTGAAGATCTATTGCAACAGGTTTTTGATGGTAGCCAAGTAGTAGCAACTGAACCAATTCATATTGTTGAAGATATTACCAAACCTCGCCGAGACAGCGATGTTACTGCCTGGGTAAATATAATCTATGGCTGCAACGAGCGCTGTAGTTACTGCGTAGTACCGAACGTGCGGGGAACAGAGCAATCCCGAACTCCTGAAGCAATTAAAGCAGAAATGGCAGAATTGGGCAGACAGGGATATAAGGAAATTACCCTACTAGGACAAAATATTGATGCCTACGGTAGAGACTTGCCAGGAAGCACCCCAGAAGGCAGACATAAACATACTTTGACTGACTTACTATATTATGTCCACGATATTCCTGGAGTCGATCGCCTGAGATTTGCCACCAGTCATCCACGTTACTTTACCGAAAGACTGATCAAAGCCTGTCAAGAGTTACCCCGCGTCTGTGAACATTTTCATATTCCCTTCCAATCAGGAGACAACGATATCTTAAAGGCGATGAAGCGGGGTTATACTCATGAGAAATATCGCCGTATTATTAAAACAATTCGGGAATATATGCCTGATGCTTCCATTACTGCCGATGCGATTGTGGGCTTCCCTGGAGAAACTGAATCACAGTTCCAGAATACCCTCAGACTTGTAGAAGATCTCGAATTCGATCTAATTAATACCGCCGCCTATTCCCCGCGTCCAGGTACCCCTGCTGCCCTCTGGGATAACCAATTGAGTGAAGAAGTAAAAAGCGATCGCCTGCAACGACTCAATCGCTTAGTGTCTGTCTCTGCTGAAGCTCGTTCTCAGCGTTATTTAGGTCGAGAAGAGGAAATCCTGGTTGAAGGGCAAAATACCAAAGATCCGACTCAGGTAATGGGTCGAACTAGAGGGAATCGTTTGACCTTCTTCCCTGGCAACATCGAAGAATTGAAAGGCAAAACCGTTAAGGTGAAAATTACTGAAATCCGTGCTTTTAGTGTCACAGGAGAAGTAATTGAAGTTCTGGGCTAATATTCAGAGACTCAATTAATAAATTTAGTAACGAGTAATAAGCATTCTAAAGAGGAAGATTAGTAATCACTTTTAGGTTACCTTACCGAAATAATTGGGTCTAAAGCCCCGTCATTCATGACGGCTTTATATGCTACATCCATGATAAAATGTAGACATACCACAAGGGTACAGACGTGAAAACGTACAAGTTCAAGTTGTATAAAACCAAGCAAAATAGACGTATCCATTGGCAAATAAATGCTAGCGGGAGTGTCTATAATCATTGTATTGCTCTACACAAGAGATACTACAAAATGTTTGGTAAGCACTTGAACGTATTTCGTTTGATGAAGCATGTTGCCAAGCTGCGAAAACGAATTAAATACTGGCAACAAGTAGGTAGCCAAGCTTGTCAGGATATCTGTCAACGAATAGACAAAGCGTACAAGCTTTTCTTTAAGCAGTTCAAGCGTGGAACTAGACCACCTAGTTTTAAAAAGACTAGAAAATATAGAAGTTTCACACTCAAGCAAGCTGGATATAAGTTTCTGTCAGGTAATAAAATACGCATTGGGAATAAGGTTTATAAGTTTTCCAAAAGCAGAGAGATACAGGGAAAAGTTAAGACGCTAACTGTTAAAAGAAACAGTCTAGGTGAGCTATTTATCTTGGTTGTGACCGATTATGTTGATGAATTATTTGCACTCAAGACGGGTAAAATCGCAGGGTGGGATTTTGGTTTAAAGACATTTTTAACGGGTAGTGACCATACATCTATTGAATCTCCTTTGTTTTTCAATCAGTCTAGAAATAGGCTAAAAGCAGCTAACAGAAATATATCTAGTAAAAAGAAAGGTTCTAATAACTGGTACAAGGCTAAAGATAATCTCAATCGAGTCTATGAAGAGGTATCTAACAAAAGAAAAGATTGGTTTTGGAAACTGGCTCATAAGTTAACCGATGAATACGATGTACTGATATTTGAAGACTTGAACCTGGATGGTATGAAACGGTTATGGGGTAGAAAGATTAGCGATTTAAGCTTTGCTAGCTTCCTGGATATACTTCAAACTGTTGCAACTAATAAAGGTAAGTTAGTTCACTTTGTAGACCGCTACTACCCCAGTTCTAAAACCTGCTCTCACTGTGGGCATATCAATAAAGAATTGAGTCTTAAGGATAGAGTTTGGGACTGTGAAAACTGCGGTACTAAAGACATCCAACGTGATTGGAATGCTTCAGTTAATTTGTTAAGAGTTGGGGCATCAACTCTTGGGTTAGCGAACGAGTGTGGTCTTGGGGGTTTCCCCCATAAACAACTCGTTCAAGAAGGCGATGTCAGACAGTCTCAGACTGCTATTGCTGTTTGATCCCAGAATCCCCGTCCTTCAGGTCGGGGAGTATGTCAATGTTCTAACAAATGTAGCTTATCGGCGATCGCTTTGAGTTCAGTTTTTTCCGAGGTTTCGGCAACTTTATGTCGTTGGTATTCTTCGAGAGTAAATGAATCTACTTGAATGGCATCATTGCGGGCGGATTCTGCTTGAGTTAATAATTCCACTTCATCGAGGCTAATTATTTTTTCCTCCAGGGCATGACGAACCAAGGTTACAGGTTTTTCTGGGGGTAATTTACCTTCTTTAGTAGCAGTTTTAATTTTCTGGAGAATGGACTCGGCTTGAACTGCTAATGAAAACGCATTTTCTAATCGTCCCAAGGCTTCTTCGGTGTTAGCAGGAAGATGAATATCTGCGGTCAGACGATCTCGTTGAATTCCTGGTGTTTGTAAAATCTGAGCAATCTTACTTCCTAGTTGATCTGATGGCATGGTTACCAGGGGATTGAGTCGCCACCAAGTAGCGATTATGCCGAATAGTGGCAGAGGCATATTATCAAAGATACCTGTAAAACTTTGTTGCATTTGAGTAAAAGCATACTGCATCGACCAATCCACTAGAGGCAGATCTTCTGGTTTCCGTCCTTCAGCTTCAAAGCGACGGAGGGTAGCAGTTGCTAAATATATCCAAGACAAAATATCGGCAAATCTACCTGTTAATTTTTCCTGACGTTTGAGACTGCCCCCAAAAGAAATCAGCGATAAGTCGGTTAACAAGGCAAAGCTAGCTGATGCCCAGGCTAACTTACGATAATATTTAGCGGTCGCCCCTGATCTTGGTGCAGTCACTAGATAACCGCGAGACAGGCTTAATAAAACTGTGCGGAAAAGATTACGCACTATCGAACCGAGATGATGCCAAAAAACCCGATCAAATGCTGGAACATCAGCTTGATTTAAGGCTGCTATTTCTTGGTAAACATAAGGATGGGAACGAATTACCCCCTGCCCAAAGATAATCATGGTACGAGTGAGAATATTCGCCCCTTCCACAGTAATGGGAATCGGCGTCGCACTATAGATATTAGCGAGTAAGTTTCTTGGCCCGCGACAAATTCCCGCACCCCCCATAATATCCATACCATCGTTAATAATTTGACGGGATAGTTCAGTAAAATTGTATTTAGCGATCGCCGAAACCACCGCAGGTTGTTCTCCCTGATCGACCGCCCCAACGGTATACAGCCTCGCTGCTTCCATCAAGTAGGTTAAGCCCCCAATGCGCGCTAAGGGTTCTTCAATCCCTTGAAAACGCCCGATATTCAGCCCAAACTGCATGCGAACTCTGGCATAAGCCCCCGTAACTCTGGTAACCAATTTGGCAATACCAGTGCAGGTAGCAGGAAAACTAATTCCCCGTCCCGCAGCCAAAGACTGCATCAGCATTTTCCAACCCTGTCCCGCTTGTTCTACACCACCAATTATTTGCTCAATAGATACAATTACATCTTTTCCTAAAGTGGGAGAGTTATAGAAAGGGACACCCATGGGATCGTGTCGGCGATCAATAATTACTCCTGGGGTATTTGTTGGAATTAAGGCACAGGTAATACCCACATCTTCCCCTTTGCCCAGTAAGTTATCAGGATCGCGGAGTCTAAAAGCCAGTCCCATTAAAGTTGCGATCGTCGATAGGGTGATATAGCGTTTTGACCAGTTTAAACGTAGATATAACTTGTCATCATCCCCTTTAAAGACTATGCCGTTAGAGACAATACTACCTGCATCAGATCCAGCATTGGGTTCAGTGAGAGCAAAGCAAGGAATTTCTTCTCCTCTTGCCAGTCTGGGTAAATAATATTCTTTTTGGGCGGGGGTTCCATAGCGCAATAGTAGTTTGGCTGGCCCTAGTGAGTTAGTTACCCCCACAGTGGCAGTATGGGTAAAAGAACGAGATGCTAACTTAGTCATCACCGTGCTATAAGCCAAATTGGAAAACCCTAATCCGCCATATTCAGTGGGAATCATCATGCCAAAGAAACGCTCTTGTCTGAGATAATCCCAAACTT
>CBDUCX010000054.1:0-21444 GCA_965365755.1 uncultured Pleurocapsa sp.
TGGCACTTGGACAGAGAAACAAAAACTTCTTGCCAGTGATGCTGAGGCAGAAGACAACTTTGGCAATTCAGTGGCGCTTAATGGTAATTTTGCCCTTGTGGGAGCTAATGGCGAAAGTACGGGAGGCAGTAATGCAGGTTCAGTTTATATTTTTGAGCGTGATAGCAGTGGCACTTGGACAGAAAAACAAAAACTCCTTGCCAGTGATGCTGAAGCAGGAGACTTATTCGGCGCTTCCTTAGCTATTAATGATAATTTCGCTCTTGTGGGAGCTAATGGCGAAAGTACGAGAGGCAGTAATGCAGGTTCAGTTTATATTTTTGAGCGTGATAGCAGTGGCACTTGGACAGAAAAACAAAAACTCCTTGCCAGTGATGCTGAGGCAAAAGACTGCTTCGGATATTCTGTCGCTATCAGCGATAATTTTGCTGTCGCTATCAGCGATAATTTTGCCTTTGTGGGGGCTTATCGTAAAGACGCGGGAGACAGTAATAGTAATGCAGGTTCGGCTTATATCTTTGAGCGTGACAATAATGGCACTTGGACAGAGAAACAAAAACTTCTTGCCAGTGATGCTGAGGCAGAAGACTACTTTGGCCATGCTGTAGCTATCAATGATAATTTTGCTCTGGTGGGAGCTAATGGCGAAGATATGGTGGCAAATAATGCAGGTTCAGCTTATATTTTTACGTTATCACTTCCAGAACCAAGTCGAGTATTAGTAGCCAGCAGCAATGGTGATACTCCCATAGTAATTCAGGACGAGTCCAAACTAGGAACAATGATTGATGGAGTTTTTTATGATAGTGGGTATGATCTGGCGCAATTAACTCCTGGATGGCACCATCTCGCTGCTGTGGGCAAAGACGCTACTACTCAGTTCTATCTTGATGGTCAGAAGATAGCCGATGTTAAGCAAGCCTTGATAGATGCTGCACTGGATGATGCCAGTAAACAGGAAATAGAAGCAAAAATCTGCAAACTTACTGGCGATATCTCTAGCATTGGCAATGTTATCAATGGCTTCAAGCAATTTGGTCAACTTGCTGAATTACGGATTTGGAACCTTGCTCGCAGTGATCAAGAAATTGCTGACAACAGTTCAATTGGACTCAGGGGTAACGAATCAGGATTAGCTGCTTACTATCCTCTGAATGAAGCCGAAGGTAATCAGGTTAAAAACCTGACTGATAGTAGTAATAATGCTACCGTTACTGACGCTACTTGGGAAATTGATAATAAAGTTATTGACCCAACTGATCAAGCGATGAAGTTTGATGGAACGAATGATTATATAGAAGTTCCTTACTCAGCAACAATAAATCCCAATCAATTTACTGTATCTTGTTGGGTTAAAGTTACGGCAGGAGTTGATAGTTATCGTTCCCCAATTACTTGTCGTAATAATTCTCCAAACCGCCAAGGATATAAATTCTATGCAGGGTCTAATAATAAATGGCAGATGTGGATAGGCATCGGTGAAAAGTGGCAACCAGTAATTGGAACAGATATTGTTCTCAATACCTGGACTCATCTGGCGGGTACTTATGATGGCAGTAAATTGAAATTCTATATCGATGGCAAGCTTGCTAGTGAACTAGAAACAAATTTGGTAGTCAATACGTCTGCTCCTTTACGAATTGCAGGTGGTAAAACAGAATCTGAGGTAGACTATTTGCTACCTGGTCAAGTCGCTGAAGTCCGCATTTGGAACCAAGTCCGTACTGCTGAAGAAATTGAATGGTACATGCACCAACGATTAAGAGGTAATGAGTCAGGTTTGGTAGCTTATTATCCACTAGATGAAATTCAAACAGAAGGAGATACTCAAAAGGTTCTTGATCGTACCAATAACCAGAATCATGGTACTGTTCACGGGGGATACTTAGTTGATTACCTAGATCGTCAAGGTATAGAGTTTAGTGATCAGAATGATTATATAGAAGTTCCTGCTCACCCTAACCCCACTAAAGCAATTACCGTTTCTCTCTGGGCTAAAAGTAATACCGAGAATTGGAATGAATATGGCTGTTTGGCTAGTAAACGAAATGCTTATATTTTGCATCCTTGGATCGATGGCAAAACCATTAATTTTTTTATCTATGCTTCTGGTTGGAGAGGCGTCGAGTATACACCATCGGATATTAAGCAGTGGCATCATTATGCAGGAACTTTTGATGGCAAAATTCTCAAATTGTTCATAGACGGAGTAGAAGTTGCGAAAGAAACTGTCTTGTCGCGGAAAACAGCTATTAATAGTGATCAAGGTGCCTTGTACATAGGCAAAGACGACGACTTGGAGCGATATTTTAACGGTCAAATCGCCGAAGTCTCTATCTGGAATAAAGCCTGCACTGCTAAAGCAATTCAAGGGTATATGCATAAACCCCTAAAAGGCAACGAGTCAGGTTTAGTGACTTATTTACCTCTGAATGGAATTCAACTAGAGGGGGATAGGCAAAAAATGCTTGATTTAACCACAAAGAAGAATCATGGTATTGTCCACGGTACTATCCAAACTACTCTCTTAGTTAGCAACTTAGAGCACCAGGGGATGGAGTTTGATGGGGTTAAGGATTATATAAATTGTGGTAGAGATATCAATCTTGCCAATAAGAGTTTTACCATTAGTTTTTGGGCAAAACGTCATAGCATTTCAGAGAAAACTGTTTGCATAGTTGCACAGACAAAAAAAGACCCTCCAGATAACAATCATGGACTGTTGATTGGCTTCCGAGGAAATACCAATAAGTTTTTTCTGGCATTTTGGGGTAATCCTCTGGACAGTGATGATTCTTATGAGGATACTGATTGGCATTATTGGAGTTGTACTTTTGATAGTACTACCAAGGGTCAAGCTATTTACCGTGATGGGGTTTTTGTTAAGGAACGGACGGCTGATTCCAATTCTTTAGCTAGTGGGGATTTTTTACTAGGATGCTTTTTCCGCAATCGTAGCTATTTCCATGGAGCATTAGCTGAAATTAGTATCTGGAACCATGCCCATACTGAAGCACAAATCCAAGGTACTATGAACCAATTTCTCTCAGGTAAAGAGCCAGGTTTAGTTGCTTACTTACCTCTAAATAAAATTTAATACTAAATCCTGTTCGTACAAGTTACTTAAGATTGCCCCCTAAATCCCCTGCCCCCGTGACCCCCAACATTGGGGGTAAATTGGGGGACTTAAAGAAATGAGATCGTGACCTTTATCAATTGGATTTAGTATAATTCGCTATAAATGGCTCTGCACAAGATAATTAATCTAATTGTCTTAATATATCCTGCAATTGCTGCTGATAACGTCCATATTCCACCCAGTTACCTCGTTGTAAGGCTTGTTGTGCTTGCTGATAGATTTCTAATGCTGACTGTTTCGATTGAGCATCTGCTGTAGTGGGGATACCAGAGTCAATTAAGCCAGGGGGAATTTGCTCGAATACCGTAGCTAAGGATTGTTCCAGGGAAGGAGTCATCACTATTTGCTTATCGTAAGCAACAATAACGCGGGTTAGTTCGGGTAATTCTCCTTGGGCAGCGCGAAGATATAGGGGTTGAATATAGAGTATTGAACCATCAATGGGGATAACTAGAATGTCCCCTCTAATTACTTTGGAACCTCGCTGACTCCAGAGGGTTATTTGTTCAACAATGTCGGGATTTTGATCTATTCTAGCCTCAATCTGAAATGGTCCATAGATAAGCTCTTGTTTAGGAAATTCGTATAGTCGCAGTTTACCGTAGTTATCGCCATCTGAACGAGCAGCTATCCAAGCGATCATGTTATCTCGATTAATGGGAGTAAAGGGCAAGATCAAGGCAAATTCTGCTGTGGTTTCCCCTGGTAACTTCATGATTAAATAATCAGGTTCAACCTGCTGTTGTTCACCATCATGGAGTTCAGTCGCAAATCGCCAGTCATCTTCACGGTTATAAAATACCTGGGGATCTTCCATGTGATAGCTCAAGTACATTTTGGCTTGAATTTGGAACAGATCTTGAGGATAACGGAAATGAGCCTGGATTTCTGGGGGAATGCTGTCTTTCCCTTCAAATAAATTAGGAAATATCTTGCGGTAAGTAGCCAGTATTGGTTCAGTTTCATCCACCACATAAAACTGCATTGTGCCATCCTTGGCATCGACGACAACCTTTACAGGATTACGAACGTAGTTAGTCTTTTTATTAGTAATTAATTCGGTATCATGTTCATGTGCCACTGCTTCACTGTAGGGATATCGATCGCTCGTACTGTAGGCATCAATTATCCATTTTAATCTGCCATCTACTACTATTAGATAGGGGTCGTTATCGTATTGAAGAAAAGGCGCAACATGGCGCACCCGTTCAGTAATTTGGCGATAATAGTGGATGCGGGAGTCTGGGGTAAAGTAGCTGGAAATGAGAATCTTAAGACTAGCGCGATCATAAGCATAGGCTAACCTACGCCACCAGCTATGGAGAGGGACACCCCCTAAGCCATTGTATTTGACAAAGGCATTTTCAGCGCCACGGGGATAGTCAAACTCCAGGGTATCCATGCCTGTATAGATATAGTCGTTGGTTTGCTCGCCGTAATAGATTCCTGGTTCTTCGATCTTTAAATCGGTTTGGGATACAGGAGGAATATTTTTAATCAACAGTACAGGTAAACCATCGGCAGTTACCTCGTTGACAGGATTCATCACTAAACCATAGCCATGAGTGTATTTCAGCCTTTGATTGACCCAAGTTTTTGCTGAGGAGGGGACTTGAGTGTAATCAAACTCTCTAGGAGCAAGCATGACCTGACGATAATCACCATTTAAAGTATAGCGATCAACGTCAACATCGTTAAATTTGTAGTAGAAACGAATTTCTTGTAGTTGCCGATAAGTACTGAGGAGGGGACGATTATCCCAAAGACGGATATTCTCGATGGTGGCTCGATTTTGCTGGAGAAGATTGGCATCAACATCACCTGTTGGATTAAGTTGATAGTCCTGAACCTCAATTTTTGCCAAATCGTAAGCTTGTCGTGTAAACTCAATATTATGCTTAATATAGGGCATTTCCTTGGCTAATTGATTGGGTTCAACCACAAAACGCTGCTGCAACTGAGGATAAGTACCGTTTACTACCACCAGAATTAAGACATATAAAGCGATACCGTAGATTGGTCGCAACAGACTATTTGACCAGGGATACCCCGTTGCCGAAACATGTTTATCGTTGAATGGGGGCAGAGGAAGACGCAAGTTTGACCAAGTAGTAACAATCAGCCAGATTCCTAACAACACCGAAGCGACGATCATCACCCAGAAAGCAAACAGACGGGCATGAGTATCGGTATAGTCAGCACCCCACACTACTCCCTGGGCAGAATAGAGTAGTTCATAACGTTCCAGCCAAAAATCCACAGCAATATCTAAAGCGATCGCCGCTAACAGTAGACTAAGATGAATTTTAATCGGCTGAGTAATTAGTTTTTGCCATTCCCTTTCTACCACGAAGCTTTTCCACTGCCAGTCAAAGCGGATGATACCCTTGAAAAGGTAAACCAAAAAGGATAAAACTAGTCCTGCAATTAAGAGGGTTAAGCACCAGTTTTCTAAGTTATCTAGCAAAGGCAAACGAAATAAATAAAAGCCTAAATCCCTCTGATAGATTGGATCGAGAAGTTTAAATTCCGTAGCATGGAAAAACTTGGGCCATAATTCCCAGGATGTGGCACTAAGATTAGCTAAGCTGAGAGAAACGACAAAAACTAAGAGTAAAGCAATATAGTTAGCAATTTTCTTAGTATATGGCTCTAATTCACTCGATTCCAGGAAACGGAAAGTGCGATCGCGCGATAGACGCAATGCTAGCCAGTAATTCCAGAGCAACCAAGTTCCAGAGAAAACAAATGTCCCCAGCCCAATAGCTATTTGCCATCTGACACGCTGCCACAATACAGGGGCAAATCCTACAGATTCAAACCACCAAGACTCGGTTAACAGATGAACTGCTGCCGACAATAAAGTTAAACTGGCGATCGCCACTAGAAAAAAAATGACTATTGCTTTTTGCTTGAGTTGCATCATCAGTAAAAGCTCAAGAGAAATTACGACAGTAATTCTAAGTATTTACTCGTAAATTAGCTAATTAATTCAATACATTTTTTTTGCTTAACTGCATATATTTCTTGATAGCATTCATAGCCAGGTTTTAGTTATTATCCTTTAGTATCATAGCCTGGGAGTCGATCTAGTGCGACTTTTATTGTTCAATATTATTTATTTCCAGGTTGCTTGTCCGATATTTTACTGACTACACCAGAGATTTATTCACCAGACTTTTACACTAATTAGCTACTTTCTTAATGTAGACTTAATCATTAGCTTGATTTAAGTACCATTCATTATTTAAATTTTTGATTATTTTGGATTAAAAAACACTAGCAAGGTACTAACAAATTATATTTCTAATCTAGATTGAAGCTGAACAAATGTAAAAAAATCGATTATATTGGATTATTTTTATCTAGGTGCAAAAGGCAGTAACATTGCTAAAAAAAAGAGATTGCCTGCCTTAAAAGTCTTGTTAATTCTTAGTTCAAGCGATAAATGTTTAGCTTAATTTCCTCGACTGAGTTACAACTTATCTTATATTTTATTTTTTTCAGTTTAGCTATTAATTCAAGCGCACCAAAGCAAGAAGTATCTGCAAGTGATAAATCGACAAATCAACTCTCAGACTTTTAACTAACCATCAAAGTAAGGATTAATTATGTTGGGTAATATAAGCACCAGAGAAATACCAGCAAACGGACGTATCGATCGCCTTGAGGCAAAAAATGCGATCGAAGTTTCGATTATCATGCCCTGCTTGAACGAAGCGGAAACATTAGAAACCTGCATCAGAAAAGCTCAGTGGTTTATCGCGGAAAACGACCTTGCAGGGGAGGTAATTATTGCCGACAATGGTAGTAATGATGGTTCCCAAGAAATTGCTAGAAGGCTGAATGCCAGGGTAGTTGATGTTCCCACGAAGGGTTACGGTAGCGCACTCAAAGGGGGTATTGCTGCCGCTAGGGGCAAGTACATTATCATGGGTGATGCCGATGATAGCTATGACTTTAGTAACCTTAATCCTTTTATCAGTAAGCTACGTAACGGTTATGACTTGGTAATGGGCAATCGTTTCCGAGGTGGGATTGAGTCAGGGGCAATGCCGTTTCTGCACCGATATTTGGGAAATCCTGTCTTAACAGGTATTGGTAAGCTCTTGTTTGGTAGTGCCTGTAATGATTTTCACTGCGGATTACGAGGTTTCCGTAAAGATGCCATCTCCTATTTAGATTTGCAAACCACAGGCATGGAATTTGCCAGCGAGATGGTAGTCAAGGCTACTTTGCATAAAATGCAGGTTACCGAAGTACCAACGACTTTATCTCCTGATGGTCGCAGTCGTCCTCCTCATCTTAATACTTGGCGTGATGGTTGGCGGCATCTGCGCTTTTTACTAATGTATAGTCCTCGTTGGTTATTTTTCTATCCTGGTATCTTCCTGATTCTGGGTGGGTTTTTAGCAACTTTATCGCTGTTACCAAGTCCTAAAGTTCATAGTCTGCTATATTCTTCAAGCGCTATGACTATTGGTTTCCAGATTGTGATGTTTGCTTTGTTTACTAAGGTATTTGGCATTAGTGAGGGACTATTACCTGAAGACAGACGTTTGAACAGATTATTTAATTATCTCAATCTAGAAACAGGCTTGATTGCTGGTGTAGTAATGTTGGTGATGGGGATGGCAGCTTCAATTTATGCCTTCGGCATCTGGGGACAGCATGATTTTGGTTCCCTTAATCCCATGGAAACTATGCCGATTGTGATCCCAGGAGTAACTTGTCTCGCTTTGGGTATCCAAGTAATTTTCTCTAGCTTTTTCTTAAGTATCTTGGGGTTAAAGCGATGAATAGACAACCTTGGTTATCCGTAATCATTCCTACCTACAACGGTAGTAAGTATCTTGCAGCAGCTCTTGATTCGGTTGTCGTACAACAAGACAATGAACTAGAGTGTGTAGTGATCGATGACGGATCGACGGATAACACATTAGCAATTGTCGAACAATACCAGGATCAGCTCAAGATTAAGCTGATCACCAAAGCCAGACAGGGCAACTGGGTAGCCAATACCAATCATGCCCTGGCTGAAGCTAGTGGAGTATATGCCTGTTTTCTGCATCAGGACGATCTCTGGTTAGAAGGGCGATTAACCAATATCAGAAATGCGATCGCAGCTTATCCTCAAGCTAGTCTTTATCTCCACGACTCAGTATTTATTGATGATCAAGGCAAGCCTCTAGGTTTATGGCAATGCCCAATGCCAACTAAACGGCACGCCATCTCTGCCGATGAGATGATGGAGAAACTGCTAATTCAAAACTTTATTGCCATTCCTGCGCCTGTTTTCAAACGTTCGACGGCTTTAGAGCTAGAAGGTCTAAACAACGAGCTATGGTACACCGCAGACTGGGATTTTTGGTTGAAGCTAGCAGCAGTGGGTGATACCTGCTATATTCCTAAGCCTTTAGCCGCTTTTAGGGTACACAGTGATTCTCAAACAATTCGCCGTAGCTCTAGTGTAGCGGAATTTCGTCAGCAGATGCGGTTAGTAGTAGACAAGCACTTGCCTCCTAAATCAACCAAGGAAGTGGGCAAGGTAGCTTTTTTCTCGACTGAAGTTAACACTACTCTGGCAGCCATAGTTCACGGTAAATCCCCTAATCTGCTCAAGTTAGCCACTGAGTTTATGCTGTTAGGACCAATGGGATGGCGGAGATACTGGCAAGATTCGCGAATTCAAGAGCGGATATCTGCTCGTCTGAAAGCAAAACTACAGGCTCAGGGGTAAGCTTAATTACATATTAATTGTCAACTTTATGAAGCCTAATTTATTTATTGTCGGGCAGCCTAAATCTGGAACAACGGCTCTACATCAATTTTTGGGACAACATCCCGAAATATATATGTCCAGTATTAAAGAGCCTCATTTCTTTTGTGCTGATTTTCATCTAGAAAGCGATCGCGCTTATGGCAAACAGCGTTTTTTTGACTTTAGAAATGAGCCAGCTTATCTAGAGCTTTTTAGCAAAGCCAAGGATGTTAAAGTTATCGGAGAATCTTCCACTAACTATCTATACTCTCAGGTAGCAGCCGAAAAGATTCACAACTTCAATCCTGATGCCAAAATCATTATGATTTTGCGCGAGCCTGCAAAATTCCTTTATTCTCTTCATAGTCACTACCTCAAGTTCACAGAAGAAAATGAGCCAGATTTTTTAACGGCATTAGCTTTAGAAACAGAACGAAAACAAGACAAGCATCTCAGCCCTAGAGTCACTAGTCCCAGTTATCTTTATTACTCCCAAAGAGTGCAATATTATCAGCAGGTTAAACGGTACTGCGATCGCTTTAATTCTGAGCAAATTAAAGTTGTAATTTTTGAAGAATTTAAGTCAGAAAACGACCGTATATTTCGAGAAATCCTAGAGTTCTTAGGAGTAGAACCAGGCTTTACTCCAGAATATGCGGCGGTCAATGTTAATAAAGAAGTTAAGTTCAAGGCAATTAATAATTTAATTAATAGTCCTCTAGTGAAAAATATTTCTAAGAACTTGCTTTCTCAAGAGTTTAATGAATTTGTGCGGGACAAGATTGTCGAAAAATTTCTTTGGCACCAAGCACCGAAAGCAAAAATGCCAGAAGATATCAAAGTTGAATTAATGCAACAATATAAGTCAGAAGTTACTAAAATTTCGCAACTACTTGACCTAGACTTAGTGACCAAATGGGGCTACGATAATTTGAATTAGGGAGTACTCCGAACTCCGAACTCCGAACTTATCCTAATTAATAAATGCTAACTAAGAAAAACATTATATCTAGTATTTTATCTCTGGCTTTAGGATTTGTCTTAGTCTGGTTGATTCTGCGCTTTACTGAGGTCGACTTAGAGCAAATTGTTAGCAGCTTTTATAGCCTAAATCCTCTCTATGCAGGACTAGCAATTACAGCATTAATTATCCATACTTTTTTTACAGCATATAAATGGGGTTTAGTGACCCAAAAACTAACTCCAGATAATCAACAACCGTTAAAATTTTATCTATTTTATACTACTTTAGGTTCTTTGACCATGCAGTTTATGCCTCAATATGTAGGTATGGTCATGGTGCAAAATTTAGCCCTGAGAGTTCATAAGATTAGTTCTTTTTCACGGGGTTTCTTATCAGTAGTATACGATCAGTTTTTTAATCTACTAATACCGCTGCTGTTATTTCCAACTTCCCTACTATACGTTCTGCAATACATTTCCCTATCAGTAGCAGTTTTTATTTGGATTGCTACGATTATTCTGACCCACTTTATTATTAATCAATGGCATCGTCGTATCATATCTTGGTTGATTGAGGCTTTAACTTGGGTAAAACAATTAAAAGCAGGACAAAATCAATCCTCACCAACAGAAATAGCTACAGGCAAAGATTCTATTTTAGGTAAAAAATTCACTCTTTACTTATATTGGATTTCAGTATTGCGCTATGTAGTCTGGATTATTCGAGGACTTTTGATTGCGATCGCGGGAGGATTTAAAATCAAGTTATGGGCGCTAGCGTTTATTTCGCCGATCGTTCAGTTAGCAATGCTACTCAGTTTTACCCCAGCTAACTTAGGCATAATGGAATTTAGCTTGATTGGTTTATTAGGGTTGTTCGGTGTACCAGATGCCGTTGCAGTTAAGTTTGCTTTGATGCAGAGATTTCTCTATATCGTAGCAGTGGTAATTATTTTGGCAGTCTTTGCCGTGGTTTCCTTTGTAGAGCGATTTGCCTTGTTTACTTCTAAACAAAACTAAATTTGTCTTTATTACTTAAAATTATTAATGTTGAATTTTACTGGTAAGAGAGAACAATCAAAACCTCGTAGGCTAGGCATAGAGACAATTTTCTATTTAATAGTTATACCCCTAATCGCTTCCATCTTTCTCAAGGCGATTTTAGATGTTGATAATAATTATGATCCTGGCTGGTATCATCTACCTTTTGCTGGCAGAATTTGGGGTATCTTACCTAAATCAATGTTTATCGGCGACGAAAAATGGTTTGAACCCCGATTCGATGGTTTTCCACTACTAGCACATTTTTTACAAGGCTTTTTTTGGAAGACTACGGGAAGAATTCAGTCAACTAACTTAGTGGGCTTTTTAAGTATTATTGGCTATTTCTGGTTTTTGAGAGCCTATTTTCAAGTTCCTCTTTACTTATCTGCGATCGCTCTATTTTCGATTCCCCTAGTCCTCACCAATGCCAGTACTAGCTTTGTTGATTTATTCGGTAATGTGGGCACATCTATATTGGTGCTGATGACCTATAGTTTTTATAAAAACAAGCAAATACCTCCAACCAAAGAACTGTTAATCGCCTGGTTAGGTGCAGCGATCGCTGCTAATACTAAAACTCAGCTACAGCCTTTAGTCTTAGTTATTTTGATATTTACTGGCAGCAGATTATGTTGGCTCTACTGGCAACAAAAATCCGCAGCAGCACCATTATGGAAACCATTAATTAAAATTGTGTCGATTGCTTTGCTGGTAACCACAATTATTTTTGCTAGTCCGATTAAAAATACTGTTCTATACGGCAATCCTCTTTATCCGATTAAAATTGAAATTGCGGGTCAAGTGCTAAATCACAAGCTGAGTCCAGAAGCCTATGAGACAGGAAATCGGCAGCAAAATTGGATTAAGTCAGTATTAGAAATCAATACTCCTCTCGTATGGACACCCGATCAGTGGTCTAGTGATGTTGAGCGCAACCGTCGTGGCGGTTTTTTTGGCGCTTATGTGGTGTTTAATTTACTGTTACTGTTGGGATTTTTTGTTAGGGAAGTAATAGAGAATAAATCTTTGCCTAAAAGCGATCGCTCTAGGTCAGCCAAGTTTGCTCTGTTAACAGCGATCGCCATGTCCCTAGTGCCCCTTAATTTTCCGCAATCCCACGAACTGAGATACTTTATGTACTGGATGATCTGTTTAGTATCTCTCAACCTTTATTTAGTTTCTCTGCCCAAAAATAGGCACCTATTAGGAAGATGGTTGCAGCCTAAATATCTAGGATTAGTCTACGCAGTATTTCTGACGATTGTTGTCGTTAAAACCAATGCTCGTTATATCAAACCATCATTTATTACTTTAGATAAATACGTTTCCCTGGGGGTCAAATCAGAATTTATTGAACAAGTAAAGCCCAATCAACAGATTTGTTTGCTGAGTAAACACATCGGCGAAGATATTCAAGTCGCTCCGGTGGCTGCTTTAAAATACGCTTTCGTATATAGTTCCTATTTCCATCCCGAATTAGACTATGATTATTCAATTCAAGCAGCTTTCAATCCAGAAAACTGTGGCGATCGCACTATTATCCCCCGTAATTATTCATCAAGAACAGAGTAAGGCGATCATAGAGAAAGTTACTTAGAAAAAGTTGGAATCGATCGAGAAGTAGAGTCCATCCTCCTGTAAAGAACTACTTTCTCCCTCCACCGACGTTAAAGGAATTCCCCAATCGAGACGGGCATTAAACCTATTTCCCATCGAGAAATTTAAGCCAACTCCCAGAGAAGGCAAAGTAGCATTACTAATTTCGAGATCATCACTGTTCCAAACAGTCCCCACATCAAAGAAAGGAGTAATTTGCACCAAACCATCAACTTTTTTAAATCTTAGAACGGGGATACGTAGCTCTGCTGAAGCAAACAAGCCATTATCTCCTAGGCTGAGATCTTGCCGATAACCCCTGGCACTATTAAAACCACCCAACCTAAATTGCTCTTGAGGTAGCAAACTACCTCCTGATATCTGGGCATCTCCCCGTAAAAGCAGTAAAAAGTCTGGATTCAACTGTCTTACCCATTGCCCCTGTCCGCGCCAAGACATAAAAGTACTATCCGGCTCGCCATCATCGTTAATTGTAGGGTTGAGTAGATCTACTCCCAGGCTAAACTGAGAACGAAAAGCCAGTACCTCTTGATCATTGCGACTGACAAATTCTTGGAATAATCTTACGGCACTAATTCTAGTTTCTCCATCCTCATTAGCACCACGGGATAATTGGAAGCTATCATCTAAGAGAAAAGTTTCGCTTTCAGTACGAGTTAAACTTATGCCCAGGGCAAACTCTTGGCTCGGTTTTAAAATTATCGGTTGACGTAAACTAAGGTCGTAATAACGGGATTGAGATTCAATATCGATTGGCGAGAAAGGTTCTTCAATTACGTCATTAGAGTTGATCCCATAAGCTGCCTTGAGAGTCCCATTTTTTGAGTTTAGCGGTAATCCGTAAGCAAAATCAAAAGCATTGCTGCCATCTGTATTGGCATACTCGAAGTTGAATTGATCGCCAAATCCCAACAGATTGCCGTGATTCAGTTGGACTGATCTTTGGTTACTGCCGACACTAGGAGATCTTTTGTTGTTAAGGCTCGTAGCAACATTAAAGACATCAGCCTCTTCAATTGTGATATCTAGTAAGCTGGTCCCGGGACGGATACCTGCGGATAATTCTGCCGAGACGTTATCAATTAAGGGATCGAGGCGTAGTAGCTGTAAAGCAGATAACAAATTATCAACGTTAATTGGCTTACCTGCTGCTTGTTCGATGCGAGAGGAAACATATTTTTCCGATAAATGTTCGGTTCCAGAAACGTTAATTTCCTCTAGTTTTCCTTCTAAGACAGCAATTTGAACCGTGCCATTATCTAATTCTTGTGGGGGAATATAGGCTCCCGAACTGACATATCCTTTTTCTGTGTAGAGTTTGGTAATAGCGCTTCTAGCTTGGAATAGTTCGGGTAAAGTCAGGGGACGGTTGCGATAAGACTTTACTACCTGATTTAGCTCTTGGGGACTGAAGACGCTGCTACCGACTACATCAAAGTTTTTGACTACAATCTGTTCAGGAATATCATTGGCGTTCTGGGCTACAACTAGATTCTGATTGAAGTTGTCTTCTAGGGTAGATATTTCCCCTGGAGAAAATAAATCAGGATTTCGCAGAGATCCTCTTTGATTAAGCCGTACTTCTGGTGCCTGAATCCTTTTCTCAGATTCAAACAAAGATATTGTGAGTAAGTTTGCAGAGTCCTGGTTTAAAGTTTGAACTGAACTTATTTCTGACGCGACCAGTGGCTGTAATCCTGAAACTGTACTGGCGATCGCGATGAATGGGATAGACAAGATCGGCAGATTAGCTTTAGCTAAGTCCTTAAAGCTTAACTTTCGCCCAATATTATCTGGAGTCAACATATTACTTAACCACTATCTTTTGAGAGAGCTACTTTCATAAAGTTCCCAAAATATCTCAATAAGTAACATTGGTAATAACTTGTTGCCAGATTTGATTGCTCCAGGAATTTTCTGACCCTAACTATGTTCTAAAGATTTTTATCATCAGCTACAACAGCGCGATCGCGACCTTGTTCTTTCGCTTGATATAAGGCGTGATCTGCGATCATAATCAGCTCTTCAGGGGAAGATACATTACTCAGATTCGTACTAGCCACTCCGCAACTGAGACTGACATATTGACTAACCTGAGAACTTGAATGAGGAATTCGCCGAGATCTCAAGATGTGGCTAATTCTGGCTGCTACTATCTGCGCTGATTTTGCATCGGTATTGGATAAGACAATGACAAACTCTTCTCCTCCATAACGTGCTGCCAAATCATTAGCACGAGAAGCCTGATAAATATTTTGAGCTACCTGTTTGAGGCACTGATCTCCAGCTTGATGACCGTAAGTATCATTGTATTTTTTAAAATAGTCAATATCACAAAGAATCAAAGATATATATTGCCCATTTTTTTGACACTGTTCCCATTGCTGTTGGAGATATAAGTCAAAATATCTACGGTTCGGTATTTGAGTTAGACCATCAATATAAACCAGTTTTTTCTGACTTTGATTGTAATAGCTGCCGACGGTTATATTTGAGAAAACGAGGGAGGATACCGCGGTAATGACTGGCAACCAACAACCAGACAAAAATAATAAATAACTACTACCAAATAAAATTGCTCCAGGCAAGATCAGACATAATACGGTTGATCTGAACAAAGAAAGCACATCTTTATTGAGCAGAGAATTACGACTGAGTATAGTCCAGGTAAAGATTGAACCCCCAGAAGTCCAGGCAAAAATCCAAAGCCATTCCCAAGGTTCTGGAACAGTTTTGAGGGCTGTTCGTCCTGCTAAAGCCTCGTTGATGATTTGACTAGCAAGATTGGCGTGAATAAAAATTCCTGGTATATATTCAGATTCAGCTTTACTGTAGGGTGTAGCAAAGAAATCATTGAGGCTATGAGCAACCGAACCCACCAACACAATACGATCTCGCATCGAGTCTGGCGGGATCTTGCCGTTAAGTACATCTAGTATAGATATTTGGTTAAAACTATCTTCTGTACCGCGAAAATTGAGCAAGACTTGATAGCCGCCAGCATCGGCATTGATATACCCACCACTATTGCTTTTTAAGGAACTAAATCTTGCCTGACCTAGCGATCGCTCAGAAGAATTTTTAACAGCCTTTAATTCAATACCTTCTTCTGCTAAGTACATTAAGGCTAGTCTGGTAGCCAGACCAAGTTTGACTTCACTATTTTTAAGTCTGATGGAAAGCAAACCTCGGCGTACCTTCCCATCTGCATCGACTATTAAATCTGCCAAAGCAGTTTGCCCTTGTTGCTCTAAAATTGGTGGTGGAGGTATTGGTATATCAATTGCTTTTTCCACACCGATAAGATTACTAGTAGAACGGAAAATAGTTGCTAATTCTTCTGCTCCTGGCTCTACAGGAAAATCTCGATATAGATCTAAACCGATAACTCTGGGTTGCTGCTGATTTATCTTAGTAATCAACTGGCTCAGAACGCTGTCTGAGATGGGCCACTGTCTGAGTTGACTGAGGTCTGAATCACTGATAGTAACTATAGTAATTTTGGATTCTGTTGGCTCCATAGGACGCAGGCGAAACCATTGGTCTAATACGAGCCATTCTATGTTTTGAAACAAACCCAACTGGGTAACTGCGATCGCTAATCCACTGGCACAAAAAGAGATCGCTAATACATCTCGTAATCTTTTGAGTTTACTTTTGAATTTAGAGTTAGCCACAATTTCAAGGATCGCTTTTAGGGATTTTTATTGTGGCTTTTAGTTTTTAAATTGTCAGTATATTATCCGTAGTCTATTAGTAAATCAAACTACTTATTAGTCAGTTAATTAATCTTTAAAGGGGCTTCCGCAACTTTGGCTAATCCAACAGAGCTTAATAAATTTGACCAATTCAAAGCTAGATTGTGGTTGTTTGGTTGTGCTTTTTTTAGCTGGGCTAAAGTTGCCACTGTTTCATACCAAAGACCAGTTTCACCATATATCGCAGCATTATTTAAAGAAATATCATTATCCAAACGACTTTGAATCGCTGATGCGAGTTCAACCCGCTTCACTTGTCCCTGCACCATCGGGCTATCAGGCTGAAGTCGATCATTGCACATAATTGCGATCGCCCATTGATAATTTTTGCCAACTTCTAAAGGTGGTGCATTTTCAGGAAGATTGAGACTGATGATTCCTGATCTATTATTAATCGGCAAAATAGCTTGATAGTGGTCTTGATCATTTTCATCTCGCCAGCTAAAAAACACTTTTTGCGCGTCAGTTTCAGGTAAATAAGCCAATATTGTGGGATGAGAAGCAGCAGTTAACCCTTGAGTGGAAGCAGGTAATAAAGCCGAAAACGGGATATTACCGTATTCTAGCTGATCAACACATTGACTAATAGTACGAGAAGCTCCTCCTGTAGTCCTTATGGGCATATCTTCAGCAGGAGGCTCGAAAGTAACTTTAAATTGAGTCGATTTAGTCGGAATAATAGAGGTCTGGGAATCTGATTGAGCGATCGCCTGAATTTGCCAAATAGGGAGAATGAATATCCCCAGTGCAAAAAATCTCAGAAAAGACTTGTACTTAGGAAATTGAGATTGACTGGATTTATCCAAGATAAAACTATCTTGACTTGGCAAATATTTGAATAAATTAAGCTTCATTATTTTATATTTAATTGCATATTTTAATAACAAATTTATCTCCCATTATAAATTACTTTTTCAAATAAAAAGATTTTTAATATAATCTTTTAGCCAAGAAAAAACTGTATTCTTCAGTGTATTTACTAGGAGTAATCTGACTGAACATTAGCTTAAACAAAAGATTTATTTAGATAATTTAGATGAAAAGCACTAATAAGTACCCAATACCTAGTATGGTTTTAGCTTCAGGAGTAATATGTCTGGTTGAAATTACTAGTTACTAATTTTAGTAGTTCTTTATCTAGAGCTTGAGGATTTCTAATTTTACGTCATAGGTAAAATTGATTGAGGTATCTCAAATGCTTAGTTTTTGATTTTCGTTGTTATCAAAAAACAGTCCAGAATATTGTTAAAAGTAAATTTGTTTTCAATGTTTACAACATTTTAGATTACACTGACATACGTAAAACTACTGCTATTAAGATTTAAAATACTATTTTCTTCCAAAATTGCCACTAAATCTCCATTGCGAGAAAGATGAATATCATCTCCTTGCTGCCGTTGTTGATAATCAGCAGCAATACCATAAAGCTGAACTGTATCTTCACTCTGATCAAAATCTTTGATTACAGCATAATCTTGCTCGCCGCCAGTAGCATAGTAGGCTTGAGTGTCATCGCCCAAGATAAACTTATCTGCACCAGCACCACCAACTAGAACATCTCGTTCTAAATAACCAGCAACTATGGTATCAGTACCATTAATTACATCATTACCAGCGCCACCATTGATGGTATCATGACCGCCATTGCCCATGAGATTGTCGTGACCGCCAGGAGACAATTTAACATCAACCACCAAACGAGGTGCGATGCTACCTTCAGACGACAAGAATTCCCCGTGATCGGAGGTGGGTAAAAAAGCCAGACCATTGTTACTGCTGGGGTCTGCTTGCCAGGCTTGCACAATTGCAGTCACATCAATGCTAACGGTGCCGAGATCCAGGTCTGTAACAATTATTGGCGTACTGGCAGCTTCTACGCCATCGGTCTGAATACCATTGCCCAAGGAATTCCAACTGTCACCATCTGACCAGCTTTGCAGTAGCTGATGGATTGCAACACCGTTGACTGGGTTAGTGACATTGAGTTCCAAGACTGCTGAGTTGATGGTGTCACTCAGTCCAATTTGACCAGATTGACTGCCAAAGATATCCTCAAACCTAAGTAAGGTATGAACTTTTTGCCCTCCCCAATCATTGTCCACCACGAGTTCCGAATCGTTGCCGAAGACAGCATCGGGATTGTATCCATGAAGGATAGTATCAACTGTGCCAGTGTAACCATTAACCCCTTGTTGAAACGTCAATGTTTCCAGGTTATTGGTATTACCAGCAGGAACACTAGAATTAGAACTTCCTTGATTAACATCGATTTCCAAACGAGGTGCGATGCTACCTTCAGACGACAAGAATTCCCCGTGATCGGAGGTGGGTAAAAAAGCCAGACCATTGTTACTGCTGGGGTCTGCTTGCCAGGCTTGCACAATTGCAGTCACATCAATGCTAACGGTGCCGAGATCCAGGTCTGTAACAATTATTGGCGTACTGGCAGCTTCTACGCCATCGGTCTGAATACCATTGCCCAAGGAATTCCAACTGTCACCATCTGACCAGCTTTGCAGTAGCTGATGGATTGCAACACCGTTGACTGGGTTAGTGACATTGAGTTCCAAGACTGCTGAGTTGATGGTGTCACTCAGTCCAATTTGACCAGATTGACTGCCAAAGATATCCTCAAACCTAAGTAAGGTATGAACTTTTTGCCCTCCCCAATCATTGTCCACCACGAGTTCCGAATCGTTGCCGAAGACAGCATCGGGATTGTATCCATGAAGGGTAGTATCAACAGTGCCATTGTAGCCATTAACCCCTTGCTGGAAGCTTAGAGTTCCAGGGCTGTTAGGAGTAGAATTACCATAACTATCCCCATAAATTACGTCGTTACCAGAGTTCCCGTAAACTTGGTCGTCTCCAGCACCACCAAAGATAGTATCGTTACCACCAACACTAGACCAGTCAATCTCAATGATGCCTTGCCATTCCGAGGTTCCTTGGTTGTCATACCACTCTTGATTATTCCCATTGAGGATTGCGTAATCCTGATTGCCACCATTATTATCAGGTTGTCCTGATGCCCAGTTAGTATAAGTAACTGCTTCACCGCTAGCCCATTTAAAAGTACCTTCTTGATCTTGATCGGTAAATCCAGTCCAGAACCAATTGTAGTTGAATCCCATGATCTCCAGCAACCATAGATCGTTAAATCCAAAGGTATCCAGTAATAATTGATTGTCAACTTCAAAGGTATCCAGCAACCATTGATTTTCCCCGGCATCATTGATAGTAACTAAGTTACCACCATAACTCTGGGCTTCGGCTTGAGCTTCTTGCCAAGTAACACCAGGAGTGGTCAAGATATAAGAACTGTGACCGTAGGTAAAAGCACCATCAATCAAAGGAGCAGTAATATTACTCGAATCATTTAACTCATCTTCCCCGAAGATAATATCGTTACCTGCACCACCATCAATGCCATCATTACCAGCACCACCTCTGAGGATGTCGCTATTTAATCCTAGTTCTAATTCAGGAGTTATATTAATAGGCTCAGGAGGTAAGTCTACATCTGTGGGAGAGGTATCGTTAGAATCGTTAGTTGCGGAAGGTTCGACGGGAATAAATTCAATATAGTCAACCCGAGCAAATTCGTAATTTTCGGCTTGTCCTTGAATCTCAATCGCCGCATTGGCATCAATATGCATGCCCTCAGTAATAGTGCGGCTGTAATATTGATTGTCACCGCTGGTATTTTGATCGAGTACCCAACTATCTATTTCTGTCCCAGCAATCTGAACGCTGAGTGAAGCATTACCATCGGGTTCATCAATGTAGTGAACTTTGATTTGATAATAACCAGTTTCTCCACTAAAGGTACTACTAGCAATTCCATCAGGATTATTAGAACTAGTACAAATTACAGTACCGTTATAGTAGTAATCGTCTGGGTAATAACCTCCTGAGAGGTTCATGTTTTCCGCTTCTATGACGATAGGATCTTGAGCAATAACGACATCGGTATTCGGTGTATTATCAGCAACAGGGATGAATTCAATATAATCAAGAGAACCTTCTCCATGATCATCTTCACTAACTATACTTTCAAGAGTAAAAGATTCATTAGTAGTTAAAGAAACATTACTGATGATATGAGTAGTAAAGTTTGCTGCTTCTAATTGGTCATATTCTAAGTCTTTAGTTAATTGCCAAGTGTCAATTAGATTTCCGTTGAGTTTAAATTTGATTTCACCATGATCTATTTCAATATCATGATAACCAATGATGATATTGTAAACTCCAGTCTGCCCAGTAAAAGTTGTTGTGCCAGAAATCAATTGATTATTTACGTTATTTCTAATTAAACTACCACCAGAAGCAAAACTTCTGTTGACTATTTGATAATTTCCAGTCCAACTGAGATTTTCAGCCTCAACTCTGAGAGGATCTTGAGCTAAAACTAGATTGTCAGCATTGTTAGAGTTAGTATTATCTTCAACAGATGTTTCAGTATTGCTAGAAGAATTAGCATTAAACAAACTTGTCAAATTATTTAAATTATTACCAAAAGCTTGTTTGAAACTTTCCGAATACTCATCACCAAAGATAAAATCATCTCCACTACCGCCATTACCAATATCTTCCCCTGCTTGACCAACTAATAAATCTTTACCAGCTTCGCCTTCGAGGGCATCATCGCCCGCACCACCAATTAAAACATCATCTCCAGTATTCCCACTGAGAAAGTCTCTGCCATCTCCTCCATCGAGATAGTCATCATGGTCGCCTCCCATCAGAACATCAGCACCAGCTTCTCCATATAAAGCATCGCTATCAGATTCTCCTGAAATTACGTCATCGCCGGCACCACCCATGATTGAATCATTGCCATCAAAACCAAAGATCGTGTCATAACCTCTGCCACCAACAATAGTGTCATCTCCCTCGGCTCCGTCAATTAAGTCATCACCTTTGTTGCCGTTAATATCATCATCACTGATATCTCCACCAATGATGTCATCCTCATTACCACCCGTGATCTGTTTGATGTAAGCAGGGCCTGTTGTAGTTGTATAATCTTTGTTTCCAGGTAATTGGATATCTGCTAAATTTCCACCATCTTGACTAATGAAGAAGACTTCCTGCCACCAGGAACCGCGATCGCTGTTGTTTTGCGCCCAATATTCATAGAGTTCTTGCCAAGATGAACC
>CBDUCX010000055.1:0-21404 GCA_965365755.1 uncultured Pleurocapsa sp.
GGGCTAACATAATCACTTTTATTGCCTTTTCTGTGAAGCGTTCAAACATGTCTTAATTTCCATCCACCTGCTTTGCCCTTGATAAGGTGATTTTAACACAGCCTTTTAGTTTCCTGACTCGGCTTGTCTGGACGGAAAATACGGTATCAAATTTAACTGATTTTGATCTAGTTGAGGCGGTAAGCATTCTTACTTAGGCGATCGCGCAACTTTTGCTGCCATTGAGCTAAATCTGACTTAAACTTCTGCTGCTGCATTCCTTTGAGCCACAGAACCAGAGCATCCTCTCCCGCTGGTTGATAATATCCTTTGCGTTTGCCTGCGACTTGAAAACCGAATTTTTGATACAGTTCAATCGCTGGGACGTTATTTACATTTACCTCTAAAGTTGCCCATTCTAGTTGACGAGCGATCGCATCTTCTAACAAACTAAATAGTAGTAGTTGTCCTAATCCTTGTCGGCGATAGTCGGGATGAATTCCTAATAGGGTAATGTGAGCCTCATCGACAATTGACCATAAGCAAGCCATCCCTGTCATCCGATATTTTCTCTCCCTGAATCTACTGTCGAGTAGATATAAAGCTAACAAACTGCTCTGAGGACTATTGATCTCTCTTAAGTATCCTTCCTCTGTCCACAAGCCTCCTAAGCAAGTTTGATCTAAAGCCAGCATTTCTGGAACTTGAGCAGGAGTTAAAGGCTTAATCTCTAAAATCTTCACTGTAGAAAATATACCGTCCTGGCTCTATTTTTTGGCGATAGATAACTGTAGACTAGAAAATAAGTAATTATTTAAGATTTCGTCTCCTAACAAACAAAGATATCACTATGGTTTTGACTGATCACAGTTTACCAAATACTGGACATCGTTATGTTCCTCAAATTACAAATTTAGATACTCCTCCTTCTCCCAATCAAGAATTAATGCCTTTGACTGCCAAAGTCAATAGCAACAATCAATTAGAAATTGGAGGCTGTGAACTGCAACAGCTTGTTAAACAGTACGGTTCACCTCTTTACGTATTGGATGAATTTACCCTCAGACAAGCTTGCAGCCAATATCGTGATAGCTTTGCCACTTATTATGGTGGAGAATCCCAGGTGATCTATGCTTCTAAAGCCTGGAGTTGCCTGGCTGTCTGTCGAATTATTGACAGCGAAGGTTTGGGTTTTGATGTTGTTTCTGGAGGGGAACTATATACTACCCTAGAAGCGGGTGTGAGTCAGGACAAAATCTATTTTCATGGGAATAACAAGTCTGCTGCTGAATTAGAGTTAGCAGTGGAAACTGGCTGCACCATCATGGTTGATAATTGGCTAGAGTTAAAAAATCTATCGCAAATCGCCTCAGACCACAGCCAGCAAGCAGTTCCCATCATGGTACGCCTGACTCCGGGAATTGAGTGCCATACCCACGAGTATATTCGTACAGGACACTTAGATAGTAAGTTTGGCTTTGATCCTAATCAGTTAGATGAAGTATTTACCTACCTTAGTCAGCAAGATAGTTTAAGCTGCATTGGTTTACATGCTCATATCGGCTCGCAAATTTTTGAACGTCAACCCCATCAAGATCTAGCAGGGGTACTAGTTGATTGGATGAAAAAAGCTCAGGGTTATGGTTTACCTGTAACAACTCTTAACGTTGGTGGTGGTTTAGGTATTCGCTACACTGAATCTGATGATCCTCCTAGTATTGATGAATGGGTCAAAGCCGTTAGTAAGGCAGTGGAGAAAGCCTGTCAGGAAGCTTCTTTACCTTTACCAAAACTGATTGCTGAACCAGGAAGATCCTTGATTGGTTCGGCTTGTGTCACGGCATACACCGTTGGTAGTCGCAAAGAAATTCCTGATTTCCATACTTATGTAGCTGTAGATGGGGGCATGTCCGATAATCCTCGCCCAATTACTTATCAGTCTGTTTATCTTGCTGTGATTGCTAATCGGATGGCTGAACCCATTGTCGAAGAAGTGACAGTAGCAGGTAAACACTGCGAATCGGGAGATGTAGTAATTAAAAATGCCCCCTTACCAAAAACTGAACCAGGGGATATATTAGTAGTCTTGGATACAGGTGCTTATAATTATAGTATGGCATCTAACTATAACCGCATTGGTAGACCAGCGGCGATCGTAGTTTACGAAGGAGAAGCCAATTTAATTATTGAGCGCGAAACCTATCGGAATCTAATTGAACGGGATCGTTTACCTGAAAGACTGGTCAAACAATAAGAGTGGACTTAGTATAGAAGCCAGTAAACTATTTTGATAGTTGCTAGTATTAAGTATCTCAGAGTGAGTCACATCCTCCGTCGTACCAGCGGTGTGGGGATATCATCTGGGATAGTGCAAGCGTGCAGATCGTTTCGGGGCTAATCCAGGCTTGAGCTTTGATCACGCGACAACCCCTTGTCTTCGATGACTGGCAAAGCACCCCTTTGTCTGCCTTGATCGTCTGCCTTGATCCTCGTTGAGGTTATTCAGCAAGCAGTCCTTTGCACTATAACCATTGGTCAATACTTTAAATTTTTCAGTTTTTGTCCCGCTAACCATTCATAGTCAAGTAAGTAAAATAATGTCATTGTCGGGTTCGGTTCCTGACTTGAATCAGGTTCTATCCTGGTTGCCAGATTTAATCAATATCATCGATTTGGGCCTAGTGTTAGCCTTCAGCTATGCCCTGCTATTAATTATTGGCGAAGGAGAGCGTCGTAGCTTGTGGATGGTACGAGGTTTTATTGTCCTCATGTTGGCAACTGTAGTCAGTGGACAGTTAAAGCTACAGTTGCTCAAGTTTCTCTTAGAAAAATTAGTGCTGGGTTCTGCCGTAGCAATGGCAGTGATCTTTCAGTCCCAATTTCGTCGCCTACTGGAGCAGATTGGGCGAGGTGAAGTGTTGAAATTATTCAAAGGTTCTGGTAGACCAAAAGCTCAACCAGATAGTGTAATCGACCGTATTGTGGAAGCGGTCAAAGAGCTATCACAAAACCGAACAGGTGCCCTGGTACTAATGGAAACTACAGGCTCTTTGGAAGAAGAAGATTTTGTCTCACCAGGAGTCAGTTTGAATGCGGAGGTTTCTAAAGAGCTTTTACAAACAATTTTCCAGACTAGTACCTTATTACATGATGGTGCGGTGGTAATTAGTGGCTCTAGAATTTTGGCGGCAGCAGTAATTCTTCCTCTTTCCGAACGTAGTGCCTCCCGACAGTTGGGAACTCGACACCGTGCAGCGATGGGTATTACTGAAAGAGTGGAGAAATGTTTATGTATTGTTGTCTCAGAAGAAACGGGCTCAATTTCACTGGCTGAGCAAGGAACGTTAAATAGACCCCTAACCAGTAGTAAACTAAAAGAGCTATTACAAGCTAGATTTACGCCAATAGTCGAAAGAGATGCGGTGCGTCTTAGTCGTAAAATTGGTTTTCAGGGAAAAATTTTGCTAGAGCGTTTTCTACGTTGGTTGCCGTCGGATTCCCGTAAAAAACATTAATCATTATTCATATGTCAAAGATTGCATAAGTTCAATGTTTAATGGTCTATGTCAAATGTTCAATTTTAAAAGATGAGCCTAGAGCCAATCGCTTTGCAACAGTTACCCACGGATTTGAGTGAAAACCGTCTACCACAGCACGTAGCGGTAATTATGGATGGTAATGGTCGTTGGGCTAAAAACCAAGGAAAACCACGTATCATCGGTCATCAAAAGGGGGTAGATGCCCTCAAAGATTTATTGCGTTGCTGCAAAGATTGGGGAATTTCGGCTCTAACTGCCTATGCTTTCTCGACAGAGAACTGGGGTAGACCTCAGGTCGAAGTACAGTTTTTGATGACCTTATTTGAGCGTGTACTCAGACGAGAATTACAGGAAATGATCCGAGAAAACGTCAAAATTCGTTTTGTGGGTAATTTGCAAGATTTACCCGATTCCCTGCGTCAAGAAATTGATCGCTCAATGGAAGATACTAAACATAATCAGGGGATTCAGTTTACCGTTGCTACTAACTATGGCGGTCGTCACGAAATTATCCAAGCTTGTCAGGCGATCGCTTCTAAAGTAGAACAAGGGTACTTAAAAGCAACTCAAATCAACGAGGAAGTATTTGAACAACACCTCTACACCCAGGGAATTCCCCATCCTGATCTGTTAATTCGTACCAGTGGGGAAATGCGAATTAGTAACTTTTTACTCTGGCAAATGGCTTATGCCGAAATTTATGTAACTCCTACTCTCTGGCCAGATTTTAACCGAGCTGAGTTTCACAAGGCTTTGGCAACTTATCAACGGCGCGATCGACGTTTCGGTAAAGTAAAAGCTTAGAATTAAGGACAATCTAAACTTTAAATTCAGCATGGACATCAAATATGTTATGCTAGTTTATGATTCGGACTCATGCAGTATTAACGCCCGAACCTTGTCAGGGTCGGAAGGCAGCAGCAATAAGGGATGCTTAACACAGGCGTGATATCCGAATCATCTAGTAATGGGGGTAGATTAGTTTCAAGGTTGTAACCCTCCTCAAAAGAAAAATAAAGTCATAAATGGTTGCTGTTAATCAAACCAAACAAAAGTTAACCCTAGAGGAATTTTGCCAACTTCCAGAAACGAAGCCTGCTAGTGAATATTTCAATGGAGAAATTGAACAAAAACCTATGCCCCAAGGAGAACATAGTGTTTTACAAATTCGTCTCGCAGCAGCCATTAATGAAGTTGTTTTACCAAAAAAACTTGCCCATGCTTTTACTGAATTAAGATGTACTTTTGGGGGACGTTCTATTGTTCCTGATATTACGGTCTTTAGTTGGAATCGTATTCCGACAACGGAAAAAGGAAGAATTGCCAATAAATTTGAACTTTATCCTGATTGGGTGCTCGAAATTCTTTCTCCTGAACAATCGGCGAATAAAGTGATAAAAAAAATTCTGTTTTGTCTGCAACAGGGAACAGAATTGGGCTGGTTAATCGATCCTGAAGATGAATCAGTGATGATATTTCAACCAAATCAATTGCCAGAAATTAAATCAGATCAAGAAATTTTACCCGTCTTAGAAAGTCTTAAAGATTGGCAATTATCCGTTGCAGAAATGTTTAGTTGGTTAAGTGTTAAATAATTTTTGTTGAGGATGACTCTGAGAATTGCTATAACATCCAATTTCTAGTACCAAAAAATTGACAGGACTTACTTGCTATCTTGGCAGCCATCTTCAAAGCTGTATCAACATCCTCTTGCAGAATGTAGTGACAAAAAGCACCATGAAAAATGTCTCCTGCGCCCAAAGTATCTACAGTTTTAATCGCTGGGATGGGGACAGTTAATCTTGCTCCTTGGGACAAATATTGGATTGGTTGTTCTCCCTGGGTAATCGCAATGTGGACAATTCCCCGATCTCGCAGATAATCAAAAACATCATCGGTATTTTGACATTGAGGAGGATAAAAATTGGCAGAACAAACAGCATAATCAACCCAAGATAGTATCTTCTCTAATCCTGGCTTCCAACTTCCACCGTCCATTACTACGGGAATTTGCTTACTTTTAGCTATTTTTGCGATCGCCAAACTTGTTGACAGTTGATGCCCATCAATTAAAACCAGATCTATATCCGTCAGCCAATCTTCAGGAATTAACTTGTCAGCTTGGGATTTAACCGCATTGAGGGAAATAACAGCGCGGTTTCCTGTGGCTGCTGTGACAATAATAGATGAGATCGGGGGAGTCTCTGTTTTCTCAGGAATTAGATCGACTATTTCTAGGGAATGTTGCCCTAAATCACTTCTAATTAAATGAGTCAGGGGATGTTGTCCAATGACAGTGATTAATTTACTCTGATTACCAAGATAGTTGAAAGCCACCGCCGCGTTAGTGGCTGGGCCACCTGCCACAGCCAAGTAATCTTGAGCGACTAATTTCTGATTTTCTGCCAGAGGGCGATCGCTCAAATAGATCAAATCTAAGGTCGTTAAGCCCACAAACAAGCCTCTACGGTGCATGACAAACCTCAAGTTGAGTAATCTTAACTTACTATAATCTTGATCGATGATCCGTTAATAATTGCTGATAAAAAAATGCTGACACAAATAGTTCGTCCGATGGTCAATACTCAAATTCGCTTGTTAGCTAAGAGTAAATCTACCCGCTCAACTTTGATTGAGACTATTGCCAAATGGTTGAGTTTTTTAGGAGTAGTAGCTAAAGTTACTCAGCTTGACTCCAAGGATGGCAAAATTCAGGTATCAATTACTGTAGGGAAACCCGATACGGCTAACGAAGAAGATTGGCAAACAATTACCCAGAAGATTGGCAAAAGTAACTCAAAAACAGCAGAATTAACTACCAGTAATACTATAATTCCCTCGGAGCAAAAAACAAAATATCAACGTATTCTAGCCTATGCAATCCAGATGAGCGATCCAGATAACTCCAGTGATTGGGAACAGGTCTATCCCCAATTGCAACTCTTAGGATTAGAAGAATCAATGCTGCTAGGAGTCAGATCGGCATTAAAAGTACCACAGTCAATAGATCGACTAGTTAAAGATTTAGATGCAGATGTGGCAGCATTAGCCCTGTCTCAGACAGTCAGTATTGCCTTACTTGATCGCCAAGTTAACCCAGACGAATATCAAGCCTTGAACACATTGTTAAAAGCAATGGCAGATAACTGCCAATAAAGTAAGTTCGATGAGTACGAAATTTACTAGTTTTGGGGAGGTAAAAGATAAAAGGCTATGGCGTTGGTAAATGCGTAATGCTTTATGCAAAAGCAGGGACAGTTTCAAATCTTAGATAATGCAATAGTAAACGAATTGAATATCTGATAAAAACTAAAGATTTGGAATAAAAAAGCGTTTTTCTACGTAATCTAGCTAAATAATGTCTAAGACGAGTATTTTATCCTACATGCGGCGAACTATGCGCCTTTGTACTCTCGTCATATAGGTCTTGGAAACTAGATGGTCTTCTGATTCAATATACATTGGGTAAACTTTCCATCCATCCGTAACGTACCAACAGCGATGAGAGGTAAGAACGACAAGCGATAGCGAGGAGTTGGGCTAGGCGGACTCGAACCGCCGACTTCCACAATGTCAATGTGACACTCTAACCAACTGAGTTATAGCCCAGCGTAACTTTGGTAATTATATCAACAAAAGCTCAATAATGTTGATAATCATTTGTCTAATTTGTTTCAAATTATCAATTAGCGTCCTCTGGGGTAGAGAACGCTGGGCATTAAGCCTAATTATCCTCTTTTAAAAACTCCTTAATTACTTTGTGTTGATCGAGTTCTTGTGCAGAAGGGTTGTTGCGAGCATCGGTGATTAGCCAATCTAAGGCTGCTGCCTGTAAATCAATCGCGGCACCTGTTTTGTCAACGCAGTAACGTCCGAACACTAGCTTATCAACTAGGCGAATGCCTTCACCTAATTTTGAATATTCAAAAATCACGCTGTTATCTACAGTTGCACCACTACAGATATAGCAGTTTGGGCCAATCATCGTGGGTCCAATAATTTTGGCTCCGTCCTCGATTTTAGTCATGCCGCCAATGTATACGGGACCAGTAATATCTACTTTGTCCCAGTTGACTGCGACATTTAGTCCTGTATAGATTCCAGGAGCAACCTCGGTACCAGGGATATTAACGTTTTTAATTTCTCTAGTGAGAACTCCTCGAACAGCATGCCAATAATCAGGAACTTTTCCGATATCGACCCATTCAAAATCCATGGAAACGGCGTAAAATGGAGCCTGTTTCTCCACTAATTTGGGAAATAATTCCCCGCCAATATCGTACTCTTGATTAGGTGGAATATAGTCAAATATTTCTGGTTCAAAAATATAGATTCCTGTATTAATATCGGTGCTTAAAGCTTCTTCAACAGTCGGCTTTTCTTGAAAAGATTGAATCCGACCATCCTTGTCTGTAACTACCACACCGTAGCTAGATACATCTTCTCTAGGTACTTTCTTGGTAATCACTGTAGCGATCGCGCCGTTAGCTCGATGTTGTTTAACTGCTGCGGTTAAGTCCAGATCAATTAAAGCATCACCACACAAAACCACGAAAGTATCATCGAAAAAAGCGTTAAAGTCTTGAATTTTTCTCAATCCTCCCGCAGAACCAACTGCTGCACCAACCAATTCACCATCGACAATGCTACCTTCAAACGAATAGCCAATATCAACGCCAAAACGTTGACCATCACGGAAATAGCCTTCAATTTCGTGGGCTAGATGACTAACATTGACCATAATCTGATCAAAACCATGTTGCCGAAGTAGCTCCAAAAGGAACTCCATAACTGGTTTCTGTAAAATCGGAATTAGGGGTTTGGGAATTGTATACGTTATGGGACGAACACGAGTGCCTTTACCAGCCGCCAAAATCATGGCCTTCATGAAAGCTTCTCCTCAACCAGACTTACTAGTAGTAACTACATTTAAACTATTACAGTCTATCAACAATGTCCACAGAAGAATCAAGTTTGCAGACAGGAATTTAAGGGGCGAATACTCAAGTCCTGGTAAAATTCTTCTTGAAATAACTCCACTTTTGACTGTGCCGAGAGCAAAAGTAAGGCCCAAAATACTCCCGCTCGATCTGAATCTAAGTGTTGCTGTTCGGGAGCTTCTACTTGAGTTGATTCCTTCAATTGCCACCGTTGCAATAGCTGTTCCCAGTCAATATAATCTTTGTCTGATGCTAATTGAGTTAGATTAAGATGCAAGAAGTTTTCCAACTGAGCTGCCAACTCGGTTAGGTTTTCGTTGTGTGCTAATTGGGCGATCGCTTTAATCGCGGCGCTGCGAGAACGTTTCGAGCGACGGGGAGAACCATCGCTAGTGGCGGCTTCTATTTCCGCAGCAATATGTTCTAGCTGCTCGATCAATTCCTGGAGGGTTACACGGCGTTTGCCGATCGGTTGGACGGAGGTACGGCGACGCAAATGCTGTTCTAAATTAGCAGGGAGAGAGCGTCGTTCGCTTTCTAAGTAAATTTCCTCCTCAAAAAATTCCTCTGATTCGATTTCTGCTAGTTGTTCCTCTAACTGATTAAGACTATCAGCTTTAAACAGTACTAACATTGATGCCCAAAGGAAAGCCTGACCTGAACGAGGCAGATCTGCTTCTTGTTGAATTGATTTAGCTTCGCCAATTAGCCCCAGTTCGGCTAAAAAACGATCAATGATGCTGATTACGGGGACATCCCAAGGATCAATCTCCCCCCGTTCTGCCAAATTGATTAAATTAGCGATCGCTTCTTGTGCAGGAGTTGTTGTCATCATGCATAATTTATAATCTATAATTTATATTTTTTACAACTCTATTTTGCTGAATTAAGGATTGGATTGCTCAATTTTAGTTAAACGCTGTTCAATATCCCTAACATCTTCTTTTAGTTCAATTAGCAAAGTAGCCAAGCGCTCAAAATTAGGCTCACTTTGTTCGATTGCCCGACCATTGACCAGAGGTGGATTCCGTCCACTAAAATTTTGCTGTGGCGAGATTGGTGCGGGTTGATATTTTTGAGGATTACGCAGCCTAATATTCCCATTACGAATTCGACTTACATCTTGTTCTAATTGCCTTATTCTGGCTTTAAGAGAGCTAATATCTGAACTAAAATTACGATTCGATTGAGCTAAACCCGATTGGCTAACCTGAGAACTAAAATAAATCATGCCGATTAACAAGCAAGTCCAACTTACTTTGACTACCAGAGAACGCCACTTCCAAAAAATATTCACAGTGCTAATTATTTTTTCACCCGTTATTTAAACTCTAACGCAGTTTATGATTCACTTTTATGTTGAGCAACTCGTTGGCGATCGCTAATAATTAAAAGAATTAATTTCTCTTCTAGAAAGAATTAATTAACCATCAACAAGTTTCCAGCATCATAAATTGTTAGATTAGTAACTGTTGGTTTACTGCATTATTTAAACGTGGACGCTTATATTGCCGATCTTAGACAAAACTATACTTTAACGGGATTAACTAAAGCTGATATCGATTCAGACCCGATTAAGCAGTTTCAAGTCTGGTTTCAACAAGCTTTAGATGCTGACGTAGTTGAACCAAATGCTATGACTCTGGCTACTGCCACCCCTGAAGGCAAACCTACTGCCAGAATTGTTTTGCTTAAAGGAGTAGATGCCCAAGGTTTTGTTTTTTATACCAACTATGAAAGCCAAAAGGGACAACAGCTAATTACTAACCCCTATGCTGCCCTGGTTTTTCTCTGGAAAAAACTAGAACGACAAGTCCGTATTGAAGGCAAAGTTGAACAGTTACCAACCGCACAATCAGCCCAGTATTTTCAGAGTCGTCCCAAAGCCTCTCAGCTTGGTGCCTGGGCATCAGCTCAAAGTCGGGTAATTCCCAATCGCCAAGTATTAGAACAAAAATTAACTGAATTACAAGAGCAATATAGTGACGATGCTACCGTTCCGTTGCCTGAACATTGGGGTGGATTTCGAGTAATACCCAACCGTATTGAATTTTGGCAGGGTCGTCCCAGTCGTCTTCACGATCGCCTAGTATATGATCTACAAGATGATGCTAGTTGGTCAATTGATCGATTAGCACCGTGAAGGAATTCGGAATTCGGAATTCGGAGTTAGGAGTGGTAATTTTTATCTGTAGTCAATGTGAATGATTTAATTACCTTAGATACGGTTGATTTAGTTTTATGTTTGGGATTGATCGGAATTGCGATCGCCTTGTCTCTCTGGCGTAAACTGGGCTTGGAGAAGCAATTGGCCTATGGTGCCATGCGCTCTTTGATACAGTTAATTGCCATCGGCTACATTCTAGATATTGTTTTTGCCATTGATAATTGGCTGGTGGTATTGGGTATTCTGGGGGTGATGATTACGATTGCGGCGATTGTTACCCGTAATCGTATTGATCAAAAGCTACCAGGACTTTTAACTACAGTAATCTTGTCTCTGGTTGCCAGCAGTGCCTTTACCGTGGGCTATGTAATCCTGTTAATCGTTCAACCCGATCAATGGTATGAACCCCAGTATTTAATACCCCTGGCGGGAATGTTGTTTGGCAATGCCATGAATGGAGCCTCTTTAGCGGGCGATCGCCTATTAAACTCAATTAATCATAACCGTTTGGAAATTGAAACCCATCTCAGCTTGGGTGCTACTGGCAAACAGGCGATCGCTAGTTATCAGCGTGAGGCAATTCGCACAGGCTTAATTCCCACTCTCAATAATATGGTGGTGATTGGTTTAGTTAGTCTGCCAGGGATGTTTACAGGACAAGTATTAGGAGGGAGTAATCCCCGTGACGCTGCTTTCTATCAATTTTTGATTTTTTTTGCGGTTGGTCTGGTTAATTTGATGACTACCATTTTGATTACTGAAGGGATCTACAGAAAGTTTTTTAATCAGGATGAACAATTAATTGGTTGAATAACCTTTTATACTGGACAACTTAGATAAAGCTTAATAATAATAATTGCTATTGTTGTCGTTAATACAAAATACAACCAATAATATTTAATTCTCAACCAAATTAAAATTCTTTTACTCCAAAGCCATTCTTTTTTAAACTCTTTATAATTTTGAGCTTTAAAAAGCAAATAATCATCAGGATCATGATTTTCTAGACATCTTTTGATCAAATCATCATATTCTTTGTACTGTTGCTTAATTTCAGTAATGATCTTTTTTTTGTCAGTCTCAGATGTAGCTATTTTTAATTCATAATTAGTTAAAAAATATATTTCTTTTGACACAGTGGATATATCTACAGCATTACTATGTAGTTTCTCTGCTTTTACCTGGTAATTTTGTGAACCTTCTAATAGGCTAAGAACTAATATGAATATAGACAACAATATTGAAACTAATGTATATAATTCATTAATTTTCAAGCATTTATTTGAATCTATAAAATTTTGAATGATAGGAGTACCAATACCAAAAATAGATAGTATAGATATACTGATTGCAGAGAACTTATATTTATTATTTAATCGTCGATAAGCATTGAACCGAGAAGGGAGCATGTCAAATATGTCGATACAAGTGAACTATAGTTACGGGTGTTAAGGGTTACAGTCGATAAATTAGCTGCATAGTTCAAGCGTTCTTACAAAACTGACATGCTCCCGACATATCATTGATTGCATGAAAATAAAAAATCCAACCATATCTTTTTTTTTCGCTAATTGCTCCTGTTATTTTTTCATTTAGCTCAATTAAAAACACTTCTTTTAGCTTATCTTCGTTCAAATAATCTTTGTCCCTAAGTCTTTTTTTCTTATTGTGTATGTAATCACTAAATTTAGCAGCAATAGAAGCAATGAATTTGTCTATAGTCGATTGTCTAACAGTTATTTTGGGTAATTCAAAACGATAACCCAAGTATTCAAAAGGTTTATCTCCTGTATTAGAAAAAGTTTTCTCTGAATCGGATGAGTGAGTTTCTAATTCAAGCTCCTTCAATCTCTTTCTTAGAATGTCTTCCATTTTCTTCATACATTCTTTTTGTCCAATAATCAAAATATCATCAACATATCTGAAATAATCACATGAATAATTATCTCGTATATGTTTATCGATATGTTCTGATACATAAATATCCGCTAAGATATTTGATATTGATAATCCTTGAGGTATTCCTTTCTCTGTTCTGTACTTTTCAATTGAGCTTTTCCTATAGTTTTTAGGAACTACTGGTGTTGATATTGCTCGCTCTATTAATATCAATATTTTTTTTCGATTTAATTCTGGTAGATATTATTTGAATTAATATTTTTCTATCAATTGAACCATAAAAATTTTTAATATCTGTACTAACAATAAACAAACTTTTTGGATCTATACGTGTAATTATTTTTTGAATATCAACTATATATGTATTAGCTAGCTTACGGCGAATGCAGTCATTGAAAGCACTATCTAGTATTTTTTTAAGAGCATATAAGACAATGCGATCTCTCACCGTGGGTACAGATATTACTCTAGGAACTTTATCACGTCCCTTTGGCTTGATAATTTCTACATAGGGAGAAAATTTATAAGTTTTTTTCAATACATTTGTACTTTATAATTTTTAGATGTTTTTCTTTCTGTTGTGAAAACTGATTAGGGTTAATTCTATCTATTCCCTTTGATTGCTTTACTTTTATCTTAGATTCAAAAATATCCTGTAAACGCTTTATAGTAAAAAGCTTGTTGAATAGTAAATGTGGAGCTAACTGATTGGCATTCATACGGCAGCTATTTTAAAATCAGCAAATATCCTTGATCGTAAAGTGTCTTGAATGATATTTATAAGATATGGATCACATGTCGATTAATTTGTTCTGAGAAAAAATTGATTTTACTGAATTGTAATATAGAAACTACATACTATTCAGGTCTTCAACTAGCTAGCGACATAGCATAACAACAGATGAAATAAATTGCCGCTACAAATCGATATACTTCGTCATATTTATATGGGAGCAACTACAGTCAAGAGTAATAAGAATTTTCGAGTTAAGACCTGTAACATAAAATCCAAAGTATTTTCAGATATTTGCTCCAGGAACGATTACTTCCTACTGGATTGCAGATTCACAAGAAAATGGGCAATCTGATATTTAATAGAGATTATGACTAATTCCTCTCAATTTTATTCTTGGCAAAATTTCCGTTGTGCTTACACCATTTCTGGTAACCAAGAACCATCAACCACAACATTCCCCCTGGTTTTGATTCATCCCATTGGTGTTGGCTTATCGGGTAAATTTTGGCAGCGCTTTACGGAAAAGTTGTTGTTACATAAAAATTTAACTATCTATAATCCTGATTTACTGGGTTGTGGAAACAGCGATATGCCTTCTCTGGCTTATTACCCTGTAGATTGGGCAAAGCAACTACAACACTTTATTAAAACAGTAGTTAAACAGCCCGTAATTTTAGTTGTGCAAGGAGCGTCATTTCCCATTGCCATTAAACTCACGCAACTCCTAGAACCCCATTGGATTAAAGGATTAATTCTGTCTGCGCCTCCCGCCTGGCGTACTATGAGGGATGCTGGGAAACCAAAACAACAAAAATTGTTGTGGAATTTACTCTTTAATTCCCCTGTGGGCTTGGGCAATCTTTTTTATCGTTATGCCCGTCGCCGTCAGTTTCTGGAATCTTTTTCGATTCGCCAATTATTTGCTAACCCAGAACAAGTTGATGATCAATGGTTAGATAAGTTAATCGAGGGGGCGAGGGATCTTCAAAGTCGCTATGCCGTATTTTCATTTTTAGCGGGGTTTTGGCGCGAAGATTACGCCTCAGACATTGCTAAGATTTCTCAACCAACATTGATCATCTTTGGGGAGCAAAGTTCTAGCATTAGTCGAGAGGGTAAATCAGAAACAGTCCCAGAACGATTAAATTTCTACACTGCCAATCTTCCCCAAGGACAAGGCTGTATTATTCCTGGGCGTAATGTACTTCCCTATGAATCAACCACCGATTTTACCAAGGCTGTTGCTAACTTTCTTGATTTAAAATAAAGCTTCCAGTCGGGATTGTACTCAGTAATGATAATCTCATCCATGGGAAATTTAATAACTGTTTTTAACCTACTAATTAATTTTATTTACCTTAAGTAGAGCTACTTGTTCTAATGGTCGAGTGCTTTGAGGACTTCTACACTGGCTCTCGCTGCGGATTGAAGCGCTCCTTCCATATAACTCCGCCACTCCGTAGCTGTTTCCGTACCCGCAAAATGAATTGGTTCGCAAGGTTGAGCGAGGGAGTTTTGTCCATTTATCCATTCGCCTATTGCTCTACGAGAAGCATAGCCACCACAAGAGAAAGATTCTGCTGTCCAATCCATTGTTTTAAAATATAGGGGTGACATTGGTGCTTTGCCTAGTGTTTTTTCAACGTAATCAAAGACTAAAGTTTTGTAGGCTTCACTATCGGTTTGATTCGGACTGATGGCATAAGTTCCACTGATAAAAGCTGCCAAAATGCCAGGTTTTCCCACCTGGTTGGAAACATCTGCTAAATCTTAGGCGATCGCAACATGACCCAAAGTAAAATTAACCAGGGAAGTTTGAAATTAGGTATTGCCCAGACATACTTTCTGAGTGCAGGAACAGAAAAAGGAACTAAAAATTTAAGAGAACGCAAGGATACAGGGCGATTTCCATCTCGATCTACTAGCTTATATTTCTCTGCTAGTTCGGCAACGATCTTCATTTTGCCCGTATATTGCATGATATTAGGATCGGCAGCCAGAGCAGCGATCGCTCTCCCCGTCAGTAAAGGGGTTTCCCAGTTATACCCATCTCCCAGAGTAGTACTAGCCCCTTGATCATTAGTTTGTTGAGCAAAATCAATTATCTGTTCTGTCCCCACGATACCTGGCCAAATCGAGATAGAAGCAATATTATCTGGTTTAAGTTCCACAGCCATATCCGCAGCCAGGCGATCGCAAGCTGATTTTCCTGCACCATAAGCAGCGCCAAATAAATAGGACATGCCACCCCAAGACGAGATAGTACAGATGATTCCTTGGTCTTGACCACTCATTAACCGTGCAGCATAGATACTGGAAACATAGTGGCTACGTAAACCAACATTATTTACTGCATCCCAAAGATCAGGTTCTCCTTGCCAAAAGGGTTTCCCGTAAGCATCTTTAATTGCCTGTACTCCTGAAAAGACATTATTAACTAACAAGTCTAACTTTCCTTGTTCCCGCTCGATGCGCTCAAAGAGTTTACGTATCTGCTGATCATCACTATGATCCACCTGAATGGGAATACATTTACCACCAGCCTCTTCAATTGCTGCTTGGGTTTCTGGCAGACTACCTGATAATTTATTGGCAGAATCCGATGGCTCTAAGCTGCGTCCTGTAATATATACTGTTGCTCCAGATTCCCCCAAACCCACCGCAATGCCTTTGCCTACTCCCCTAGTCGCCCCTGTGACTAATACTACTTTACCTTCAAGGTTGGACATAATTGCTGGTTACTATCTACCCAATTAAGTTTACATTTAATTCCCAGTTAAGTAGGTAGGCAGAATTAAATATAAAACCAAAACGCCTAGTGTGAATTAGGAAAAAAGGAGGAAAAGACGGAAGATGAAAGTTATCAAGCTGCTCATCTTAAATATCTTTCCTCATGATAATTTGTTAGAACGAAGTCAGTTTAATCGGCGATTACGAAAATTAGGAAGCAAAATCGAAATTCTCAGGAGAATGTGGGTTCAGCAGTTAGGGGCTGGAGATGCCAATAGCTTTGTGATTGATACTAAACCCATTCCAGTAGTAGGTTATAGAAGAAGCAAGAAACATAGTGACTTTGATGGCAGTGCCAGTTATGGCTGACGTTTTAACTTTTCAATCTTCCTCAATTTACTAAAATTTAATCTGATCATTTTATTAACAGCACTAGGTTCGTCAAAAATCAATAGCTCTACCGCAGATAAGCGCATTGGCAAACGGGCGATCGCTCGTTTGCCGAGAAAGTTACGGTAATTCCTCAGGAGAAAGAGCAAGCATAAATCGCATCGCCACACAAATGACTGGTAGCAATTAATTGTTTTAATAAAAATTTACAACCAGCCTCTAAAGTGCATAAATTGATGTTGTTCAGACATAAGTTTAAGTGAGATTAAAAAGACAATGTAGTAGGAGGTTAGAAAGATGTTAAAAGATAAAACTTTGAAAGGACAAACTTCTAACAATTTTTCTGTTGATGACTTAGAGTTTTTCACTGAACTAAATTCTCAGCAAGCTGAATTAACCTCTGGTAAAGGTATAGCAGGATACTGGGAAATAGACCCTTATGGACGGTATATTTATAACGAAGTTGACTATGGAAGTGTCCCGTTAGCTGGATATCCAACTGGCCCCATAGATCCACAAGGTTATATGTTAAACCAAGAAGCACGGAATATTTACAGTGGTTTACAAGGAATCTTTACATATCTACCTAATATGTATTAACACATATGTGCTAACACATAAATTTTCTTGGCAATTCCCAATGTAACCGATTCCTGCTAGCACTCTATAACAGCTTCCCTATTTTTAGCAATATTATCTTGATTCAATCTTCTGGTTTGCACTTTAATTACTCTCAATCAAGGTGTTCAACTAGCAAAGCAAATGAATCAAAAAGAATGGATGAATTGAAGAGCGATCGCATTTCTCAAAATCTAGAAAAGTGCGATCGCTTTACTCTAACTATATTGCCGATCACTACTAGAAACGGCAGACGGTCAACTATTGTTAGTGCCGAATAAGTCAATGTTTTTTGGAGGATTAAAATTTTTAACCCCCTTTTACTTGTCTTTTGCACAGACATCGGTACAATTTTAATATAGACTTAAGACAATGAAAAAAACAAAACAATAGACTTAGATATATACATTGAATTCTGCAAACAATCAATGAACATATTAAACACGATTAATTTCAAGAAGTGCCAAAGTAATATCTTCGGTAAAATTATTACTGCTACAGTTATTGCTTTACCAGTGACTTTAAGCTTTGAAGTTACCTCTAGCCGAGGAACTTGGGACTTACCCATTTAAATGAGAAATCAGTCAATCTTGAATTAATAATCACCTAAATAAATGTTAGAAGCTTGTGTATTCGCAACTGTACTGTGTGGATTTTTCGGCATCATCTTTAAAAAAAATCTAGTAATGAAAATCATCTCGATGGACATTATGAGTACAGGGGTAATTGCCTATTACGTACTGATAGCATCGCGGGATGGTTTATTCACCCCAATTGTCAGTACCAAAGAGGTTGCTTATGCCGATCCTGTTCCCCAGGCAGTTATTTTAACGGCAATTGTGATTGGCTTTTCTATTCAAGCTTTGATGCTGGTGTGTGCCATGAAATTAGCTAAGAATAATCCTACTTTGGAGACTAGTGCGATTGAAGAAAACAATACCCCATGAGCAATATTACGATCGCCTGGATTACTTTCCCGTTTTTTATTGGGTTTGTTGTTTATCTATTACCCCAATTAGCTCGCTGGTTTGCCTTAGCAATAGCAATGATGTCGGCTGTTTATGCCGTGCAAATATTTTTACTCGATTCGCCTTTCGAGATAGTGTTACTAGATAGTTTTGGCGTTACTTTAATCGTCGATCAATTAAGTGGTTTCTTTATCTTAACTAATGCTCTAGTAACCACCGCAGTTACTCTTTACTGTTGGCAAACTACAAAAACCACTTTTTTCTATATGCAACTAGTGATTCTGCATGGCAGTGTCAATGCTGCTTTTATCTGTGCTGATTTTATTAGCCTGTATGTAGCATTAGAAGTCATCAGTATTGCTGCATTTTTGCTGATTGCTTATCTTCGGAGCGATCGCTCTGTCTGGGTAGGATTGCGCTATTTATTTGTCAGCAATACAGTCATGCTGTTTTATCTAGTGGGGGCAGTGCTGGTATATAAAGCTAATAATTCGTTTCATTATCAAGGTTTGCTCAATGCACCGCCAGAAGCGATCGCTTTAATCTTTCTGGGATTATTAGTCAAGGGTGGTATTTTTGTCTCAGGTTTCTGGTTGCCTATAACTCATGCCGAATCAGAATCGCCTGTGTCGGCAATGCTTTCTGGAGTGGTGGTTAAAGCAGGGGTTTTTCCTTTGTTACGTTGTGCATTGCTCTTAGAAGAAATCGAGCCGATAGTAAGAGTGTTTGGTGTAGCTACAGCACTGTTGGGGGTGAGTTACGCCATGTTAGAAAAAGATACCAAGCGTACCCTGGCATTTAGCACTATTTCCCAATTAGGCTTTGTTTTAGCAGCCCCAGTCGCAGGTGGTTTTTATGCTTTGACCCATGGTTTAGCTAAGTCCGCACTATTTCTAATCGCTGGTACTCTGCCTAGTCGTAATTTTCAGCAATTAAAGGGGCAAGGAATTAACTTCAAGCTTGGTATGGCCTTGATTATTGCTAGCTTGTCTATCTGTGGATTACCCTTGCTGTCTGGTTTTAGTGCGAAGGTGCTAACCACTAAAAATCTCCTACCCTGGCAGGCGATCGCCATGAATATCGCCACCGTAGGTACAGTAATAACCTTTGCCAAATTTATTTTTTTACCCTGGAATCAAAACCAGTTAGGAAAAACACGCTCTAGTTTTTGGTGGGGAATGGTAATCTTAATTGGAGGATTAATCGTAGCCAACGGTGTTGCTTACGGAGTTTACACAGTTGATAATCTGTTTAAATCACTTGTAAAGATTGCTATTGGATGGTTGGCATATCTTTTGATTTTGAAAAAATCAGTAATTAAGTTACCCCGTGCGATCGAGAGATTCGAGCATTTGATCGGGGGTATGAGCTTAATTTTAATCTTAGTCTTCTGGATGGTGCGGATACAGCCGAATATTTCAGTTTACTTTTAACAAACAATTAATTATGTATCAATCAATAATATTATTATTGCTAAAGGATAATCTCAAACTAGAAACTAGCGCGATTCTGGTTGCGAGACGCTGTGCCATCGAAAAAAATAAAACGCCATGACCAACATGACGATTCCCTGGATTGCTGCCTCATTTTTTATTGGATTCGTTATTTATTTGCTACCAAAGCTCGATCGCTGGCTAGCATTGGCAATAGCATTATTTAGCGCTGGCTATGCTATCAAGATATGTTTAGTAGATTCGCCTTTCGAGATACAGTTACTAGATAGTTTTGGCGTTACTTTAATCGTCGATCAATTAAGTGGCTTCTTTATCTTAACTAATGCTCTAGTAACAACCGCAGTTATTTTTTATTGTTGGCAAACTAGTAAAACCGCCTTTTTTTATATGCAGATGATTATTCTGCATGGCAGTGTCAATGCTGCTTTTGTCTGTGCCGACTTTATTAGTTTATATGTAGCATTAGAAGTTATCAGTGTTGCCTCCTTTCTGCTGATTGCTTATCCTCGGAGCGATCGCTCTATTTGGGTAGGATTGCGCTATTTATTTGTTAGCAATACGGCAATGCTGTTTTATCTGGTAGGGGCGGTGCTAGTATATCAAGCTAATCATTCCTTTCATTATCAAGGTTTGCGTGGTTCTCCCCCAGAAGCGATCGCGCTAATATTTCTCGGATTATTAGCTAAGGGGGGGATTTTTGTATCGGGTTTTTGGTTGCCTTTAACTCACTCTGAATCAGAATCTCCTGTGTCGGCAATGCTTTCTGGAGTAGTGGTTAAAGCTGGGGTATTCCCGATGGTACGTTGTGCGCTGATGTTAGAGGAAATCGATCCCATAGTGAGGTTTTTTGGTGTAAGTACCGCACTTTTAGGAGTAGGCTATGCCGTGTTTGCCAAAGATACTAAGCGGATGTTAGCGTTTCACACCATTTCACAGTTGGGTTTTGTCCTAGCTGCGCCGGTGGTGGCTGGGTTTTATGCTCTCACCCATGGTTTAGTCAAATCTGCCCTGTTTTTAATTGCAGGAGTGTTACCCAGTCGTAAGTTTAAAGAATTACAGTACCAGCCCCTTGATACCCCAATCTGGATTGCTTTAGTTATTGCCAGTTTTTCCATCTCTGGCTTTCCCCTGCTATCTGGCTTTGGGGCAAAAGTCTTAACCACCAAAAACCTCTTACCCTGGCAAGTTATTGCGATGAACATTGCAGCCTTGGGAACAGCGATTTCCTTTGCTAAATTCATCTTTTTACCTCACAAAAAACTGTCGTTACGCCATGATCATCAAGTTAAAACTGACGGGGAGACAGGGAAAGAGGCAGACGGGGAGAAGAAGATTCAGCCTGGTTTTTGGTGGGCAATGGTTATTTTACTCGGCGGATTAATTGCCGCCAATGCTATTTACTATGAAGCCTATACCTTAAAAAACATTGTTAAGCCCTTGGTGACTATCGCTATTGGCTGGCTGGCATATCTGCTGATTTTTAAGAAATCTGTCATTAAATTACCCAGGGCAATCGAAAAATTCGAGCATCTGATTGGGGTTATGGCAATAATGTTAATTTTACTCTTCTGGACGACATGGACGCGATCTCATCTTTTAATATCATACTAAGACTGACAATTTGGTTCTTGCTAACCGCCGATTTTAGTTTAGCAAATATTATTCTGGGTATCGCGATCGCCTTATTGTTACCTCGCGGTGCTACCTCCCCAGGGAAGTTAAAAGATTGGCTAAGGGTGTTGTGGGAGATTATAGTGGCAATTCCTCAAGCATATATAGAAGCGATTCAAATTATGCTTCGTCCCCATAACGGAGAAGATATCGTCAGGGAAAGAGTCAAGCCGCGACGGACACCAGGACTGGTATTTCTAGATATATTTTTGATTACCTTTACCCCCAAAACCATTGTCACAAAATACGACGAACAGGGTTGGTATGAAGTACATCGAGTTCGACGGAAAAACAGAAGAAGCAAGTCATAAGT
>CBDUCX010000056.1:0-21360 GCA_965365755.1 uncultured Pleurocapsa sp.
GAGAATAAATTATGTTGTTCATTTGAAACCTCCCTCTTTTTGCATTTATCAGTCAACAGTTATCAGTCAGGTTTTTTGGTCAGAGGTTAGAACTCAATTTGTTCGGTTGCGTAAGACTTGCAGGAGTTTGTTAAACTCAGAGGGCAAAGGCGCGATCGCCGTAATTAATTTTCCTGAGATAGGATGTAATAGGGATAATTGTCTGGCGTGGAGAGCTTGACCAGATAAGTTTACCTTTAAGGAGCGATTTGAGCTATAGGTGGTGTCTCCGAGTAAAGGATGTCCCTGATGAGCACAATGAACTCTAATTTGATGAGTTCGCCCAGTTTCTAAGAGAAATTGCATCAAGCTATAGTTACCAAGTCTTTCCTTAGTTTGACAGTGGGTGACGGCTTCCCGACCTCCTTGTTCTATCGGCACGACTGCCATCCTTTTGCGGTCTTTTTTGTGGCGACCAATGGGTAAATCAATTTTGCCTGTCTCCGTGGGGAAAGAGCCATAGATTATGCCCCAATATTCTCTGATCGCAGTTTTAGCCTTGATTTGCCCTTGTAAGTGCTGATGAGCGCGATCGCTTTTTGCCACTACAATCGCTCCCGTAGTGTCTTTATCGAGACGGTGGACAATACCTGGTCTTTCTACTCCCCCAATTCCTGCCAAGCGATCGCAATGATATAGTAAAGCATGTACTAGGGTTCCTGTATAGTGTCCTGGTGCAGGATGAACCACCATCCCCGCAGGTTTATTGACAATGATTAGGTGCTCATCTTCGTAGAGAACATCGAGGGGAATATTTTCGGGAGTTAAATTCAGTTTTTCTGGTTCAGGAATAATGATATCCAGACAGTCCCCAGTCACAACTTTTCTGTTTTTGCTACTGCACACCTGATTATTTAATCGGACATGACCATTCTCAATCAGCTTTTGAATCCGCGATCGAGAAATATCTGCTAGGTTAGCTGATAGCCAACGATCCAGACGTTCACTGCTTTGTGCTACCTCTAATGTAATTTTTTGAGTAATGATCAAAATAAAAAATTTTAGTTTTGGTTAAAAAAATTTTAGAATTATAAAACAACGTAAACTATTAACTATTAAAGTTAAAACAAAAATATAGTCAGGATAAAAAAATATGACACCTTCATTAGCTAACTTTCTTCTCAGTCTTTTACTAGGGGCATTAATTGTAGTAATCCCAGCAACCATTGCCCTGATTGTTCTCAGTCAGAGCGACAAAATCCAACGTGGATAATAGCGATAGTTGTAGTTGTCTGCTTTGGTCAGCAACCTAAAATATAAATAATTAGACGGCGGAATCATCTCCAGAATGGAGAAATGGTATTTATACCAAGATTCCGTCGTTATATTATGAACTACCCTAACTTAGCGATCCCCAAGAAGTTAGGATTTCTAGCTTCGCTGGGTGCTGCATTACCTTGGCCTTGCGACTACGATTCTGTCTGATACTCCCTTCACTATAGGAAGATAAATACAATCTCCTTCTATTCTGACAGATTGAGGAAACCCTACAGATTGCTTTCTATGTTTTGATTTGAATCTAGGAAACTTAACATCTTTGTGGAAAAAGTGCATTTCTTAAGGGTTTTGCGTTATTTTGGATGACAGGGTGTGGCATTATCCACAAGCTTATATCCCCTGCTCGTTGTTTAGGACGGTTGCGGTATTTTGTTTACTCTCTCCCACGATGTCCTTTTCCTTGATGGGAACTCCTACCTGTCAACTCCTACCTCTTTCAGCTCTATTGAACTAAAGGGAAAAAACTAGGTGAGTTTTTGCTTTAAATATACTTTTAGTGACATAATACATATGTATAAAGCTAACTAAATATCATCTTCAATTTATCGGTTTAGATAATAACGAATAAGTGTTCAAGTTGAATAGTTGATATATATAGCTTTCAAGCACTTGGCTTAATTTGACTCTATTCCATGTATTAAACAGCAGATAGTCTATATCTAAATAAGATAGCTAATTGTTGTAATTGTTATTTCACAAATCAGCAAAATAAACTACACAACATATCTATAAACATACAATGCTTATACAGTAAGCAGTTGATTCTATTTGAGAGCCAAACTATATCTTTAACTTTTTTTGGGGAACTATAGATATAGGTTTTTTTAGAGGAATATTTATCATGAAAAATAATGAGGTAAATAAGCCACAGCAGAATGCTAAATGTGCTGGGTTCAGTTTGCAAACAAGACCTAAATACTATGATTTTTCATATAAAAACCCTTTCCCCTCAAAAAAAACTATTGATCAATTATTAAGTGAAGGCTACGTTGGGATTGATCACAAGTTAGCCGATGATAATGCCTTTGCAGCAGTAGCATACAAATTCAAAAATCAAATTAAATGGACAATTAGTAGTCAGCTTGAGTCTGAAATTTGGCTAATGACTACAGATAAACAAGCTCTCCAAAAACTGTCTGAATTTATGCTCAATAAGTTTAGCTGGTCGCCGATGATTTATGCTGCTAAACCACAAGAGGCTTTTATTTTTACTCCTAAAAATGATACCGAAAGAGCAGCAATTGAAGCTACAATTTCTGGAGAATATGGTTGGCAAGGGTCTTTATATTCTCTAGAATTATATGAGTATCAAGATCAAGAGGCTGGATTTATTTTTGCTACTAAACCATTAGATTCTCCGAAGCAAGAATGGCTATTAGTTAAATTAAATTTTGTTGAATATACAGGTTCATGGAGCCACCATGAAGGAACTTTTGAGCAAGTTTATTACATCTGGAAAGAGAACATAAAACTATCAGAGCCTAACTACAAACCCACTTCTGACGAAATATTAGATGCGATTAATGACGAATCTCTATTAACCTAACTTAGTTTACTTGGTAAGCTTAATAAGACAAAATATTAAAGAAGCGCGATCGCATTTAACAAAATGATTATTTTACCTGGTGCAACTGTCAAAGTTACTAACTCTGACGATATCTACTACAAATTTGAGGGGTTAGTTCAGCGCATCGACGACAATAGAGTCGCTGTATTGTTTGAAGGAGGGAATTGGGATAAATTAGTCACCTTTAATTTATCTGAACTAGAAGCCGTAGACTTAACCAAAAAGAAAAAATAAGGTTAATATACCGAGGATCAAGACAATTTAGAGCATTCAATCAATTCTCAGTTATCAAAATTTTCCACTGTTTGCTATTTATTGTTTACTGTTTACTGTTCACTGATAATGCGTCTTCCCCTGCCCCAATTTACAGTTGATGATCGCAATCCCCAGCACATTGGGGAGGTGATCGAAACCTCTACTACGCAGTACCTAGCTCAATGTCTTGAACCAGAGGATCTTAAGTTTCCCGTGATGCCTCCTTTCGGTAGCTGGATCAAATCTTTTGACGAAGAGTCTGGCAATAAAATTTTTGCTGTAGTCACCTACGTCACTACTAGCCCAATTGATTCAGTTCATCGTGCCAGAGCCTTAGGCTTATCTTTGGAGGAATTGCGGGAACAGCAGCCTCAAATCTTTGCCATGCTGAAAACTGAATTTAAAGCGGCTATTGTCGGTTTTGAAACTCCTAATGACTCAAATGGCTCAAATTTAGGTCAAGTATATCAATATTTACCACCTCGTCCCCCTCAAATTCATCAATCGGTATATCATTGTGATGCGATCGAAGTAGTTCGCTTTACCGAGAATCTGGATTTTTTGAGAACTCTCTTATCAGCTAAGGATATCCCAGTTGAGTCTTTAGTTGCAGCATCAGTGCGAGATGTCTATCGTCAGCGTCAGGCAAATCGAGATTGGTTAGTCAATGTTGGTCGAACTCTCAGCACACTATTAAAAGATGATTATGACCGTTTGCGCTATATCCTCAGTCAGATTCATTGGTAGGCAGATTTAGTTAACAGTTTTACTAGACAAAACTTAGCTTTTAGGAGTATCAGAAATATTGAGGAAAGGACATTGTTCTAAAGGATAATCCAATAAATGAAGTTGGAATTTTTCAGCCAATGCCTCAAATACTTTAATTCCTCTGGCGCTATTGCCTCGATGGTCAATTAAAGGAGAATATACGGCAATGCCAGCGCGATCAGGAATAACTCCCATAATTCCGCCTGAAACTCCGCTTTTAGCAGGAATTCCGACTTTGTAAGCCCATTCGCCTGCATAGTTATACATTCCACAAGTATACATCACGCTCAAAATATCCCTAATATAACCAGGTTCAATTGCCTTTTCCTGAGTCATAGGATTTATACCTCGATTTGCCAAAGTTGCAGCCATTACCGCCAGATCATGGCAGTTAACTACCGCCGAACACTGTTGAAAATAAAGATCAAGAATTTCCTCGATATTATGGTCGATAATACCAAAGTTAAGCAGTAAGTTGGCTAAGGCGCGATTACGATGTCCAGTGGCTCTTTCAGACATAAATACAGGAGCATTGACATATACATCATGACCAGTGTAGCGACGAAACATATCCAGCAGTCGATTTAACTTTTCAGTTGGATTTGAGCCTTTAATTAAACTGGCTGTAGCGATCGCTCCTGCATTAACCATTGGATTATCAGGACGTTTGGAGTTTTCATCCAACCGAATTACGGAATTAAAAGGATCGCCCGTAGGTTCGACACCAATTTTTTCTAGCAGTGTTTGGCGATCGCAATCTTCTAATGCCATGCCATAAACAAATACTTTAGATATAGATTGAATTGTAAAATTTTCTGCAACGTCCCCTACCTCAAACACCTCTCCTTCTTTAGTTACGATCGAGATGGCAAACCAGTCTGGATTAGCTTTGGTAAGTTCGGGAATATAACTAGCCAAGGAACCCGAATCGAGTTGGCGATATTCTTGATAAAGATGTTGAATAAATTCTTTCAGGTCTGGCATATTTATTATATTCTGAAACTATTGAGCTGATTTTTAGAGTTTAGACAAAATGCAGCTTGGCAGAAATTATGCTGTTATTTATGTAACTTCCCCAAGTATTTAATTACTTTAAACTTTTGTGAAAAAGAAAGGAGATTAAACATTGAAAAAAATTCAGGCTATTATCAGACCTTTTAAATTAGACGAAGTTAAGATTGCTCTGGTCAATGCTGGGGTAATAGGAATGACTATATCTGAGGTGCGAGGTTTTGGCCGCCAAAAAGGGCAAACGGAACGTTATCGTGGCTCAGAATATACTGTAGAATTTTTGCAAAAAATCCAAATTGAAGTTGTCATTGAAGATGAGCAGGTAGATACGGTAACTGAAAAAATTATCGCGGCTTCTCGTACAGGAGAAATCGGCGATGGCAAAATATTTATCTCTCCTGTGTCCCAGGTTATTCGCGTTCGTACTGGGGAAAAAGATTTGAATGCTATCTAGCACAGCTGGCTCATTAGTAATATTTCCTAAATAATTAAGAGCAAATTAAGAAAGTAGGGACAAAAATTAATTTATCCCTACAGCCCTAGAAAATTTAATATTGTAATATTGAATTATTTAAAGCTATCTATTTGCCTTTTGTTTGGGTTTTGGCTTGTTCCATAGCGATCGCTTTCATTGCTTCAAAGGAATTGCGATTTGATGAGCCTTCAATGGCTTTAACAGCTAGATCTTGCACCTGTTGTAACGAAGCATCTAATTGTTGTGATAACTTGCTAATTCTGCTTCCTTGATGCTTAATTGTTTGTTCTAGAGATTCAATGCGTAACTCATAATTTTGGGTTTCTCCTGCAATTTCTCTAGCTCTCAAATCAGCCTTGATTTTGGATTGATAAGTACCAATTCCTTTCCCTTCTTCTTTACCTTGTTTGATTTTGGCTCGTAATTGTTCTTCAAATGCGGCAACTTTTTCTTTGGCGGTTGCATATTCTTGTTCTAGTTTGGCAATTTCAGCTTCCTTTGCTTGCCATTGTTTTTCTAAAATTATACGCTCTGATTCTAGTTTTTCTTGGCGTATTTTTTGCTCTTGGTTATATTCTTCTTCATCCAAATCTCGTGCCAAATCTAAATTATATTCATACTCTTCTTTTTCTCGTTGTTGTGTCTTACGATATTCTTCATTTCTAGCTTTAATGAATCTATTGTGAGTTTCTTTTTCTTTTGTCCAAGACTGATTTAAGGCTTCAATTTCTTGCCGAGTATTTTCTTGTTGTTGACTTAATTCTTCGGCAAATTTCTTGGCATTTACTTGATACTGTTCAATTAAATTATCAAAAGTTGATTCTTCAATTTTATCTAGTTTATGTAATTCTTTCAATTCTGATTTCTCTAAAGCGATCGCTTTTCTCACATTCTCTAACTGTGTCGCTTCAGTAATTAAATGTTCTGATAAATTGCCAACTGCTTTACCAAAACCACTTTGAATCTCTGCTAAAGACTGAATAGTATTAGAGATATCTTTAGTACTATTGTCACTTATTGCAGTTGCAGATTTTTTAACGGCAACTTGACTAACATTTTGCTTGATAGCAGGAACAGTTTTTGACCTATTTTTGATTTCAGATTCTAAAGTTTTTTTCTGTTTTTCTATTTCTTTATAGGCTGCTAGAATTTCTGCTTTTGTGCTTTTAGAATTAATTGTCATGATGTTTGATTACTGAGAATTGATTACTAATTACTTATTACTGAAATGCTTGCATTGCCAAGTTTTGTGCTTGAGTATTGGCTTCTTGCAACTGAGCCGTAATCTCAGCAATTTGCTCTGCTTGTCTTTCTATTACTGCTGTTAAAGATTCTATTTTAAATCCATATCCTTGCTGATTAGCAGACCATTCTTTTTCTTGTAGTTCTACTTCTACCTTATATTTATTATCAGCTTCTTTAATAGCATTACCTTTTGCTTTGTTATACTCTTCTTTCAATTTGGCTTCAAAGCCATCAATTTGTTCTTGATTTTTAGTGAATTCTAGTTTATTATCTGCTAAGTATTTTTCTCGTTCAGACCAATCTTGATTCTTAATAGCTTCTTGTTCGGCTAATTCTCTTAACTGTAAACGTTTATTTTCTTCATATTCATCATGCTCAATTGTCCTTTGACGCTCTAGCTCATATTGATAATCCGCTGCTTCTTCTTCTCTTTGTTTAGTTAATAATTCTTTTGTTTCTTGTTCTTTAACTTCAAACTCATTTTGTTCTTTTTCCCATTGTTTTCTAGTTTGAGCTATTTCTTTTTCTATAGCCTCTTTTGCTATAATCTTTTGAGCTTGTAGTGATGCTATTTTTTCTTGGTGCTCTTGATTTAAAATATACAATGCATCAGCAACTAAACGAACTTGATTTAATTGTTTTAAATGCTCTTGTTCTACAGTTATCGCTTGTTTAAGTTCATCTAACTTATTTGATTCAGTAGTTAAGTTATCCGCTAATTCGCTAATCACAGTACCAAAACTTAATTGCAGGGAAGCCATACCATTGATAATATTATCAACAGTATAATCTACAGTTTTATTTAGTAGCTGCTGATTTTTTTTCTTTGCTGCTTTTTCTTCTTTGGTAGCTATTCTAGATTCACTTTGCTGATATTGATTTAATAGTTGATTGAACGCTGTTGCGATCGCATCTTTGTTATCTTTTGTATTCGGCTGGTTCATAATCTTCCCTCAGAACTATTCAATTGATTAAGTTTTATTGATCTAAGTCTTGTGGTGAATTGGATTTAGAGCTTTATAATCTTGCTTAATTGATTTTTAAATCAACACTAGAGTCATCATAAACAAAATTGATTTTTAAGTCAACTATTTTGTTGATTTTTTATTCTACATAAAATCACATTAAATCCTGTTGACAGAGGTTACTTGTCTGTCGCCCCCTAAATCCCCTGCCCCCGTGACCCCTTCCTCGCGCGTTCCCTTGCGTCTTGCGCCGACGCGGGGTCGCTCGTCAACATTGGGGGTAAATTGGGGGGGCTTAAAGAAGTTTTTCGAGTAGGTGGGAAAGTAACTTTTATCAATCGGATTTAGTATCAGATCAGTCCCTGAAAAGACAAAAGACAGACCAATGCAGCCTGTCTTAATCAAAATAATATTAAGTTTTTCCGATATGTCAGTTATTTTTTATACACCGAAAGATTTACCACAACCACAGGTTTGAGCAGCATTGGGATTAGTAAACTCAAAGCCGCCACCAATCATGGCATTGCTGTAATCTAAGACTAAACCATAAAGATATAAAAGACTTTTAGGATCGCAAACAATTTGGAATCCGTCATAGTCAAATACTTCATCGTTATCACTAATTTTCTCAGGTTCTTCAAAGTCCATCATGTAAGACATCCCTGAACAACCACCTTGGCGAACTCCTACTCGAAGACACAGTTCTTTTCCCTGCTGTTCTTGCAGCATTTTAATGTGTTTAAAAGCTGTTGGAGTTAATTGGATTCCTCTTTCTATGGTTTTTGTAGCTTCTGTCATCTGTCCTAATAGCTCCTTTGAGATTGATGATAAACCAGCAAATGATAAGTAACTTTGTACAGTTGCCGAAAATTTACTATGAAATTCATATATCTATATCTTTATTATTTTAGATTCTTTTACTGCTAAAGGCTAAAAGATGATCACAAATCGGTAATATAAAAAACTTTAAATGTAAGACTGTAAAAAAATATCTAGAGTTGCAAAACGAGAATTTGCTGGAGAAGTAGCAAGCCAAGTGACGTAAATAAAACTTAAACAAGGCTCAGCTTACTAATTCTCCAGGTTAGACAGACTATTCAGTTACGCTCTCAACGCTTAAGGGAACTAAATCTCCGTAGATCGTAAACCCTAAAAGCATAGGTTCATTCTCCTGGATTAATTTTCCAGTAAGGGCACAGCTTTCATCTTTACGGGCAGTTGCCTCAACTGTGGCACGAATATCGGAGCGAGCAAATTGAGGACGATAGTCTCCGGATTTTTGGTGAACATAGTTCCAGAGAATATCTCTAATTAAAGCTTGATAACCTTGATTACCAGATAGTTCTTTGAGCTTGTCTTTAAGAGTCCGCTCTAAACGAATACTGGTAACTTCCATTTCAGTTGTCGATGTGCGAGTTAGGGTTCGCATTTTTTTTTCCTCTAGATACTAGACATATACGGTACTATAAGTGTAGTATTAAAAATGCAGTTTGAAAACCCCTTTAGACAAATTTAATGTTGTTTTTATCACTTTCTTCCCTGATTCCTAATATAGCGCGCATCAACAATTGTTTGTGGTCAGGGAAAAAATATGAATATTTGTTGATTTCAGGAGTGAATAATGCAGCATATTTATCAGAACTTCAACCTATAAAAGCTTGTAAACCTGAATATACAATTGATTCCAGCTTCAGAGTGGACGATGAAAAATTGCAGCTAAAACTAAATAGCGGGAAAAAAAAGCGCCAAACAGCTAGCTTAAAATAAGCTGTTAATTTAACAAAACTTTACTAACCCCGCTAACAGATTTTTGATTAGTGGGGTTTTTTGTTGTTTATTTAGTTCGTAATGAACACAATTCTCAGGTGATTTGTGTCAACGCCAAAGCTGTGGAAATAGACAACAGTTAGTTATGCACTAGTCAATGAGTATTTACCAAACCTGAATCTAGAGCAAAACCAATTTTATATTTGAGAAGCAAAGCATCCCATGTTGAAAATCACATATTTAGAAGACCAAATTTATCTTGAGTATTTGCAAAAATCCGTAGAAGTTTGGAAAAAGGAAAGAATACTGGTGAACTTGCGTGCTGCGGTAAGTGTATACACAGAATCTAGTATTGCCAGTTTACTGCTTCGTGTTGATCCTTGTTCTCTTCGAGGGTTGTTGAATTTAGCCGAGAAAGAGCTAATCGAATTTATTCCCTGTGATGAAGAATATATTGAAGTTTCTGTGGCAGGTACTTGGATTGCACAAACTGAGGATAACGAATCAGGAATATTTGTCTGTGATTTGGGTCAGGAAAACGAATATTTTCTGCATCAGTTATGGCAAGAGTCTCAGGTAGGGACTTCTGTCGTGAGTGAATAATTTACGGTGGCTGATAAAAAAGTTGCGTAGCTTAATCAACTAAGTTAAGAAATATTTCCATTTAAAAATTTATCTTTAATTTTATTGCAAACAGAAGAAGTCGATTAATTCTTCTAAACTGGCGCTTTCATGCGTCGGCAAGACTGCCTCAATTTCTTTAATATTTTCTGGACTCAAATAAATAAAAACTTTTTCCCGTAAAATCTGACGAACTGGGGGAGGAAATCCAGAAATTTCTAACTCAAATCGAGCTCGTCTTTCATGGGCGAAGCCAACCATGAACCGAGCCATGTCAAGCAGCCTAGTCTTAATTACATTACCAGTAGAGAACTTAGAGCAATCCCCTAGTTCATATATTCGAGAGTTTATTTGAGAATTACCATCCACAAGTAAATCTTGATAATTAGGGTTGTCCTCTAAGAAAACCAAAATTCCATCATGGATATATTTTTCTATTCCGTCCATGCCTAAAGTTCCCAGATCTGCTAAAGCGATAATGCTACCGATTATAGATATTTTCGGTCGAGATTCGTAAAGATATGGTTGATATATTGAGAAGGCGGAAAATGTATTGTCTGCTTTGTCTGCTTTGGGTTCATTCTGGCAAACTGTAGCAATGATGGCATCCTTAATAATTTGTTGATCGCGATCGCTAAACAGAATTGCCGAATCAAGGTCATAAGCTGCTAATTCCTGATTCAGATTTTGAATGTACCTAAGCAGTTTGTTAGCAGTCTCCATTTCACTAAGCCCTGACAAACGTTTGCGAGGCTGATTTACCAGGGTAGAAGAGTCGAATAGCTGCACCATATCATGAGCTAAGGCAGAAAGATTCAGGAGGCTTTCTAATCGCTTTAATTCATCAGCAGAAATATCTTGAGACAAAACAGGTCTAATTGCCCGAAAAATAGTGCTAGCTCGACGCTTTACAGCTAGAGCATGGTCAAGAGTATGGTAAACAAGCTGTTTAGCTTTGGTTTCTTGCTGAATCTCTGCTCGAACATAACTTTCCACTAACTGAACTGTTTCAGCAAACGAACTTGGCTTTTTATCCCAGTAATTTTGTTTCACAAGCAATTGCTTCTTTATGCAGTCGCTACATTAATTCCAACTATTAATCAAAAATGCACAACTAAATCGGTTTGAAATAGTTGTGCATCCTAATATACTCGACTTTTAATAAGATCAGGGATAAATTAATTTATCCTTGCCATAGCTGTTGGATAATTGTCTCAGGCTTAATATCTTCCAAGTTGTTCGTGTCAGATGGAATTACGATGCAATTATTTTTCTCGGTCGGAATAGTGTTGCGATCTTGACTAGCGGATAAGGCAAAAGTATAAGTACTTGTAGCTAAGGCTAGCTGCATCGGAGCACTATTGTTACATAAAATTAAATTTGCCCCGGCGATGATGGCTGCCATTTTACCGACATCGGAAGGCGCGATCACCTTAAGATTACCATTCGCCGAAATCATTGCTGTTACCCACTCTTGATTATTGTCTGTCTGTAATAAGACAATTGACAAGTTTGTTTCTCTTTGTTCAATATCTTCAATAATTTTTTTCCAGCTAGGAATTGGGTAGGCACTAACTTCCGAACTATCAGATGGTTCGTCACAGAGAATAATATAGCCACTATTGTCTATTACCAGACGCTGCTGTTCTAATTCTGCCCAGGTAATATCTTCTGTGGGCACATTAATCGTAATTGGGGGGCAAGTAGCCTGAATACCTAATCCTGTCACTAAATCGTGATACATCTCCGCCGTATATTGTTCTGATTTGCGGACTACGGGGTTAGATAGATACAAAGCAGAATCATCTTGATAACCTATTCTTGTTGGTATTCCATTCAGCCACAACAGTAGTTTGATGCGCCAGGAGGTTTTGAGACTAATGAGGACATCATATTCGCGATCGCGTACCGTCCCCAGAAGGTTAAGATAATCAGCAAAGCTGTTGCGGTCTTGGAAATCAAACACTAAAACATCATCGACATTCTTGCAGACTCGATAAGCTTTTTTTGATTGGGGTTCAACTAAAACATCAATTGCAGCATAGGGATACTGTTTTTTAATGGTTTCCAGGGTAGGAAAAAAGAGGAGTTGATTACCAATATCGCCAGGAACGAGGGCTAGTACACGCATTCTATGAAGAAGATATAATCCGTAATTTTATCTGTGGTCAATTTTAGTAGATGATAGAGCTAAAGCAGATTATCTTTAGGAAAACATCATTAAATGCATTTATTGATTCCAGCAGCAGGTATGGGTCGTCGCATGGGTAGTGACCGTAACAAGCTCTTATTAGAACTGCTGGGTAAGCCTCTATTAGCCTGGAGTTTGTTAGCTGGGTCGAATTCTTCAACCATAGAGTGGATTGGCATTATGGGACAGCCTGGGGATTTTGTGGACTTCCAAAACATTTTAGGTCAATTAGATTTAACGAAACCAGTAAAGCTAATTGTTGGTGGAGATACACGTCAGGAATCTGTCTATAACGGCTTACAATCCTTACCAGAAAATGCGACTCAAGTTTTAATTCATGATGGGGCGAGGTGTTTGGCTACTCCTGAATTATTTGATCGCTGTAGTGAGACATTGAAAACTTGTCCAGGTTTGATTGCTGCTATTCCTGTCAAGGACACTATCAAGATAGTAGATGCTCAAGGATTTATTAGCGACACCCCTGATCGTAGCAATCTCTGGGCGGCACAGACTCCTCAAGGGTTTGATGTGGAATTATTAAAACGTTGCCATGCTCAAGGCAAAGAATTGGGCTGGCAGGTGACGGACGATGCCGCTCTCTTTGAAAAGTGTCAACTCCCCGTCAAAATTGTTCAGGGAGAAGAAACCAACTTAAAAGTTACTACTCCTGTGGATCTGGCGATCGCCGAATCTATTCTCCGCCAAAGACTAGCATTGTAATAATTCATACCTAACTTTACTTTTAAAAGCAAAGTAATTTACCTTAACTTTATCTCTACTTCATCGAAAAATCAGTGTCTTTACCAATTTACACAACTTAATTTCTCCAACTATATTGGGACGGTAATAGTATAAATAGCGACAACTATAGACTTTATTCAATCACTGTTTTCTGTCAATCGTTAATCGTTCGTTAATCGTTTAAATACTGAAATAAGTATTTCTAATTCATATACAAAAACTTTTCCCAATATGAAGAATAAAGAGTTGCAAAAACTTTTAAAAATAAATAAATCTAATTCAGGTTTTACCTTAACTGAACTACTAGTTGGTTTAGTTATGGGTACAATTGTGATTGGTGGACTAGGATTTGGTTTAGTAAATCTACTGCAAAATACTCAAAACCAAACAGCACGTTCCGAAGCAAAAAATAACAGTGCCAGAGCATTAGATTTTATTACTGATGAAGTCAAAAGAGCTATTGCTATTGAAAATACCTCTGCCAATGCTAACGGATTTAATAATGCTGACAGAACAGTAGTTTTTGCTCTTGATATACCAGAAGTTAATGGAGATTCTGACCCCGATGGAGATGGTAACTTATTTGGTGTTGATGACGACATCACAACGCCAGAAAGAATTGTTTACTTTTTAGAAAGTTCTGATGATACTAATTGGAAGGGACCTTTAGTTTTAAATCGTTGGGGACCAGCTTTCGATGACAATGGCGACTATACAGATGGTGCCTGGCAAACAGAAGCGTTGATCGATGGCATTAGCGATACAACACTCACTGCTGGTGCTATCCAGTGTGATGCGGGACAAACTACCACTCCTGCTGCCCCCGCAGGTTTTTATGCTTGTATACAAGGTGGTATCTCAGCACAATTATATTTAACTAGTGGTATTGAGATTGGTAGAACAGATGAATATAACAACAAAATTCTCGATACCTACACAGCAAACACCCAAGTAGTAGCCAGAGCTAGAACCGCTCCAGGTGATAATTCCGACAATTTTACCTCATACACCATGAGCTACAAAACTTTGGGCGCAGTATACGGCTGTGACCCAAGCGGTTCAGGAACTAATTGGCAAATGAGGACTGATTTTATTAATAATCCTGGTGATCCTAATAGTGAAGAAGGTAACAGGAACAAAAAATGGGTTCATCAGGAGAATAGACAACCTCAACCCATTAAAATTGACACTGACAGTAATCTAACAATTAACTCTATCCCTGTAGAGCCAGAAAGTTCTGGCTGTATCAGCAAAGGAGGTAATGGAGCAGAAGATGGAGTTACCTATAATAATGAATCACTAACTGAGGCAGGACTGGAGTCCGTATACTATACGAATGGTAGCGGTCAATACACCGAAGCAGATGAAACTACTCTTCTACCCAGTGGAGCAAATCCGATCTTCAATCCTGAGTATCATAAAGTTTCACATACCATAGATTTTGATAATCCAGTGACATATAACGGCTATACGGACAGTAACAACGATATTTATGTCGGTAATGGCTCAGGTAGTACAGTTTTATTCTTAAGACCTGGTGATCTCGTCCCTGCTGACCCTGGATACGATGCTGATGATGATGCTGGTACTGCTGATAACAACCAAAAATCCTTGAGAGAGTTTTTGACTGAGAAAGGTTATCTTAACGCTGACAATACAGTAAGAGGTGCTGATGAGGCACATTTAGGCAACCATATTGGTAAAGATGAAAGGATAGTGATATTCGAGGTAGGTCAAACTGATTTAAGTCATCCTGGATTTGATCGACAAGATAATATTTTCATTCTTTCTTCTGATGTCTTTGCTAAAGATGCTCCTGATTAAAAGTTCACACAAATAAAAATGACAATTAAATAATATTCTTAAAGTCTCTGTTGATCTAATTAATTCAATCAACAGAGACTTTTTTTAGCTCTGGTTAATTAGTATTTTTGCATTTGGTAGAAGAAATAGAACCTGTATCGTTCTCCTGATAGTTTCCAGTTCTCGCAATTCCTAAACCTAATGAAATGACAAAACATCTTTGATGATTAGTTAAATCTGATGACAATACAATAGTCCCCATTCTAGTTGTGCTTCCTTTATGGGAAAAACTAATATAAGGATTAGCACCAGGTAAATTAGTCTTGATATCTATATCTTCATTTATTCTTCTTGTAGTTAATAAACAATTAGGGGGAGTAGCAGTGATTAAGTTAGTGTCGGGATTAATATCTAGTTGACAAACTCTACCTAGACGCATAGCCTGCCTTTGGGTTTCTCTGATTGCACCCACAAGTTCAACTAAAGCTGCATTAATTTGATTGCGACGGTATAAACTGATCAGGCTTGGAGCGGAAAATCCAGCGATAATCCCGATAATAAGAAGAACGACCACAAGTTCTATGATAGTAAAACCGCGATCGCTCTTGTTTGTTTGCCAAAACATTATTTTTCTCTATATTTCCAGAATTAAGCTGTGTAAGCATTCTTATTCACTGACAGTCATCTGGCAATGGCACCGCTGGTATAGTTCCAGAATAATCTCCTGTCCTCATTAAGCCTAGAGTATTTTCGATAACAACACATCTTTGTTGATTGGAACCACCATTAGGAAAAGACATAACGATTACTGGTGTTGGATCTAGAGCAATATTACCTTTACTAGAAAAGGTGATGGTAGGTCTGCTACTTGTTAAAGTAAAATCAGAATCAAAATTTCTAGTAGTTAATAAACAGTTATCGTTAGCACTATTATTAGAAATTCTCGTGTTTGTGGTGTCGATGCTAATTGTGCAACTTCTACTAGTACGAATTGCTCCCTTCTGCGCTTCTCTTAAAGCTCCTTCAATTTCCCCTACAGCTTGATTAACTCGATTACGGTTAAGCAGACTAAAGAAACTAGGGACAGCCAATGCCCCAATAACACCAACAATTACTGTTACTACTATTACTTCTGTTAAAGTAAAACCTGGTTCTTGTTTACGGACATGCCAAAGCCACATCGGGTATTACCTCCACATAAGTTTCTGCGATCGCATCATCGGTAGCACTAGGAGTGTAACCGCTTTTATTGAACAAAGTATTGTTATACCAATACCAAACTTGATAACCAATCTTCAGAGTTCGGTGGGGATCATCAGATGCACCTGCATTGTTACTGACGTGAACACGCTGTAGACTGAGGGTTCTACCACTGGACTGGGCTGAACCATCTGCTTTAATTTTGTTCGTTACTGTTTTTCTAACATCAGCAGAATTATCGGCAGCGGCAGCTTGGAGTGCATTCCATAAACCATTAGCATAGCCACCGTTATAATCTGGGGGATTACAGACTCCTGCTAATGCAGGATCACTCCCTAACTGACTAATTCTTTCAATATCCTCTTGGATTAACTCATTTGCTCTTTGTTTTTCCTGAGATCGAGCTTTCATCGCCATGGCAACGCCAAAAGCTTGCAGCGAAAAGGCAAAAAATGCTAGACCGCAAATTAAAGCCACTATCACTTCAAGAGTAATGAATCCCTGTTCTGGGTTTGTTGGTTTAACTTTCCCGTAAATTAGTTTTGGTAGATAGTTTTTCATTGCAAATTTAATTAACTTCCTCTGTTTTCCAATTGGTAGGACTGCCAGTTAAAGGTCTAGGTGTTCTGTTGGCTGTGGTAGTGTAAAACTCATAGGATTTATCTGAAGCTGTTGAAGATGAATTAGTATTGTCTGGATTGATCTTGACTGCTCCTAAAGTGCCTATAGTGTTATTAAAATCTCCTGCAAAGACAGATCCATTAATGGTTAAGGTTCCGCCGCCTGCGATAGTCAAGGTTCCAGGAGTATGAATTAGAGCATCAATGGTCACATTGTTACCACCAGTATTGATTTGGATATTACCAGTACTGTAAATTTCTAAATAATTAGACGATACATCGCTCCCAATACTTATATCGCCCCCCAAAGCACTGATAGCCAAATCTCCGTCATGGTATAACGTGACTTTGGCAACCCCATCTGTTCGGTAATCTCTATTGCCGATTATTGCAGGCAGTGTATAGTAATAGCGACAATCTCTGGCTACGGCACAGTCTATGTTGGGGTCGAAGGTAGCTGGATCAGCATCTGGATTATAATTGTCATGATTTAACACACCTAAAAAGGCTAAATCTCCTGCTATTTCTAAAGCTGCAAAATTATTGGTTCTGTCTCCTGTTGCTGCTTGTGCATCAGCAATAGTCTGGGTAATGGCATCGATTGGAGGAAGACTACGGGGGTCAGTAATTATAGTGTTATTGTTAACTGATGCTATATCATTGCAACCACCATTTGTACCGTCGTTAGGATTGGAAGCAACTATATTGACATCAGGAATGCCATCTGCACCAGCAACACCCGTCAAGTTATTTACTAAATCATCAGTTATATTATCTCCGTCGGAGTCACCAACAACTAGTCCTCCAAGATTTGTGGTATCACCATTACCGATCCACAAAGCAGGAGCCAGGTTATTCATATCTTGTTGATTGATACGGAGGGGAATTTCCACTTGAATTTGAGCTTCGCTGCCATCGATGGTGCGACCTTTTACAGTTAGAATACCCTGAGCATCACTAATTCCATCATCATCGGTGTCATTTTCATCTGTAATGCTATGAGGAGGAGGACCTGGTTCGGCATCATCATCAGTGTTAGCATCGCTTACAACGCTAAAAACTCCATTATCATCGGTATCATCTATCACATCATCATTATCTGCATCGCCAACATTACCATCAATGTCATACTCATAACTGACAAGTTGATAGCCCCCTATAATGACTGCATTATTATCAGCGAAACCATCATCATCTAAATCACGGTTAAGAATAGTTTCATCTAAAGTAACTGGTCGCCAATTAGCAGCATTAAAAACTGAATTAGCAGGTTCAGTAAAAGCCCAGCCCCCAGGAGTATTAGTAATTACATCGCAAGACTGACTTAATACGTCGGGTATATTCAACGGGTTGGGAGTAGGGGCAACTGAAGTCCACTGATCGTGATTATATACAGTCAAGACCCTATTTCTATTTAACATTTCTCGATATTGAGCAATACCGACTTCTGCTATTCCTAGAGCATCAGAGCGGGAGTTTTGAATAATCGCATTCAAGTTCTCCTCTTTGGCACTAGTCATATTGACTATACCCAGAAGCATCATGACCAAACCAATGGCAATCACCATCGGTAGCACATAGCCATCGTCTCTGGCGCGACGCTGTAATAAAGTTTTTAATAATAAAAGTTTCATCTAAAGCAAAAAGCAAATAAGGGTAGACCAACCAGGCACAGAATACCTCAAGACTAGTGTTACTTAGAGTACCCAGAACCAGTGCGATCACGATCAATGACAAGTTAAAAAAAATCTATCTTCGTGTGAGAGAGTACTCCTACCAAACTTAAAGGATGGGAGTTTGGGAGGAGGTGAATCGAACTTAAAGGCGTAGAGGGGTGATTAAAAGTGCATCGAATCAATCTGAGCAAAAGCTTTATACAAAAAGGACTCTAGCCGTTGTATAATGTTTTTATATGCGACACGAGTTTAAATTACTGGACTGCATATGTACCTGGTAAATTGAATAGTTAAAGTATTTGGTTCTAGCAACTAACTGGCTTGTGTTGAAGCCGAGTCTCTTGCTAGGTAAAACTTTAAGAGTTCCGATTTAAAACATACTTTTTGTCCCAGGGCATGGGATGGGTCGGATAAGTAGCCGATTTTAAAATTGCCTGTGGAGGCGGTCTGACGGGGTGAAACATGAGGCATTTTAGGGTGCTGCTTGAGTGCGTAGTTAGTTAAGAGCCTGAGAAGCAGGAAACTTGAGGCGCGAGTCTTGAGAATCTCGTGTCTTTATCAAAGATTTAGGATGAGAGTGTGTCAACTAGATGCAGTACTTTAAATAAGTTGTTTAACTTGTTCTGCATTCTCCAGTAAAATTTGTGGGTTAGCTTGCTCAGGAGAAACAATATTGCCGATCCCAGTTGCTTCAATGGTAACTTGAGGATTAATCAGCATATTTCTACCAGATATAGCGGTAGCTGCATGATCATCCCAGATTTTAGCTAGTTTTTGGCGAATCTTTGCAAACTCAGCCGCATTTTCAAAGTTTATTAGGGTGAAGTAGCGTTTGATGCCTTGAGTATCGACTTCCATGGCGTAGACATCAAATTTAAGTTGGGGACTTTGAGGAAACTTAACCAAGCTACCTGTGAGGGTTTTCGGTTGTTCATGCCATTGCGCGATCGCATCAATCACTTTTAGAGGCTGTGATGCGCTAGTATCCAACTGGAGATGGACTGGTCTTTGAGGGGATTGTTGAATTTGATAAGTTAGTTTGACAATATCTCCCCGATATAGACCCTGAGTATATTCTGTTTCGGAGACAAAAATGGGAATGACAATATCCTGATATTCCACTACTAGGATTTTTCCCTCTTCACCAATGGCGTGTACTTTACCGATTAAGCTGGTTTGTGCTGTTAATTCAGCAGGAATATCTGTCTTTCTTTGATAGGGGGCAAAACCTGGAGGCTGTGCCCAAGGTTCGAGAACTTGAATTGAGCTTAAGGCAATGTGCTTTTGGGGACTGGGATTGGCAATTAAATTACCCTGAACACACACCAAATCATGTCGATTCAGTTGGCTTAAGGCATTTTTGGCTTCGGGATCTTGGGGAATTAAAGAAAATTCTCGATGACTAAAAAAGTTATTTGGTTCCCGCACCGACATGACAAACATTTGGGAAGTTTCTCCTGCGCCATGAATTCTGCCAATTAATCCTGTATTGGTTAGTTCTTGAGACAAGTTTGCCATCTCTAAGCCCTCATAGGCTTCTGCATTATAGGTACAGCCACGGGTAGTTGAAGTTAAAACTTGAGGCACAGTTACCGCAATTAGGAAAAAGCAGAACAATAGAGCGTATAAATATTTTTTAGTCATCTACAAGTGTAAATTAAAACTAGCGATCGCCTGATTAATCATAAATATTCAGCTATATCAGTCTCAACTGGGCGGGTGAACCAAAACGTTCTTTATCGACTATGTTGGATTATAGAATTACGTATTGTGTCTGAACATTTCAGTTTTACCCACACCACGATTATCCATCCAAAAACGAAGCAGTTTATTACGAACGAATTGAGTTGTTCTAATTGCTTCTTCTATGGCTTGAATCTGTGTTGATGCTGGTTTAACTTTATATTCGAGAACAAACATTTTGATACTGGTAGTTAAGGTATCAAAATATACAATACCATAAAGCCGTCTTAGAAGGACGGGGCGTCTGTCCCATTACTTTCGGTCAAAACTTTTAACCGTACAATTTGCTCTCCTTCTTCATCTAAAGGAACTTCGATAATGTCGCCAGTCAAAGATTCCAGGCAGGTTAAGAGCGATCGCAAATGGGGATTAGATGCTCCTGTTTCCACGTACAGGCGATCGGCAACGTTACTGATACGTTTCCAGGTAGTATAGAGTTTACCGACAGTTTGCTCTAAAGTATTGGCTTGCTTAACTAAATCCGCAGCAGTGTTAATACAGTCCAGTCTGAGGGCTTCTTCCAGTGCCATTTCCATATCCACTGCCTTATCTCGCAAAGTTTGTACTTGAGCAGCAGCATCCAAATACTTAGCCAGGTTTTTTGCCTCGGTGGTCATCATTTTGACCGTATCAATATCAGGACTTTCCCTAATTTCTTTTTTGATTTCAATTAAATGGGAATCGGGCAACTTCTCCATCTCTCGCACTAGTGGCGCTAAGTGTCGAGCAGGTAACGAACCTTCTGCTGCCTTTTCCTTAATCTCATCGGGGAGTAATTCCGAACTCATGGCAGTCCATTCATCACTTAGCTGTTTTACTTCTCTGCGGGTAATGCGATCGCCTTTTTGCGCTGCCTCACTCACTAATTGTTGAATTTCTGGGGCAGATTTAGCTGTCTCGACAAATGCCCGTTTACTAAAGTTATTAATACTATCAGGCTCTAAAACTCCATCCGCTAACAAAGTATCGGCACTATTTGCCAGTTGAATTAAAGCATATGCCTGGGATTTAGTAATCTCACGATCTTTTAACCAATTGAGAAATCCTGCCCCTCTGCCTTCACCGCCTTTCTTTTCCCTATCTCTTACTGAACGCAAGACTCGCCCACGCCAAATATCAGTCTGGAGATCAAAGCGATCGCATATTTGCCAAATTGTATCTAATTGATGTCGAAAATCCGATTCTTGAATCGCTTCATCTTCAGGATCGGGTAAATCAAAATTAAAATCGGCGGGAATCTCTAAGGCAGCAACGATTTCTTCGTTAGAGACGCCATTTCCATCATAGGTGGTCACTTCATTCATGCGGGGCTTTAATTTAAATTTATTGGTACAAGAGGGGAGAGATAGTTTGCGTATCAGCTTTTAGCCATAGGAGTATTATTTTCTCATAGCA
>CBDUCX010000057.1:0-21341 GCA_965365755.1 uncultured Pleurocapsa sp.
ACTGGTTGAACGTTATGTCAGCCATATAGAATCTACAGATGATCTAAATCTGGCAGATTTGTGTTTTACTGCAAATACTGGTCGCAAGCCTTTTCAGCATCGTTTAGCAGTTGTAGCTAATTCGACAACGGAGCTTCGTCAGAAATTAACCATGATCGACCCAGGATGTATGGGGGTAGTTAAAGCACCAGATAAACTAGGGGAAATGGCGTTTCTCTTCACAGGTCAGGGTTCTCAGTATGTAGACATGGGTCGTCAACTTTATGAGACTCAAATGACGTTCCGTCAAGCGATTGATCGCTGCGATGACATTCTGCGGGCTTACCTGGAAACACCTTTATTGGAGATTTTGTATCCCCCAGAAAATATAGAATCACCCAACCGTGACCTCATCAATCAAACCGCTTATACTCAACCAGCCTTATTCGCGCTGGAATATGCTCTATTTCAACTTTGGACATCATGGGGGATCGTGCCAAATGTGGTCATAGGACATAGTGTAGGAGAATATGTCGCTGCTTGTGTTGCGGGAGTATTTAGCCTGGAAGATGGGCTGAAGCTAATTGCCCAACGAGGACGGTTGATGCAGGCATTACCTGCTGGAGGTGGTATGGTCTCGGCGATCGCATCTGAGCAACAGGTTCGTGCGGTTATTGATTCTCAGGCACCAGGGGTTTCCATTGCAGCCATCAATGGGCCAGAGAGTTCTGTCTTCTCTGGCAAACAAAAAGATGTTGACGCTGTTGCCGCCGCTCTAGAAGACCAAGGAATTAAAATCAAACACCTTACTGTCTCCCATGCCTTCCATTCTCCGTTGATGGAACCAATGTTAGATGAGTTTAAGCAGGTGGCTCAAGATATCAGCTTTGCCCCACCCCAAATTAAGCTTATTTCTAATGTCACAGGAACTGTAGTAACCGAAGAAATCGCCACGCCTGAGTATTGGTGTCGTCATATTCTCCAGCCCGTACAATTTGCTGCTAGTGTAGAGAGCCTGAAGCAGCAGGGGGCTGAGATATTGGTAGAAATCGGACCCAAACCAATTTTGTTGGGAATGGCTCGTCACTGTTTACCAGATGCTGAGGGACTGTGGTTGCCCAGTTTGCGTCCCCCCCAAACCGATTGGCAACAGATATTAGCCAGCGCAGCTCAACTCTACTTACATGGACTGACAGTAGATTGGGTTGGATTTGACCAAGATTATGCTCGCCAGCGACAGCCGTTGCCCACCTATCCCTTCCAGCGAGAGCGTTATTGGATTGAGGCGGAAGCAGGAGTATATTTTAGTCTTAGAGATCAAAAACATCAACAGAGAACTTATGGTGCTTCCCATACTCCCAGTCAAACAAATGACAGCACGGAACAATGTCTCTATTCAGTCCAGTGGAAAATCCAACCTCTGACCAAAGTTAAGTCAACCTTCCCCAAAAATTGGCTTGTTTTTGCCGATCATCAAGTATCGCTAACTGCAAATAGTCTCAGTGTGGGAGAATCCTTGGTTCAACGTCTCCAGGCTAGTGGATGTAGGACGACGATGGTATTTCAAGGTAAAGAATATCACTGCCACACCAACCAAATGTTCACTCTGAATCCTAATTGCCCAGAGCATGTTGAACGACTTTTGCAAAATGTTTCCAATATTGAGGGCGTTGTCCATTTATGGAGTTTAGATGCGCCAGCACCCCAAACAGAGGAGAGTTTAAGTGCGGCAGCAACTGTTAGTCTGTGTAGTGTTTTGCACCTAGTCCAAGGACTGATTGCCAATAGCTCAACCTTGCCACGTCTATGGTTAGTTACCCGAGGGGCACAAGCTGTAACAGACAAGATCAATAGTTTAGGCTTAGGACAAGCACCACTTTGGGGTATGGGAAAAACAATTGCTTTAGAGCACCCAGAATTACAATGCGCTCTGATTGATTTATCATCGGATATCCAACTTAACCCTAAGTCGGTTAATTGCTCTGAGTCAGTCTTGCGCTCCACAGTTGAATCAGATGCTGCAGCTTTACTAACCGAGCTTATGTACAACAGTACAGAGAACCAAGTCGCACTGCATAATAGCAACCGCTATGTTGCTCGACTAGTTCCTCAGCAGCAGGAGAAATACCTGCCATTAATCTTGGATCAGAACAGCACTGTGTTAATTACAGGTGGTTTAAGTGGTTTGGGCTTGCAGGTTGCCCACACTATAGTTGAGCGAGGAGGCAAACATCTCATACTCCTAGGACGCAGTGCCCCTAAATCAGAGGTTAGAGAGCAATTAGACAAATTGAAAGCAGAGGGGATACAGATTACGATTGCCCAATCTGATGTCTCCGATATTAATCAACTAGCCCAGGTAATAGAGAAAATTGACCATACATTACCCCCATTGCGGGGAATTGTTCATGCTGCTGGGATTGTCGATTTCTGTAGTCTGTGGCAACAAGATTGGGAACGCTTCTCTAGCTTACTAACAGCTAAAGTTTATGGCACCTGGAATTTGCACTGTTTGACAAAGGATCGACCCTTAGATTTCTTTGTTTGCTTTTCGTCTCTTGCTTCTTTACTGGGATCTCACGGTTTAGCCAGCTATGGAGCAGCTAATGAGTTTATGGATGTGCTTGTTCATTACCGTCGGTCTCAAGGGCTACCAGGATTAAGCATCAATTGGGGACCGTGGGCGGACACTGGGATGCAGACAAAACTCAGTACCGATCATCAACAGCGATTATTGGATTGGGGACTGGGTGTAATTCCTCTCAATCAGGGGCTAGCAACCTTGGAACAACTAATACAAACAGAGACTATCCAAGCCGGAGTTCTACCCATTGATTGGTCGAAATGGCTGCAGCAGTTCTCCCCAATTCCCCCGGTTTACCAGCATGTCATGCCGAACTCGGGCGATCGCCATAATCAGGTGGTCAGCAATAAACCGCTCAATATTATGCAAAAATTGCGAGCTATTCCAGAGCCACAGCGACGAGGGGAACTAGCAGCGAACATTTGCACTATAGTTGCAGAAACGCTGGGGATAAAGGACACACATCAGATATCACTAGAAACGCGGTTTGTGGATTTGGGTCTAGATTCGTTGATGGCTATGGAACTGCGAAGTTATCTGCAATCGAAGTTAGACTGCGTAATTGGATCTACAGTACTACTTAAATGTGCAACATTAGCTGCCCTAGTGGATTATTTGTATCAAGACGTTCTTGATTTGGCAAATACAGAAACGGGTTCCCGCTCAAACTCTGCCCGTCTCTTATTGAGCAAAGAAAATGGGAGCAGAAAAGATCAGTTTCACTCTACCGTCGTCCCCATTCAACCTCAAGGATCTCAAGCACCGTTTTTCTTTGTTTCGGGAATTTTGGGTACTGTATTTGACTTCTATCCCTTAGCAAAACATTTAGATTGTGATCGTCCGTTTTATGGATTACGAACCCTCGGTACTGATGAGAACGAACGGACTCTAACTCAGCTAGAAGAGATTGCGGCTCACCACATCCAGTCTGTTCAAAAAATTCAGCCCCAGGGTCCCTATTGGATTGGGGGGCATTCCTTTGGAGGGAAAGTCGCTTTTGAAATGGCTCAACAGTTACGAACTCAGGGTGAAGAGATTGCTCTCTTAGCAATTATGGATATCCAAGTGAGAGTACCCAGCCCTGAACAGAAGGTTAATTCTTGGGATTTATCCCACTGTTTGACTAATCTGGCTAGAATCTATGGCAGTGCTCTGGGCAAAGAGTTGGATATAACGCCCCAATCTCTCCAACAGCTTGATGTAGATGAACAAATTGACTATTTGCGCTTAGTCTTAAAAATGGTTGGACAACAATTTACATCAGATGATTTAAGGCGAACTGTTGATGTTTATAAAGCAAATACACAAGCCAGTGCCCAGTATCAAGTAAAAGAGACTCACCCTATTCCGCTAGTCTTGTTTCGAGCTAAAGAAATCGGTATACTCCAGAATTATCTACCTGACGACAGTGCAACTCAAGCCGATCCAACTTGGGGCTGGCAGGACGTTAGTGCGCTACCTGTTCAGTTACAAATCATACCAGGAAATCATTTTACTATGATCGTAGAACCTAATGTTAAAAAGGTCGCCGAATGTTTAAACAAGTTTCTATCATGATTCAAATGGACATTCCTCGTAGAGCGAATAAAGTCCCCCATCCTCCGACATTTATTACAACTAACTAACGGACAAATGGCAAATAATAGCTCAAAACACAGAACAATACCATCTACACCGTCAAATCTTCAAAAACAGCTACACCCTCTTTCTAAAGAACAAATTGCCAAGTATCATGAGGACGGTTTTTTAGTAGTCCCCGGTTTTTTTGCTCCTGAAGAAGTAGCTCCCTTAGAAGAAGCCTGTCAGGCTGATCCTAGTATCAAAAATACTCAAACAACTATCACCTGGAATGATGAAAGAGTGTTTAAGTCTGTCTACTGGACTGATTTAGGGACGTCCATGCTAGGTGTTATTCCTCGCATCACACGACTCGTTAATGCTGTGGAAGTACTTTTAGGAGAGGAGTGTTATCATTGGCACTCAAAAATTGTTAGAAAGCTCCCTGGTGAAGGCAGCATTCCTATGCATCAGGATTATAGTACTTGGTACGACGATGGTTGTTTATATCCCGATCTACTGTCTTGTGCGATCGCAATCAGCAAAAGTACAAGGGAAAGTGGTTGTTTAAAAGTTGCGAGACAGTCTCACCGATTGGCACGAATTGAAAATATCTCTCATGGCAATTCAGTCGTTTCTCGCCAGGAACTTGTAGAGCACGCCTTGAAAACACATGAAGTGATTTACTGCGAGCAAGAACCAGGTGATGTTGTTTTCTTTCATAGCAAAACCTTACATGGTGGTGACGAAAACAAAAGTAACTATTCTCGTAATTTAGTTTACACCGTATATAATACGGTTTCAAATGCTCCATGGCGATTAGAGGGGCAGGAACACCATCGCTACAAGCCTTTGATCAAGGTTCCTGATTCTACTCTAAGAGATAAAAATTACACCTCTATCCTTTTTGGTGAAGATGAATTGCCGCCTCTAGAGTATGACGTCAGCGACTCCCACTTTTCCATTAGAGCAAAGTGAAGCCAACGGTGAGTCTATCTGGCGCTATCCTATTTTCCTAAGCTATCTTATCAAAGATAAAAAATATCATGCAGATAAAAGATAAAATTAACTGGGTTTATAGTTCTGCAAATGACCAACAATTAGCTGAACGTTATAACACTTGGGCCAACGATTACGACAATGATTTAGAGGATAAGGGAGGCTATATTGCTCCACAACGGGTTGTGGAAACATTGGCTAAATATCTACCAAAAAATGCAAAAATACTAGATGCTGGTGTCGGCACAGGTTTAGTTGGAACGGTGCTATTCGAGCATGGCTACTCTAATTTGGAGGGGCTTGATATATCTGCTGGAATGTTAGAAAAAGCGGCAGAAAAAAAAGTTTATACTGCTCTCCATCAGAAAGTTATGGGTGAACCCCTCGGATTTTCTACAGACTCGTTTGATGGCATTGTCAGTGTGGGTGTTTTAACCTATGGTCATGCTCCAAGCAGTTCATTTGATGAGTTGATCCGCGTTACTAAATCGGGAGGATATATCATTTTTCCTTTGGTCACTGACTTTTATGAAACCAGTGATTTCAAAGAAAAAATGTCAGGATTAGAAATATCTAGCCATTGGCAATTTATTTCCCGTAGTGATAAATTTCAACCCTTACCTAAACTTGAACCCGATATTTATTACCAAATTTGGATATATAAAGTTTGTTAGAGACAAAAATCATTATTATAGTCAAGACAAAACCAGACAAAGTAGAGACTAAAGTAAGAGGAATAATTTCTAATTCTGTTAACAAATTATCCGTTATCGCTGATATTCTGTAATTACTGTGTTGAACGATAAACCGCTACGATGAAAAATTATTTTGCTACGGTATCTCGCGGTTTAGAAGAAGTTGCAGCGAAGGAATTAGAACGCATTGGTGCCAAAGATGTTCGTCCAGACTTTACGGGGGTTCATTTTAAGGGGGATCAGGAATTGCTCTATAAAGCAAATCTTTGGACAAGGACTACTTTTCGCATCTTAATGCCGATCGCTAGAGTCAAAAGCTTCAATGGTGATGAACTGTACCGCAATGTACAAAAGTTGGATTGGAATCAATATCTGAACCCTGATATGACTCTGGCTGTCACCTGCACAGGGAAAAATAAGCTGCTGAATCATACTCATTTTACTGCTTTACAAATTAAGAACGCGATCACTGACTGGCAAAAGGTTAGAGGGGGAAAACGTTCTAGTGTAGATACGGAAAATCCCGATCTGCTAATCAATGCTCATATTGATGAGAAACACTGCATCATTAGTTTAGATAGTTCAGGCTCTAGTTTACACCGTCGCGGCTATCGACCTGCAATCGGTGCAGCACCAATGAAAGAGACTCTGGCAGCAGCTTTATTAGAGATGGCGGAGTGGACACCAGATTTACCCTTTCTCGATCCGATGTGTGGCAGTGGGACATTACCGATAGAAGCTACTTTAAAAGCCTTAAATATTGCCCCTGGACTATATCGCGACTTTGGGTTTCAAACCTGGCTAGATTATGATCACGATCTCTGGCAAAGTTTACTCCAGGAAGCTAGCGATCGCCAGAAATACAACATTACCGTACCGATTATTGGTAGCGATCGCGATCTAAAAGTTATCAGACAAGCTTTTGCTAATGCCGAAGCTTCAGGACTAGAGGACTATGTTAAATTTGCTCGTCAGGAACTATCTACTATTGAAGCACCAGCAGACCATGGCGTTTTGATCTGTAATCCACCTTATGGGGTGAGGTTGGGTAACGAAGCGGAATTAGGCGAATTGTATACACTGTTGGGAGATATCTTTAAACAAAGATTTAAAGGCTGGACAGCATATATTCTTACGGGTAGTATGAAGCTTTCCAAACGGGTGGGGCTAAGGACTTCTAAGCGCATTAAACTATACAACGGTGCCATTCCTTGTACTTTGTTGAAATACGAAATGTATTGATAATCATTGAACATTGAACATTGAACAGGGTTATAGGATGGGCATCGTAAAAACAAGAACAAGTATCGAGTATGTTAGGTAATGCCCACCAATTATTTATTAGTTATTAGTGATCATTGCAATGTCTAATAAGAAAGTACGTAAGGCGGTAATTCCTGCTGCGGGTTTTGGGACTCGGATGTATCCCGCTACTAAAGCTTTGAAGAAGGAGTTGTTTCCGATAGTGGATAAAGATGGACGCACTAAGCCAATTATCTTGGCTATCGTCGAGGAAGCGATTAGTGGCGGAATTGAAGAGGTGGGAATTGTGGTGCAGCAGTGCGATCGCAACTTGTTTCAGGATCTGTTAAAATCCCCTTCCAAACCTGAACTATGGGACAAGCTGTCTGCGGAAAATAAAGAATATAGTGAGTATCTCAAGACAATAGGCGATCGCGTTACTATTCTGACTCAAACTAAACAGGAAGGTTTTGGTCATGCTGTCTTTTGTGCCCGCGAGTGGGTGGAAAATGAGCCGTTTTTACTACTGTTGGGAGATCATATCTATACTTCTGATCTTCAATCTTCTTGTGCAGCACAGATGGTTGATATCTATGAACAGACAGAAACCAGCGTGATTGGTATTACTGTGATGAATGCTGATATTATTCATAAAGCAGGATGCGTTGCTGGGGAGTGGCAAACTGAACAATCTATTTTAAAAATTGCTCAAATATACGAGAAACCTACCTTAGAGTACGCCAGGAAACATCTACAGGTATCAGGAATGTCTCAAGATGAATTTCTCGGAGTTTTTGGTATGTATGTTCTCCAACCAGATATTTTCGACTTACTAAATTCTGAGATTAATAATAATCAGCGCTTTAAAGGAGAATTTCAGTTAACCACTTGCTTAGATAAATTAAGGCAGCAAAATGGTGCGATCGCCTATTTAGTAAAGGGGCAGTACTACGATACGGGAATGCCTTTATTTTATCGCCAGACTATTATCGATTATTACAACAATTCTTAATGATTGTAAAATAAATGGGCTTAGACTTTTCCCGCATTTCTTATCAAGATCTGCGGGGAAGACAACCGTTAATTAATAATTAACCCTTACAAGTGATCGCCAGAACCTTGACTGCGATATATTTGCGTCTCTATCTCTTCAGAATACAATTTTTGGGCTTTGGTAGTCTTAACTCCTCCTGTCAGATTGGAGATGATGATAAATGCAGCTAATCCCACTAAAGGACTAATCAGAGTAGGGAAGCCATCAAAATCCGGTGTAAAAATATTGTTGGGAATATACAACAGGGTATTATCGATGCCGAAAGTAGTAGGCATTAGCACAAAGAAAATTAATCGTGTTAGGGAGCCTAATATAATGCAGGACAACGCACCCTGCCAAGTAGCTTTATCCCAGTAAAGACCGCCAGCCAGGGGTACTAAAAGACCTGCAAACCCCAAATCGAAAGCCAGTAATAGTAAAATTCCTGTTTGAGGAACTTTTAAGGCGAAAAAGATTCCTAATACCGTAATCACAAAAGCCATGGTGCGGGTAAGTAGTAATAATCTATCTCCCGCTGCATTGTGGTCGTCGGAACGAATCCCGATGATATTGTGGGCGATCACGGAAGAAGTCCCCAGAATTGCTCCGTCTGCGGTAGAAAGAGAAGCAGAAAGGATTGCGATGATTACTAATAATCCCAGTATGGGAGGAACAACATCGTTAATTAAAGCATAAAGAATTGGTCCATCACGAGTTATTCCTGCGTCGGCGAGAATTTGTGGGGCAGATAGAGCGACTAGGGAGAAGGGAACACCAATAATTAATGTACCAGCACAGCCGATTAAACAGGCTCTTTGTGCGGTTTCGGGACTTTTAGCCGCAAAGACACGTGCCATAAAGTCAATCGCCACAATATCTCCCAGACCCAATGCTAGTAAAGTTGCCCAGTTAACTGCCGCACCAGCAGCAGGATCGCTTAATTGAGCTAAAGCAAATGGACCAGTATTGGCAGGTATTTCTAAACCAAAGTTAAACACCAGAAAACCCAGTAAACCGAGCGAACCAATCAAAGCGATCGCTACTTGAATGGCATCGGTATATGCCACGGCAAATAACCCACCACTAGCAGTATAGATAAAAACCACAATTGCCAACAGTATTACCCCGTCGGTATAAGTTATACCTAAAAAGGCTTCAAATAAGTATCCTCCCGCCACTAAATTACCAGCCAACAAAAAGGAAAAGCTCAACACCATCAAGAACGATGCCACTACTTCCGTTTGGCGATTATATTTAACCCGATAAAAATCTGGTAGGGTAATTAAACCCATACGGTTCATTGGTTTGGCAAAAAATAAAGCGGTTAAAAATAAACATAGTGCCAACCCAATTGGTAAAGATGCCCCAGCCCAAAAGCCAAATTCGGCTGCCAAATCTATATTGCCCAAGGTGGCATTAGAGTCAACTGACTGCGCCATCAAAGTTGCTGCTGCTAAAGGTAAAGCCAATCCTCGTCCAGCGACCAGGTAGTTTTCACTATCTCCCTTAACTTGTTTTGCTGCCCACATGCCAATGGCTAAGGTAGCAATTAAAAATACGATAATGCCCCAGAATAGAAGTTTTTCTGTCATAATTACTAGCGGTCAATTTTGACCAGATAACTTTTAATAAATAGCTAATAAATAGCCTTTTGCGTCAGAGCGATAGAACTCCTACCAATAATTACTATTCCCTTTTTTTCTTTAGACTTGCCTTAATAATTTTTGAGTGGAATATTGTTGCATAGTACACTTTAGCCAATCAAACCATTTTTCCAGACCTTCTCCTGTCTTAGCGGATACAAAAATAATAATGACATTGGGATTCATCTGTCGTACATTATCAGCAATGCGATCAAGATCGATATCTAGATATGGTGCTAAATCGGTTTTCGTAATTAACAAGCAATCTGCCTGCTGAAACATCACGGGATATTTCAAGGGCTTGTCTTCTCCCTCAGTAACGCTAAGTAAAGCAACCTTAGCGTGTTCGCCCACTTCAAATTCAGCAGGACAGACCAAGTTACCCACGTTTTCGACTAAAACTAAATCGAAATCACTCGGATTGTATTGATGTTCTAAACTATGAATACCTCCTGCAACCATTTTGGAATCGAGATGGCAAGAACGTCCTGTGTTGATAGGGATGACTGGGACATCATATTTACGCAGGCGCTCGGCATCCAGTTCGGTGGTCATATCTCCTTCAATTACTGCCATTTTGAACTTATCTTTTAAGGCAGCTAGAGTTCGTTCGAGGAGAACAGTTTTACCAGCCCCAGGACTACTCATAATATTGAGACAAGTTATACCCCAGCGATCAAAGTGTTCGCGGTTATGGTCTGCGCCTTCTTGGTTTGCATGAAGTAGATTGAGTTCCAGTGCGGCATCAAATGTTTGGTGCATAATTTTTCAGTTATTAGTTATTTATTGGTTATCAGTTATTAGTAGGTGCAAACATAGGTTCTGACTGACAATCATGGTGAGATGAATATTCAATGCGATCAATTTTTAATTCTCGACCAGAGCGAATATCGTCCATGGGGGACTTGCAATCAGGACAGCTATATTGAAGTCCGATTTCGGGTTTGTATTCCTGTTGACAACTATGACAAAAAGCAATTAAAGGAATATCACGGATTGCCAATTCTACTCCTTCTAAAAAGGTATTGCGGGTTTGAGCTGCAAAAGCAAACTGTAAACTAACCGGTTCAACACAAGTAAACTGTCCCACTATAAGATAAATTTTTTCTATCTTTAGCGATTCTGTTTGGGAGTTATACCAATCTTTAACCGTCAAGATTAGAGCCTTGGTCATATCGGTTTCGTGCATAATTGGTTACTAGTTATTGGTCATTGGTTATTAATTAGGCGATCGCAAATTGTGATATATCTTGGTTGGGATTCAATTCTTGTAAACCAGGTATTAACGGTGGGAAATTGGGTTAATTTGATTTACTTCCAAGGTTCATCAACTTTTTGAGCTTCTTCGTGGATGTAAGCCGGCTTTTCCTTTCTTGGTAGCTGTCCTGATATCACTAAATGCGCCATAGTATCACAGATGACACGAGTAGCCATTAATGCGGTCATGTCGCTAACGTCATAAGGGGGAGAAACTTCTACTACTTCAATACCGCAAACAGTAGTGTTTTGCACGATTTTTTTGAGTAAATATAAAGCTTCACGGGGTAATAAACCTCCAGGTTCGGGCCAGCCAGTGCCGGGAACAAATCCTGCATCGATGCAATCAATATCAAAGCTAATCCACACACAATCCGTACCATCGGTAGCTCTGGCTATGGCAAAGTCTGCGGCTGCATCTAAACCCATCTCAGTGATGTCGGTTACGGTCAAAATATTAGTTGCTCTTTCTCGACATACTTTTACCCCTGGTCGCGGTACTTGCCAGCCGCCAATGCCCATTTGAACTAAGTTTTTGGCTGGGGCATTTGCCATATTAGTCGCGTGAAACCAGGGACAGGTGTGCATCCTCTCATCCAAGTCTGTCTCTTGGGTATCGACATGGCGATCAAAGTGAATAATACCGACTTTTTTATCCCCCAAATGGCGACAAACAGCCCTGACTGTGGGGAACCCAATAGAGTGGTCGCCACCTAAGATAATGGGAAATGCGCCCGAACGAAAAACATGCGCTACACCTTTAGAAATCTGATCAAAAGACTTCTCATTATTAGCAGGAATGGTAAAAATATCTCCCACGTCACAAAGAGTAATCTGTTCTCGCAAATCTACCCCCAGCTCAAAGTTATAAGGTGTATATAAAGCGGAAATTTTACGAATACCTTGGGGACCAAACCGCGTACCAGGACGATAGGTCGTACCAGAATCATGGGGAACACCAATAATTGCTACGTTGTAATTTCCTACTTGATTCACATCTTCTAGATAAGGAGCTTTGAGAAAAGTATTAATTCCTGCATAATGAGGCAATTCTCCCCGTGAAAAAGTAGAAATAGTGCGATCTTTTATGCTTTCTGCGGCTTCCAAGCCATACTGTAGGCCTTGGTCTACCTCTTGCTGCCAACCTGTCAGGGGCAATTGACGTTCTTTATCTATTGCTCTTTGTGCTTCGCTTTGGTATTCATTTCCATTATTATTCGGTGACTGGAATGGAGATTGTTCGCTCATTAAATTATTCCTTGGCAATTTACCTCAAATACAAAAAACCCAGAATAGCGACACTTTAGTTAAAGCATCGAATTCTCCCGGGCTTTTGTCCCGCCGTGGAGCTACCTAATGGTTAATAACTACTTTTCTAGATAGCTTGCTTCTCTCGGACCAGTCACTTATCACTTATGAAAATTGATACATTTTAGAATCGATATAAATCGGAACCCTAGAAGCTTTCTTTAATTTTTTGTACTCTTTAAAGTACCTGTTTACTACAGAAAAAATTGTATAAATTGCTACTGATTTTATCGCCTTTTAATATGTTGTTCTGAATAATAGTGAATCATTGCGCGATCCGAAGGCTGCGCGGAGCGTAATCGCGCTTATAAACTTATCGAACGGAAGTTGGGTCAACTATCTGATGCGACAATTCATGGAATTAAGCAAGCCATCTTGTTTGCTCTGGATTTCGAGCGATTGTGTGCTGTAGAATCATGGGTAGAAAAACATCGGCAAACCTTAGAAATTCAAAATTGTAAAGACAATCGCCAATCAACAACTAAGATTCAGTAATTTTCCAAAGATGCTAGGGGTAGAAAAGTTCGTTGAGAGCAAGTTTGAAGAAGTATTAGATCTAGAGCCACAACAATCGGCTAAAGTTGCTGGTTTGTGCTATGTCAGAGCGGATGATTTGCTCATAGTTAGAAAAAAAGTTGGTCGTGGTTTTAGCTATATTGATCCTAATGGCGATCGCATTACTGATGAAGCAGAATTAGACCGTCTTAAATCTTTAACTATACCACCAGCTCTAACTGATGTTAAACTTTGTCATTTAGCCAACGGACATCTCCAAGCTACAGGAAGAGATGCCAAAAGACGTAAGCAGTACTTTTATCATCCTCAATGGCGCAAGATTCGCTCCCAAAATAAGTTCAATCGCATGTTGTTGTTTGGTGCATATTTACCTTCAATCAGAGAAACTACAGTCAAACATTTACGCAAGCATGGCTTACCCAGAGCAAAAGTCTTGGCAGCAGTAGTACAGCTATTGGAAACTACTTTGATTAGGGTGGGAAACAGTCGCTATGCCAAGAAAAATAGTTCTTTTGGCTTAACTACCTTACGAGATCGCCATGTAGAAATCAAAAACAGTAAGATAAAGTTTGAATTTCGAGGGAAAAGTGGTGTAGACCATCAAATAGAACTAAATGACCAGAGGCTAGCCCATGCCTTTACTGATTCAATTAGCGATCGCTCTCTGGAACAGCTATGCAAAGAAAATCCTGATCTCAGATTTGAAACCGATGCCCAAGGAAAACTAATTATTATGCCGCCTACAGGAAGTCTGACTGGAGAAAGAAATGCAGATTTAATTTATCAAGTTCAATCATGGAATCGTCAATACAAGTTGGGAAAAGTTTTTGATTCTTCTACAGGGTTTAAGTTATCAAATGGTGCAATTCGCTCTCCTGATGTTAGTTGGATTGCGCTCAATCGGTGGAATAGTTTAAGCGACAAACAAAAACGAGGTTTTGCGCCAATAGATCCCGATTTGGTAATCGAACTATTATCTCCAACAGATGACCTATCAACAACACAGCAAAAAATGTCCGAGTATCTCAACTGTGATGTCCAACTAGGTTGGCTAATTAATCCTGATGAGAAAGAAGTAGAAATCTATCGTCTCGGTAAAGACAAAGAGACACTCCGCAATCCTAGAAGTTTATCGGGTGAGGATATACTACCAGGATTAACTATAGACAAGTTAAATTTTGTTGATTGTTTATTCAAGCTAAACTATGATGAAGTAAATAGTTAACAAAAACAATATGTCTAGTGATAATATGTCCAGTGATTTTGGTACATTAATTCGTCAAGCACGGAAAGAGCAGAAATATTCTCAAAGAGAATTAGCCAAACTGCTAAAAATAGATTTCACCTATCTTTCCAAGCTAGAAAACAATCGAGCTGATTATGCGCCGAAAGAAGATGTAATTCGTAAGTTGGCAAAATATTTAAACTTAAACGACGAAGAATTAATTTTCTTAGCAGGAAGAATTCCGCAACAGGAAGAAGACTTGCTCAAGCAGCATTATAAAGACATGCCTGCTTTGTTTCGTCGGATGAGAGAAAATCCTGAATTTGCTCAACGAGTATTTCGAGAAGCTTCTACCACCGATTAAGATACCAATTAAAAATTAATTGCTTGTGAGTGTTTTTCGTCCGTTTCGGTTTATTTCTAAACTAGAAATCGAAGCTTGTGCCTTGGATGTTTGGTTGAAAATGGAACAAGCTGACAATCGGCTTCAGCTACCAATAGATGCTAGTCTCATTGCCGAATTTTTGGATTTAGATCTTGTCTGGGATACCATCCCTAATGATGAACAAGGAGCGATCGCTGCGAGAATTTTACCCCTAGAAAAACTGATTGAAATCAACGAAAATATTCCTCAACTTAAAGGCGGTTTTGGAGAGTCTACGATTGCCCATGAGATCGGACATTGGGTATTACATATTGATGTCCCAACAGTAGAACGCTATATCAGGCTGAAGCAAAAGGGTGTTGATGTTCAAGTAAAACCTTTTCTGTGCCGTAGTAGTAATCTGGCACGAATTGAATGGCAAGCACAATACTTTGCAGGATGTTTGCTCATGCCACAGCATATACTTACAGAATTAAGACAAGATAAGGATTTGACTAGGTGGCAACATCTTTATCAAATGACAGAAGAATTAGGGGTAACAATCTCTAATTTGACGGCTCGGTTACAAGATCTTGGTTGGATTTCTCTTGATGCGAAGACACGCAAAATCAGTATGAGACGTTAGAATTTTAGCCAAAATATATATGATATAAAATATACACGCTTTTTGGCAGCTTTTTTGAGTTCGTTCATAATCTCAAAGCCAGAGGCAATAAACTTTTACTGTGGGATTTCAGTTACGCTTAATTCATGGCAACGTACAAACAGTAAAAAGACTTCCTACTGTTTTAGTTGGTATTTACAAAAGTTTATCTATGTCGAAGGTTACAGAACTTATTGAAGATGCTGGCGGGTTACCCATCCAGTCTTTAATCATTGCCGATGAGGTTCACAACGCAGGGGCACAACAATATCGCAGGATATTAAGAGATGACTTTACTTATCGCTTGGGTTTATCTGCTACTCCTATACGCCCTCACGATGAGGAAGGAACAGAATTTGTTTTAGATTATTTTGGCGGTATTGTTTACGAGTTAAGTTTGGAACAAGCTATTGAGTTAGGCATTCTTTGCGAGTATGAATACTATGTGTATGTCATTACTCTAACTGATACAGAAAATGAAAGATACCAAAGCCTTACTAAAAAAATTGCCAAATTGCTTAGAAGCGGCAACGCTAAATATAGCAGATCAATAAATCGTTTATCTATAGAGCGATCGCGTATAATTAAATCTGCTAGTGAGAAGATAGCAGTCTTAGATCGCATCATCCAAGACCATCCTTTAAAAATGGGCATGGTTTATTGTTATCCAACAAAACAGGCAAATGAAGTCTGTCATAGGCTTTCACAACAGGGAATGATAGTCGCCCGTTTTACATCTCAAGAAAAAAAACAACGTCGTCAAATATTAAATGATTTCAGTCAAGGTCGTCTTGATGCCTTAGTGGCGGTAAAATGTCTTGACGAAGGGGTAAACATACCTGCTGTCAGAGAAGCGATAATATGGAAGAAAAAATTAAAGAATTAGCGAAAAAATATGGTATTCCTCCAACTTTACTGAAAGAAGCTATTCAAATGGAGAAAGAAAAGGTGGTTTTTAAAAATCGCCAGTTAGTTCCCAAAATAGTTGAATTAATTGAAAAGTATTCAGAAGCATAAAATTGATTAGGAATGGAATTAAGTAACGCTAAAAATTAAAAAAATTCACCTAAAAAATTGGAAATGTTATGAAAACCAAGTTATCGAATTTGATTTAAACACAGATAAAAATATTTGGGTTATCTGGGGCTTAAATGGCTATGGCAAAACTTCTATATTAGAAGCAGTTTTATGGTGTCTCTATGGTAATGAAGTAGTTTCCCCTAAAAAGCTAGTTAAAGCTGAGATAGACACTCAAGAAGGGTCGGAAGAAAAGCAAGGATATTTTTATTTTCCTAATGTCAAAACTAATCCAGAACTAGAATTATCGGTAAGCCTAACTCTACAAAATGGCAATCATAGCTATGTTATCAGCCGAATAGCAAAAAGAGTCAAGCGAGGTAATACTTTTTATGCCGAAGTATCGGAAGTTTCTTTTAACTTAAACGGCAAAACTCAGATTGACTCACGAGAAAGGATAGACTTGCTATTACCACGTTCCTGTAGAGAATTCTTTTTCTTTGATGGCGAGAAAATTAAAGAGTATTCTAATATTACTCAAACTGAAGAAACTCGTAAGGCAATAGAAAGGCTTAAAAGAGAAACTAAAGGAGAGTCTGAGAGAGATGCTGAAGAAATTTGGCATAAAATTGGTCAACAAGAACAATCTGTGCGAGAAACAGAACATATAATCGAACGTTTACGTAACGAGATAGAATCTTTAGAACAGCAACAAGATGAACTAAGAAGACAAAGAGGAAATTTGTTAGATAGCGATCGCGAAATGTCGATGCTGAATAAACAATCCCAATTAGCCCAGAGACTTAATAAAGCAACAGAAGAGTTAATTGACTGGTATACAGAAAATTGTCAACACACCATAGAAAATCAAGCTTCTTGGCTTCATAATTTAGTTACGAATAAACCCGATGAGTATAACGGTGTAATTCTCAGAAATGGCTACAATCTGAGAATTAAGCAAACTGATGGTATTACTGTTCATCCTCAATCACTTAGTGAAGGAGAACAAGAAGCTTTGGTGTTTGTTTTTATAGCAGGGTTGAATTTAGCCTCTGGTAAAGCAGCCCCTTTGATGATGGATACTCCTTTTGCGAACCTTGACGGAATTCATCAGGAAAATATAATTAAGTCTTTGCCTCAAATACCTTCTCAAGTGATATTGTTAGCAACAGATAGGGATTTACCCGACCATCTTTTGAATAAAATAAAGCCTAATATTGCCCAAATTCATAAAATTAGCCGTTTGGGTAAAACAAAAGATGGTTCTGTTGTAGAGGTTCAGGAATGAAACGGATAGAGATTAGTCAAAAATTTGTAGCTACATCAGAAGCTAAGGGATACTTAGACTATCTCAAGAAAAAGCAAATATTTAAACGGGCAATTGATGCTTTTGCTTTTGCTGCAACCTATGCTATTAAGCAAAACGCAGATATTTCTCAAACTATACCTGGTAGATCTAATAGTTTGGCAGAAGTATTTCGTCTAGACAAAGATGTTCTTCTTGCCTTGGAAGCAGGAGTTCATGTTATATGTAAACAAAACAATCACCCTGAACCAAAAGATAGTTCAGAAGTCTTGGAATTAGTAACCAAATACGCAGAAGTAGGAATTGAATTATTACAACAAAAGTGGAAGGATAAAACTTCTACCTCTCAAATCCAAAAAGATATCTGGCAAATAATTAATGAGTAGTCTGTCGTGTGGATTTTAATAAACCTAAATTATGACCTCAAAAGTAAGGATAGAACAAACAGGATTGACTCAACGTACCGTTAAAGATTTGGTAGAAGATGTAGATAATTTAACCCAAGAAATTCAAGAATTATACATTCAAGATGAAGTACCATTTGTTGTCGGATGGAGTGGAGGCAAAGATAGTAGTTGCGTACTGCAATTAATTTGGAATGCGATCGCAGCTTTACCAGTAAAACAAAGAATTAAAACAATTCACGTCATCACGAACGATACATTAGTTGAAAACCCTGTAGTTACAGCCTGGGTAAATAAATGTATTGAACAAATGCAAATAGCTGCCCAACAACAGCAAATGCCAATCCGAACTCATATAACCTTCCCAGAAGTCAAAGAACGATTTTGGGTTTGTTTGATGGGTAAAGGCTATCCATCTCCCAGAAATAGATTTAGATGGTGTACTGATCGCTTGAAAATAAAGCCTACTGATTCATTTATTCGTGAAATTATTAGAAAAAGTGGAGAAATAATTTTAGCTTTGGGAACTCGCAAAGCAGAGAGTAGTAAGCGGGCGAAAAACATGGAAAAGCATAGGCAGTGGCAAGTACGTGATCGCCTTAATGCTAATCCAAGTCGTCCTAATTCTTTGATATATGTGCCTATCGAAAACTGGACTACTAACGAAGTTTGGATGTATTTAATGCAGTGGGATAATCCTTGGGGAGGAGATAACAAAGACTTATTTGCCATGTATCGTGGGGCAACTGCTGACACTGAATGTCCTCTTGTAGTTGATACATCTACTCCTAGTTGTGGTGATTCTAGATTTGGTTGTTGGGTATGCACCATGGTTAGTAAGGATAAGTCTATGGAAGCAATGATCCAGAATGATGAGGAGAAAGAATGGTTACAGCCTTTATTAGATATTCGTAATGATTTAGAAGTTAAGAATGATCGCAATCGAAGAGATTTCCGTCGTCTGAGTGGTAATGTACAGTTATTTGAACGTAACAAAGATGGGGAAACTTCGATCGAACCTATTCCGGGACCTTATACTAAAAAATGGCGGGAGACTTGGTTAAGACGGGTATTGTCGGCACAAGTGCAGGTAAGAGAAAATGCACCTGATGAATTCAAGGATATTAATCTTATTACTCCTGAAGAGTTAAGTGAGATTAGAAGAATTTGGTTGGAAGAGAAGCATGAATTTGATGATAGTCTTCCCCGTATTTATCAGGAGGTAACGGGAGAAGTGTTTCAGGATATTCGGGTAGGAGTCGATGAAAAATTACTAGGTAGTGATGAATGGGATATTTTAGAAGAGATTTGTGGCGATGATGGGATGCATTTGGAATTGATGGCGAAGTTATTGGATACGGAAAGGCAGTATCATACTAAGTATCGTCGGTTGGGTATTTATGAAAGTCTTGAAGAATGTTTTAATACTAGTTCGAGAAGTAAGGAAGAAGCCATTAAAAATGCTCATCAGAAACGAGATTTGAAGGCTGCATCTAGGGTCGGGGATGTGGAAAAAGTTAAGCAGCTAACTTGGGCGGGAATTAAGTTTTCTGAAAACAAAGAATAAATATTGCGTATTGAATGATAAATGCTTAATGATAAATATTTAAATGATTTTTACTGAACTAGTATTAGAAAATTTTGGTGCTTATGCTAACCGTAATGTGATTAATCTTCGTCCTGAAGATCAAGAGATAATGCGTCCTATTGTTTTATTTGGTGGGATGAATGGTGGCGGAAAAACTACCCTGATGGATGCGATTAGATTGGCTTTGTATGGACAAAGGGCTAAATGTTCTAGTAGAGGAAATTTGGGTTACAGTAATTTTCTGATTCAGTCGGTAAATAGTAATGTTGAAGCAGGGGATTTGACTAAGATTGAGTTGTCTTTTGAACATATAGTTAATGATCAATGGAAAGAGTTTAAAATTATTCGAGCTTGGGATAAATATGATCATAATGGTAAGGATAGTTTAAGTATTAAAGTTGATAACGATTATGATGATGGTTTAGCTAATACTTGGGATGAATATGTGGAAAATATTCTGCCTTTAGGTATTTCTAATTTGTTTTTGTTTGATGGGGAACAGGTAAAAGAATTGGCAGAGTTAGATACACCACCACAGTCAGTTGTGGAAGCTATTTCGACTTTATTGGGGTTGGAATTAGCGGAGAAGTTAGCGATAGATTTAGATGTCTTAGTTAATCGTAAGCGAAAGTCGTTAGCGGATAAACAGCAGTTACAAACTATTGAAGAGATTGAGGCGAGGTTAAAGCAATTACAAGAGAGAAAAGAAGGGCTGTTAGCAGAATTAGGTGGGTTACAGCAACAACTAACTAAAGCACAAAAGAAAGAAAAGTCTGCTTATAATAAGTTCCGTAATGAAGGCGGAAAAATTGCTAAAGAAAGGAGCGAATTAGAAGCGGAAATTAGTAAGATCAAAAAACTAGTTGAACAGCAGAGAAATGAGTTAATTATATTAGCAGGAAAAAGTTTACCTCTTCAATTAATCTTGCCTTTATTAGAGCAAGCAAAATTACAGGCTAATCAAGAATTAAACAAAGAGCGATTACAACAAGCAAAAGATATTATAGACGATCGCGATCGCAAGTTACTCGACCATCTAGAAAATTTATCTTTGCTACCAGATAAACTTGATAAAATTAAATTTTTTATTGAACAAGAAAATCAAAATATTAATCAGATTATTCAATCTCAGGGAGATACTTATTTAGCTATAGACGATCAAAAGTTAAATCAATTTACTAATACGGTTGAGCACCAACTTCCTTTTCAACAACAACAAACACAAGCAATACTTGCTAAGTTAAAACAACAAGAAATCACCCTTAATAATCTAGAAAAGCAAATTGCGATCGCCGCATCTCCAGAGGCTTATCAGAAACTAAATGATGCTTTAAATACTGCTCAAAAACAGTTGAATAAACGTCAAAAAGAATATGATCGAGGACAATATCAATATACACAGCTTGATAGGGAAATTGAGCAAACTAAAAAAGAATTAAAAAATTATAGTGAACAAAATATAGATTTAGCTAACGATCAACATCTCATAGAATCAGCAGCAAAAGTACAGCAAACATTGAATCTCTTTCGAGAAAAGCTAACCCTTAAAAAGCTCAATAAACTAGAAGTTGAAGTTACTGAATGTTTTCGCTATCTGTTACACAAATCCAATTTGGTTCATAAAGTAGTTATTGAACGCAGTAGTTTTCGCATTTCTTTGTACGATCCCAATGGTCAATTATTACCCAAACAAAGACTATCCGCAGGAGAAAAACAACTACTGGCGATCGCATTTTTATGGGGACTGGCTAGAGTATCAGGACGTAATTTACCCATTGCGATCGATACTCCTCTAGGCAGATTAGATTCATCACACCGTAATAACCTAGTTGAGCGATATTTCCCCACTGCATCCCATCAGGTAATTTTGCTTTCTACTGACACAGAAATAGGAGAAAAGGAAATAACTATGTTGCGGGAGCAAGATGCAATTGCACATGAATATTTACTTGAATATAAT
>CBDUCX010000058.1:0-21305 GCA_965365755.1 uncultured Pleurocapsa sp.
TTGAAGAAAAAACAGGCAAAAAATTTTCAAAATTATCTTCGTAAACATAGATCTATAGCACTACGTATTTTGGTTAGGGCACTTATTACTTATTACTTATTACTCATTAGTAAAAATAGTTTTGTTGAGTAAAAGATATGCCGAAAACCTATAATTACAATAATTTATAATTTCTTAATTATTGAAAGTCCCGAAAAACTACACTAGTGGAGCAAAAATTGGGCTACAACGGTCAATGTCATAAGCAGTAGTAAGTCAAAATTCAGAAGATGACTAAAAATAATAACGAATGGCTGATGAAGATGTTTTCTTTACTGCTGGCTAGCAGTTTAGTATTAGGAGGTTGCGCCACATCCGCGACAAATATTTCACAAGCATCCTCATCATCTGATAATCTGGCAACTAATCAATCACAACTGGCGAGTGCCAAAAACAGTAATAAAACAATGGATAATAATTTGCCCCAACTAGAAGGGATGGCAAAAGTAGAATTGCAGGTTAATGGTTCTCCTATCTTGATTGAAATCAATGGTACAGAAGCCCCAACCACTGCGGGAAATTTTGTTGATCTAGTAGACCAAGGTGTTTACGACGGCTTAGTCTTTCACCGAGTTATTCCAGGTTTTGTGGCTCAGGGTGGCGATCCTCAAGGAAAAGACCCCAACTTCAGTGGACAATTGGGGACAGGAGGCTTTACAGATCCAGAAACTGGAAGGGAGCGTCGTATCCCCCTAGAAATTAAGTTAGACGGAGACGATCAGCCCACCTACAGTAAAGCAAAACTGCCTGGTTCATCAGTAGTCTTAAAACATGACCGTGGTGTAATTGCCATGGCTCGCTCAGGGATGCCTGATTCTGCTTCTTCTCAGTTCTACATTGCCCTCGATGACTTACCTTCGTTGGATGGTGACTATGCCGTCTTTGGCAAGGTAATTGAAGGAATGGATGTAGTTGACGGCATCGAGCAAGGCGATCGCATTAGCACCGCTAAAGTAGTAGAAGGTCTAGAAAACCTTAAGAAATAGATCGGGTTTGATTTTAAATTATGAGTCTGGAATTTAATAGTCTTAGTCTCATAATTCAATAAATCATTTAAAAACCTATGGATGTGGTTGTTACTGGGATAGGATTAAGATCTTGTCTGGGATCACTTCAATTAACTTGGTCAAATATATTACGGAACAAAACTGGGATCAGATTGCCGCGTCTTTTCCCAGAATTTCCTATTTATCCTCTGGGTTTGATTGGTACTCAGCCAAGCAAGATAGATGATTTAACACGAAATATTCTGAGGGATACTTTAGAAGATGCTGAACTACAAGTCCCCTTAGAAGACTGCGGTGTAGTTATTGGTTCTAGTCGTGGTTGTCAAGCCACTTGGGAGCAACTAGCAACGGGAATAGACGACAATCAAGATTGGTTACAAACTCTACCTCATCAACCTGCAACTTTCACGGGTCATTACATAAAAACTTCTGCTCCAGTGCTAGCGCCAATGGCTGCCTGCGCTACAGGGATTTGGGCTTTAGCTAGAGGCTACGAATTAATTAAAACAGGTAGATGCAAAAGAGTAGTCGCAGGTGCGGTAGAAACTCCTATTAGTCCACTAACTTTGGCAGCCTTTGAAAGGATGGGAGCCTTAGCCCATAGAGGGTGCTATCCTTTTGATCGCGAACGGGAAGGGTTAGTCTTGGGGGAAGGAGGCGCAATATTTGTCTTGGAAACAGCAGAATTAGCTGCTAGTCGTCAAGCCAAAGTCTATGGCAGACTTCGAGGTTTCGGTTTAAGCTGTGATGCCTATCACATCAGCACCCCTCAAGTAGTCAATGGGAGTGCCGCCAGAGCAATCAAACAGTCATTAGAGCTTAGCAAATTAGAACCTGAAGCGATAGATTATATTCACTCTCATGGCACTAGTACGGTTTTAAATGACCGCCACGAAGCGCAGTTAATCCAGCATATCTTTCCTCAAATAGTTCCCGTGAGTTCCACCAAGGGAGCTACAGGACATACTTTAGGTGCGTCAGGGGCAATTAGTGCTGCATTGACCCTAATGGCAATGAAACATGGCTATTTACCTCCATGCGTCGGTTTAAAAAATTTAGAATTTGACCTTGATGTAGTTACTCAACCCAGAAAATCCAACATTAATCATGCCATGTGTTTCAGCTTTGGCTTTGGTGGACAAAATGCCGTAGTAACCCTGAATAATGATAGCGTTGCTGGTGTTGAATCAGGTAATGAAGACCAAGATTAATAACTCAAAAAACTCAACTATCATCAGTAAATATCAGTAGAATTAAAACAGTAAGCAATTTAAAATTGGGCAAACTTTATTTAGTGGGAACTCCCATTGGCAATCTAGAGGATATTAGCTTAAGAGCAATTCGCATTCTTAAGGAAGTCGATCTTATTGCCGCCGAGGATACTCGTCGTACAGGTAAACTACTACAGCATTTACAAATTAAGACCCCGCAAATTAGTTACCACGAACATAATCAAGATTATCGTACTGATGAACTAATTACTCGGTTGCAGCAGGGAACACAAATTGCCCTGGTAACAGATGCAGGTATGCCCAGCATTTCCGATCCTGGTGTCCAAATAGTACAAGCAGCGATCGCTAATAATATTACCGTAATTCCGATCCCTGGAGGTACGGCAGCTATTAGCGCCCTAGCGGCATCAGGAATGCCCACTGATAGATTTATCTTTGAAGGTTTTTTGCCACTGAAAGAGAAGGAACGTCAGGCTAGATTAGAGTTATTACGCAGCGAAACCAAAACAGTCGTTTTATACGAAGCACCTCATCGTATTTTGAAGACTTTAAAGGATTTAACAGCAGTGGTGGGTGCAGACAGAGAGATTGTTTTGGCGCGGGAGTTAACCAAAGTACACGAAGAATTTTGGCGTGGTCATCTGGGAGAGGCGATCGCCATGTATACTAAGGAACAGCAACCAAGGGGAGAATACACTCTAGTATTAAAAGGGGTAGCAGAAACTAGTTTAATTACTTCCCAAGCAGAGTTAAAAGCTGAATTGCAACAGCTATTGAATCAAGGAATGACGCGATCGCAAGCTAGTCGTCATCTAGCTAAATTGACTTCTTTATCCCGCCGAGAAATCTATCAATTAGACTTAGACAGTTAGATCTTACAATTACTTATGGTTTTTGACGCTGAATCCTATTGGTTAAATAATGCTCATGTTCCTAGTTGTTTAATTGATTTGGATAATTCTGTGCCGCAAACAAGAGAAGGTTTGTGTTTAGTCGATCTGAAAATTAGTCAGGGGAAAATTGAGCAAGTTGTTACTGCCAGCAAGACAGTAAAAGATCTACCTAGTTTGGATTTAGAGAAACAAATCGTCTTACCTTGCTTGATAGATGCCCATACTCACTTAGATAAAGGTCATATTTGGCAGCGATCGCCCAATATTAACGGTACATTTGAGATGGCTTTGGATAAAGCGATCGCCGATGGGTTACAGTATTGGAGCGCAGAAGATGTCTATCGTCGCATGGAATTTGGACTTAAGTGCAGCTACGCTCATGGTACTCAGGCAATTCGTACCCACATAGATTCTTATGGTGAACAGGCAGATATCAGCTTAGATGTATGGCAAAGTCTACAGTCAGCTTGGAAAGAGCGGATTACTCTACAGGCTGTCACCTTAGTTAGTTTAGATTATTATCAAACCGATGCAGGAATAGCACTGGCAGATAAAATTGCCGCTCTTGGTGGAGTATTAGGAGGTGTTGCTTGGCAAAATCCAGATTTAGAGACTCAACTAGACACCATATTTAACCTAGCCCAGGAAAGAAATGTAGATTTGGATTTTCATGCCGATGAGAATGACGATCCTAATTCCAGATGTCTGCAAAAAATAGCTCAGGCTGCAATTCGTCATAATTTTAAAAGACAAATCACTTGTGGACATTGCTGTAGTTTAGCGGTGCAATCTGCTGATGTAGTTAGTGAAACTATTAAGTTGGTTAAACAGGCTAATATTGCGATCATTAGTTTGCCCATGTGCAATCTTTATTTGCAAGATCGTCAACAAGAGCAAACTCCCTATTGGCGAGGGATAACCAGAGTCAAAGAATTACAACAACAGGGTATTCCTCTAGCTTTTGCGAGTGATAATTGTCGCGATCCCTTTTTTGCCTTTGGCGATCATGATGTCTTGGAAGTATTTGAGCAAGCAGTCAGAATTGCTCATTTAGATACACCCTATGCTAATTGGATTGAAAGCGTAACCACAACTCCTGCTAGCTTGATGGGTTTAGATCATCTGGGAAAAATAGCCCCAGGGAAGGGAGCAGATATCATTATCTTCCCTGCTCGTTACTTTAGCGAATTATTAGCGCGATCGCAACACAATCGCCTTGTAATTCGCCAAGGTAAACAGATTAATACCGAGTTGCCGAGTTATGGAGAATTAGACGATCTGGTTATCAGTTAATAGATGGGATTAAAAACTACGATTCAATATCTTTGAGAATTTATTCACCATAATGAGTTCTCGCTCTAATAATCAAAACGGTTTTATCTTGCTCGTAAATTTCATACAAAATTCGATCTTTGCGGTTTAATCTCAAGGAATATAATCCTTTTAACTTTCCTTTCAAAGCTTTGCCCATGAAAGGATTGACTCTAATAACTTCTTCTAAAATTTGCTTCAACTTACGTTTTTGCTGCTCGGTTAATTCCCTAATATCTTTCTGCACTTTTCGGGAAAATTGGATTTGATACAGCGAGTTGTCTTCAACCAAAAATATCCTCCATGCCTAAAGTCTCTCCCTTTTGATATTCTGCTCTTGCTTGGGATATATCTGTCAACACTTCAGGATCTTGGAGCAATTCAGCAGTTTCAATCAAGGCTTCAAGTTCTTTTTGGTCAATTAAAACAAAGCTTTTGTTATCTTTAACGATAGTTACACCTTCAGCTTCGGTGTTAGCTCTTTGAATGATTTCATCAAAGTTTTGACTGGCATAGTCTGCGGTAACGTGATAGGTCATTTAGCCTGTGTGTTTGCATAGTATTCATCTCTATCTTAAGTTGCTAGAATCATATTAGATACATTTGAGGGGGTGGGCGAAATTTACTGTGGTAAGAAGTAGGGAGATAGGCAGATAAGGAGATAGGGAAGTAGGGAGATAATTGATTCCCCAAGTCCCCAAATCCCCACACATTTTTCGTTCATCCCATTTTGAGGTGCAATCGCATTTCCCAAGTCCGATATTGGTTATTTTGTCGAGAAGCTGTAAAGCTTGATCAAAGGGAGTTTAGAAGTTTAACAGTTACTAAGATTTCTCCATAAGCAAGTTTGTAATTTTGATCTGGAACTTCCGTACCTTGTTTGTCGGGGAGTATGTCAACCTAAAGCATAGAGAGTAAACTAGTGCCAGATCTCCATATGATTGGCTTGTGTCTCTGTATATGCCCCTGGACTGTGGAATTTGTCATAGAAGGACAGATCTAGATGATGGGCTTGATGTGCCAGTGTTGTCCGCATGGGGCCAAAATAGGCTGGGAAGCGACCGTAGCGATTATAGATATATTCGCACAGTGCAATTGTAGCCGCGATACATTCATCCGAATAAGAAGGAATTGAATTCTTAATCTTCTGACCTTTCTCTTCCTGCCAGGGATGAGCAGCACTACTGTCTTTGAGCCAACCATTCTGTTTAGACATTTTGGAATCAACGAAATCTAACACTGCTTCTTCCATAGACTTGTAGTAGGGGGGCGAATAGGGCTTAATCAATGTTTCACCCTGAAAATCCAAGCCTAGTCCATAGGGAATATCAATGTTGCGCCCCAACAGATTCAATAGCAGTGTCTTAAAGAAACCACCACCCATTGCCTGGGATAGCTTTTGCTTACTAGTACGAATTCCTAATTGTTCATACCAGCTAACATCCCGCATGGTGGCATAATGAGTCCATCCTCCTAAACCCATTGCCTGTTCTACTAAAGATAGATTGTGTACCATAAAAGCCTGCTCTGCTAACACGAATTCCAGAATGATCGATTCGAGATAGACAAGGGGAACATAGCGATCGCCTTGGGGGTCATCATGTAAGTTGCCACCCTTTGATTTACCAAACTTGGCGATGCCAGCAGGACGATAAAAATTGCGTTCATCCACTACGAATAGTGCCATCTGTTCATCAAAGATAGAGAGGAGAATATTGATGTACATGGCTGTCAGATCAGATACAGGTAAGAAATAGGTCGTGCCAGGCAAGTTAGTTGACCATTTGTTAAAGGGGAACATATGGGGAATTTCTCGGGGAACTTTCGCCCTACTGTCGCTGAGTTTAACCCGCATCTGGCTGTACATTTCTTCCAGACGACGATCTTTACCTAGCTTACCCAATTGACCAATGTCTAGGTTGGGAAAATTCTGGGGGCGTTTAAAGAAATAACTGCCTTCATCATTGAGAATAAACATCGAGACAGAGTGAACCGCATCAGCACTCGCCCCTACACGACTTGATAAGGAAGCCATGACATTGCCTCCACCCGATTCAGGTCGACTACCCGATTCAAATGGTAGCTCGGTTAAAGCATAGCCATTAATCCCCGCAGCAGCAGTTGCCAAAACTGCTTCTTCCAAGGTTGTTAAGGGAACTGGCTCCATCTCACTTTTATAGCTCAGCGCACCACCATCGAGATGAGCACCAGCAGCAAAGCGACGCGATCGCCGATTGAAAATTGAATTCATTAATGATTGACCCCACAGAAGGTCCATCTTTGATTGCGGTATTGCCTCCTGCACCAAGTGCTTCATCTCTTTCTCTCGCTCTGTTGGTAGCATAATCCTCTCCTTAAATTTGGATACAAAGAACAAAAAAGCCTTTTCCAGCATCTTGATCTATATGAACGATTTAGAATAGTGATGCCCTAATGTGACTTCGTAATGCGCGAATTTTTAATTTTTAATTGATAATTTTGAATTGCATTGACTTTCTACTGAGGGCCTGATGCATCACAAGTTAGGCACTCAGCCCCCTCTTGAATAAACATAGGCAGTCTTGGTTACTCCCTCAGGATCAACCCAATCTCCTAACCGATCCTTTAATCTGCCAAACACTTCGTAGGCTCTTTGGCATGCCTTACCACCATATTCCTCTTGTTTATTTTCGTATTTGAAACTAAATTCAACTACGACTGGCTGATCCTCTTCTCTTGCGGCATCATACCAAGCAATTAAGGCACATTCGGCTTCCACTTTAGGACTTTTTCTAATTTGAAAATCGGCACCTGTAATAACTACTTCTTTAGCAGTGAAATTATTCACAACCTGAATCGGTTCATTTTTTTGATAAGACTTGAGCCGCTTCTTAAAATCTGGATATAAGTCACCAGGATCATTGAGCTGATTGAGATTTTTATCATCCGATATTGGTTGTTTGGTCGAGAAGCTGTAAAGCTTGATAAAGGGAAGTTTAATATCTTCCTCAAATTTGGTTTTTCCCTGATCAACATTAGCTGCTGCCATATCTCTGTCCTGAGAGATGTAGCGGTCTGGATGACGAAATTTGAGGGTGACTTCCCGTTTGTCTGTCTTCAGATCAACTCGCTCACGGAAAACATAATCACCGCGGCGAATACGACGATCTGCGGTGTCATAAAACTTAATGGTTCTTTCTTTCTCTATCTCATTAAGACTGCCATCAGTGTCAATCACAATATCTTGAATTGAAGCTTGGAAATCGTGCCAAAATTCTGTGGCTCGTTGAAGAAGATTGACTTGTGAGCCCATAAAGCGCTGTTTCTTAAGCATAACTTTATACTCACGAGAAACTACATTCTGTTTCATTATTTTCTCCATTCCGCTTCCTTCAGATGGCGGAGTGTCAATTCATTCTACAATCATCGTACAACACCTGAAACCTTTGGTAAGTAAAGAGTTATGAATTTCCCCAACTTCAGGTATTGTCTAGCAAACTGTCTGGATGCAACTCCTCTAAGATCACAAATCGTATGTGGTTTAAGGATAATTCGCCGATGGAGACGGTTTCTTTCTCGATTTTTACTCCTTTGCTAGTAATAATTTCAAAAGAAGTATCCTTTGCCATTTCAGCATGATACCAGGACAGTCCCATAAAGAAGCGAGTTGGATATGGCCCTCCTTCAAACAGATCATCGGGATTTGATTCCATCGGCAGCCAGCCATAATCTGGGAGATAAAATTCCATCCAGACATGATTATAGTCAGGTTGTAAAGGAATATTTTGCTGAAAGGGATCTTGGGGACATTTATATCTGCCGACGGTGCGACAGGCAATACCGTTAAGACGGCATAAAGCCAGAAGTAAACCGAGATATTCGCCACAAGAACCAACTCCCCGCCTCAGAACGATATCAGGGGTATCAATATGGGGTTTAATTCCGTAGGCTAGCTTGTCATAGACATAGTTGCGAATACTGTAGACTTGGCGCAATAGATTGGTTTCTGAACCGACTGCTGCGATCGCCGCCTGACGAATAATTTCTGTATCCATTGCCAGGTTATCATTGTCCGCTAGATACTTTTGCTGATATGCTTCACTAAGCTGGGGAGTGTCTTCGCAATGATGGGGTTTAATCTGATATTTAATACTCCAAACTGATAAAATTGCCTTCCAGCCAAAGATAAAGCGCTGTTCAGAATTAAAATTATCAAACTTAAATACAGCAATGCGCTGTCCATCTTTTACTTCTTCAGTAAAAGGTAGCCCGATCGCCTTAACTTCGATAATTTTCTGTCGATCAGTTTCCGCAGGTAAAGCAATGCGCCATTCTAAATCATCGATTTCTATGGGATCTAGGGGAGAAATCTCCTCCGTGTAGGACATTTCCACTAAATAGCCATTGGAAAGTGCATAGTTTTGCTCACGGTTGTAATGGAAATAGAGGGGATGAATAAAAGTGCGATCGCGGTATTGTAATTCAAAGTTTGGTTCAGCATTGGGATTGTCACGAATATAAATTTCACGTTCCGCATAGGCTATATACAAAGTCTCTTTGCCATCATCATCTGAATTAAAAGCTAATCCCGTAGGGGATGGAAAGGGAGTTAGTACGCTAAATATAGTTTCTCCTGTAGCGCGGTCAAGACAATAAACTGTTTGTTCTAAGGTGTCTGTGAGCCAGATCTCTTCTTGTTTGACGGTAATGTTTTCTAAACCAATACCAGGAGCGTAAAAATGAGTAATTTTGGTGGCTTTGTCGCGATCATAGACAAAAATTTTCCCCTGCTTTTGACTAGTTAGATAGATCGTTGATTCCCAAACAGCAATCCCATCAATATCGCAATCTAAACGCAAAAACAACTGCGGTTCAAAGTCTTTAGTAACCAAGGAACAACAGTAAACATACTCTCGATTAGTAAACCAGAGAATATCTTCGGTGATGGCTAAACCAGTCGCCCCGAGAAAATCTGACCAATTACGAGTATTCAGAATAGTGGTATTGTCAGTTACAGGATCGATTTGTAATAAATAACCGTTGTGAGAATCGATCGCCCAGAGCAAACCTTCGTGAAACACAATACCGTGAATTGAACTGGCGGCGATCGGTCTAATAGTTTTAGCACCAGTGGCTTTATTTGAGGTCATATAATCAGTCAAGAGTTCGAGTATTAAAATACTACATTTGTTTAGTCCATCACAAAGTAGCTAGTGAACAATCAAAATAGTAAATTGGGTTGGTAACTGTATGTCTGTGATTATTATCCCAGGAATTCATCCGCCCCAGTTAAGCGATCGCTTTCTCGCCAGTATACAAGACAAGATCAAGCAAGATTATTTAATTCTGCCTACAGAGGAGTATCCCCCTTATTCGCCGCTATCTATTTATCAGTGGCTTGAACAGCAGCAGTTATCCAAAACTGAACCAGTCGCTTTTATTGCCTTTAGTGCGGGTGTTGTCGGCGGAATTGGGGCAGCGATCGCTTGGCAGTTACAAGGGGGTCAAGTTCAAAGTTTGATTGCGATTGATGGTTGGGGAATGCCATTAATCGCTAATTTTCCCCTTTATCGCGTCAGTCATGATTACTTTACTCATTGGAGTTCGGCTATTTTAGGTGCAGGAGAAAAGGGGTTTTATGCCGCCCCTGGGGTGTCCCACTTAGCAATATGGCGATCGCCTGAAATTTGTTGGGGATGGCGAACAATAAGTGATGGGTTACAAACTCGTTGTTTGCTGATAGATTATCTTAGGGATATTTTGGATACACCTGTTCCATAAGAAGGAAGACAAGTGCTGAACAAGTTTAAATTAGCTAAATATGCGACTTTATTAGCGATCGCTTTTTCTGGTGTAGTTGCTCATCCGCAATCTGTGATGACCGCTGAAAAGATTGAGTTTAACTATAGTTTGCTGGGTTTTAAGATTCAGGTAAAAGACTTGGAGGACTTTGCGACTAAAGGAGAAGTAAGCGATAGTCTGAATTTTTATCTTAAGCGCATCTCACCGAAAAAAACTAAACGACTCCAGAAATTTCTGAAACAAAGTTACGATGTTGATCCTGTATTGGTCTATCGTTATTCCCGTACTTCTGTTGGTATTAAGATGTTGCAGCGAGTGGGGGAGATTATTCAGCTACCTGGTTACATTAATGGTTTTTATGGTTTACGTGCTGCGGTGGTCAAAACGGCACAGTCTCCCGAGGGGATTAATTTAGTTGATTTTCTCCAGAGTTTTCCCACGGATATTAAGCTCAATCTGGGTGAATTACTCAAGTTAGTTAAGCAAGTGTCTAATGCCGAGGAAGATACTCAGGAGTTTATTGCTGGCTTGTCACAAGAGAAAGTTGCCCACTCTAAAGCTAATCTTAAATCTAAGCTTAAAAATATTCCTAATTTATCACAGCAGGGTAAGTATCCAGCTATTAAGCAAACTTTAGAGTTAGATGATACTCGGCGCAAACGTAAGTTAATTACAGATCTCTATTTACCTCTAGGCAAGATTGATCGCCTTCCCGTAATTGTCGTTTCTAATGGTTTGGGGGCAAAACGCGATCGCTTTGAAGAGTTGGCAAATCATTTAGCTTCCTATGGTTTTGCTGTAGTTATTCCCGATCATCCTGGGAGCGATCGTCGGAGACAAAAGGATTTTCTGAAGGGACTATATAAAGAGAACTTTGATGCCACGGATTTTGTGGATCGTCCCCTGGATATTAGCTATATTTTGGATGAATTAGAGCAGCTTAATGCAAAAAAATTTAATAACAGACTCAATCTAGAGCAGGTGGGGATTTTCGGCTATTCTCTGGGCGGAACAACAGCTTTGTCTCTAGCGGGTGCGGAGTTCGATTTTGCAAAATTGGAACAAGATTGTGCTCAACCCTTAAACCTACTTAATATTTCGATTTTGTATCAATGTCGTGCTTTAGAGTTACCCAGAGAAAAGCAATCTCTCAAGGATAAACGAATCAAAGCGGCGTTTATGTTTGTGCCTTTTGGCAATAGTATTTTTAAGCAGTCAGATCTCAACAATATTTCAATCCCAACTATGTTGCAGGTAGTAGATCAAGACTTTTTAACTTCTTTGCTGGAGGAACAAGTACCATTATTTAATTCCCTTGGTGGCGATCATTACCTGGTAATTTCCGAAAAGTTGCCCCATTCTAATGTCACTTTATCAAAAGAGCAGCAATCTAAACAAGCAGAAGCTTCTCAAGTAGCAAAAACTTATCAAAATATTCTATCTTTAGTATTTTTCCAAAGTTATATTGCTGAGAATAAAACATATCAACCCTATTTAGATTCTGAATATATTCAGACAATTGAGCAAGAACCTTACAAACTCCATTTGCTCCAAGAGAAAGCCCAAAATCATAGCAGTAAAAATGGCAATTCCTCAAAAAAATAGCCGAACTACAGCGGGTTGTATTTCCATCTGAGACAACTAATCAAGATAGCGTCCCAATACCGTTCGGTTAAGCCCCCCGGCCCCCAAATTTGGGGGAGAAAAATAACTGAAAGTCCCCTATGAAAGTCCCCCAGGATTGGGGGATTTAGGGGGCGAATGAAATAACTTGAGAAGACTAACCGAACAGTATTGGATAGCGTCCACTCTAGAGGATATCTCTACTGAAGAAGATCAATGTCTCAATTTTGCAATTCCTTATTAAAATGCGATCGCTCTATACCGATTACTAAGGTCATAATGACAAAGGACTTACTGTAAAGACAAATTGTAGTTACAATTTAAGATATGACATTTGATTGGGATGAGTCAAAACGTATTTCTAACCTCCGCAAGCATGGTATCGATTTTGTAGATGTTCCAGCGATTTTTAGCGGATCGATTGTGACTTTAGAAGATGATCGATTTGATTACGGAGAAGAACGGTTCGTGACTTTCGGTTTACTTAAAGGGCGAGTTATTGCCATTGTCCATACAGAGAGCGAAGACTACATACGTATTATTTCTGCAAGAAAGGCAACTAAATATGAACAAAAAACCTACTTCAAGCAAATCTAAAACAGATTGGCAACGGCTTGATGCTATGACTGATGAAGATATTGATTTATCTGATTGCCCTGAAATTACGCCAGAAATGTTTGCCCAGGCTGTAGTTCGAGAGGGCTTAGTTCCCAGCCAGAAAAAGACTCAAGTAACCTTGCGGATTGATAATGATGTGTTGGAGTGGTTTAAGTCTCAAGGCAAGGGCTATCAAACCAGGATTAATACTTTGTTGAGGGCGTACATGGAAGCCCACCATTCAATAAATGCAGAGTCCAGGGAATCGCCGCAAAACTATGAAGCAGGTCAAACTAACAGTATCGGGTAAGGTGCAAGGTGTATTTTTCAGATACCACACTCGTCAACAAGCTCTAAAATTAGGACTTTACGGATACGTCAAAAATTTAGTTAACGGAGATGTAGAAATTGTCGCCCAAGGTGATGAACTCCAAGTAGATCGGTTAATTGAATGGTCTAAATCTGGTTCCCCTGCGGCTGAAGTTAACAATATCCAGCTTGAAACAATGCCTCATGAGGATGAATTTCCCGATTTTGCAATTCGTTATTAAAAGTCGTTATTAAAAGGCGATCTATAGCACTACGTATTTTGGTTAGGACACTTATTACTTATTACTCATTACTCATTACTTACCCTGAATCCAATAAACTTGTCCTAACATAACTTTGTACGGCTATAGTTGAATCCTTGGAGAAAGGTAGAATGTCAATTTTTTATCCCAACACCAATCTAATTAATCGCTCTAGAGTTTTGGGTTAGTATCTTGATGTTTGAAAGATTACATTGCAAAATAAACAGAATTTAACCATATGGCTGCAATTTATAATGATGCAGAGTCACTTCTACAAAATGCTCTCAATAAATCAAATGCTAAGTTTCGAGATGGACAATGGGAAGCAATTTCAGAACTTCTACAAAATAACGCTCGATTGTTAGTAGTGCAGCGTACAGGTTGGGGTAAAAGTTTAGTCTATTTTATAGCGACTAAGTTACTTCGCGATCGCGGTTCGGGGGTTACTCTTCTAATCTCACCTCTATTGGCATTGATGCGAAATCAAATTGCAGCAGCAGAAAGAATTGGCGTAAAGGCTACTACAATCAATTCTAGTAATCAACGAGACTGGGATAAAATTCAAGCTCAACTGCTAACTAATCAAATAGATATTCTTTTAATTTCTCCTGAAAGATTAGCCAATCAAGATTTTCTAGAAAATACGTTATTACCTATCTCTCGAAATATTGGTTTATTTGTAGTTGATGAAGCTCATTGTATCTCGGATTGGGGACACGATTTTCGTCCTGATTATCGGCGTATAGTTAGAATTTTACAAGCATTACCTCCAAATATTCCTGTATTAGCAACTACCGCTACAGCTAATAATCGAGTTGTTGATGATATCAAAAATCAACTGGGTTCAACTCTGAAAATATCTCGGGGTGCTTTAACTAGAAATAGTTTACAACTGCAAAACATTTATCTTGATAGTCAAGCTGAAAGAATGGCTTGGTTAGCAGAAATACTACCTCAGATTCCTGGTAGCGGAATTATTTATACTTTAACCGTTGCCGATGCAGAAAGACTTACAAATTGGTTAATTATCAAAGGGATAAACGCTAAAGCCTATCATAGTAAATTAGACCCTAATTCTCAACGCAATGCTGAATTAAGAGAACAATTAGAAAACCAACTTTTGAATAATGAAATAAAAGTTTTGGTAGCAACTGTATCTCTAGGTATGGGTTTTGATAAACCCGATTTAGCTTTTGTAATTCATTATCAACGTCCAGGCTCAGTTGTTCACTATTATCAACAAGTAGGTAGAGCAGGTAGAGCAGTAGAAAAAGCCTATGGTATTCTGCTTAATGGCAAAGAAGACGATGAAATTGTTAACTATTTTATTAACACGGCTTTTCCGCCAGTAGCAGATACAACAAATGTTTTACAAGCACTAAACGAAGCAGAAGATGGTTATTCCGTAGCTCAATTACAACAGCAATTAAATCTCTCAAAAGGACGAATCGAAAAGGTATTAAAATTACTTTCTTTAGAGTCACCCGCGCCAGTAACTAAACCTAAGAAAAGTTCAAAATGGTATGCCACAGCAATTAATTATCAACCAAATACAGCAAAAATAGAGGAATTAACTAAAATTCGTCGTCAAGAACAAGCTCAAATGCAAGAATATATGGAAAGCAATCACTGTTTAATGGCTTTCCTCGCGAATGCTTTAGATGATCCCACACCTCAGCCTTGCGGTAAGTGTGCTGTTTGTTTAGGACAAAATTTATTACCTACCGAATATTCAACACCAATAGTCAATGATGCTATTGTCTATCTTCGCAAAAGCGATCGCATTATTGAACCTCGTAAACAATGGTTACAAAAATTACCAAATTATGGATTTTCAGGCAGAATTAAACCAGAATTGCAAGCAGAAACAGGAAAAGCCTTATCTTTATGGGGTGATGCTGGTTGGGGAGAATTAGTCAAGCGTGGTAAATATGAAGATAATCATTTTGATGATGCTTTAGTACAAGGAACAGTAGAAATGATTCGGCGTTGGCGACTTCAACCTATGCCAACCTGGGTAACCTGTGTAACTTCTCTAACTCGTCCTAACTTAGTCCCCAATTTTGCTCAAAGACTTGCTAATCAGTTAGGTTTACCTTTTCAACCAGCAGCAACCAAAGTTCAACATAATAAACCTCAAAAAGAAATGAACAATAGCTATCAGCAAGCTCATAATTTAGATGGGGTATTTGAGATAGATCCCAATCAAATTAATTCTGGTGCAGTATTTTTGATTGATGACATGGTTGATTCTCGTTGGACATTTACCGTAATTGCTGCATTATTACGTCGTGCTGGTAGCGGTCAAGTTTTTCCTGTAGCATTAGCACTGAACTCGTTATCAAGTTAGATAATATATTGATACTGCCTTGCTGTTTAACTTGCGATCGCAATTATGACCAATCATGTTCTCCCTCCTGATACTCAAGCAATATTATTGCTATGTGCTAGCTTCGGCTTATCTCGTAAAACAGAACCAAAACCTTTAAGCTTAGGAGAATATAATAATTTAGCGAGTTGGTTACAAGATAATGATTTAACTCCCAAAGATTTACTCGATTTTACTATTCAAAATAAACTACTTCAGCTCGATATTAATCAGCTTGAGTCTCATCGTATATTAGCTTTACTAAATCGGGGTGTAATGTTAAGTCTGGCGGTAGAAAAATGGATAAGTCAAGGATTATGGATCTTAGGAAGAGGAGACGCTGAATATCCTAAACGCCTTAAACAAAAACTAAAACATCAAGCCCCTGCAATTATTTACGGTGTGGGCAACAAGAAATTACTTTCTCAGGGAGGATTAGCAATTGTTGGCTCTCGTGATGTCGATGATGCAGAGTTAGAATACACTCAAAAACTTGCTCAAACTTGTGCTCAACAAAACATACAAGTAATTTCAGGTGGGGCAAGAGGAGTAGACCAAGCTTCAATGATAGATACATTGGAAGCAAGGGGAACAGTAGTCGGGGTGATGGCTGATAGTTTAGCTAAAGCAGCAATAGCTAAAAAATACCGTACAGGAATTCAAGAAAAAAGACTAACCCTGATATCAACCTACGATCCCGATGCTGGTTTTAATGTAGGCAATGCAATGGGACGTAATAAATATATATATGCCTTAGCTGACTATTGTTTAGTAGTTAATTCTACTGCTAATAAAGGCGGCACTTGGGCAGGTGCAACAGAAGCCTTAAAGAAAATTACAGATGTTCCTGTTTTTGTAAGAATAGAAAACAATATAACTAACAATACAACTAACGGCAATCATAAATTAATAGAAAAAGGAGCAGTTCCTTTCCCTGAAGTTCCTTGGAATCTTCCCCTAACAGTATTAATTGCAGATAGAATATTAGATTTCAAAAATAAACAAAAACCTGAAGTATTTATTGAGCAAGCTTCACTATTAGATTACAGTAATACTTCTTTTTCAGATTGGGCAAACACAACTAGAAATTCTCAGCAAGAAATTCAAAAATCTTTTTCAGATAGTACGTCAAATAATAGTACTAATGATTACAAAATTTCTACTAAAGATGCTCCTCAAGATATTTATGAGGCAGTTCTACCTTTCATTCTTAAAAATTTAAACAAACCAAAAGATGATAAATCTCTCGCTGAATCTTTGGAAGTACAAGTAGGACAAATGCGAGCTTGGTTAAAAAAAGCAGTTGCAGAAGGCAAAATAAAGAAAAACAAAAAACCTACAACTTACGAAATCAATAAGACTAGAAATTTATCATTATTAAATAATTAAACTTAATTTCAAATAGATATTAAACTTATGCAATATTTGCCCAGATATATCTACCCCAACCGTGAATTCGGAGCCGAGCGATCGCCTTACAACTAGTATTAATCTTGAGTGATCTGATAACATGATGTAACTTTTTTCTTATTTCTTCTGCCTCATAGAACTAATAAACTTACAACAGGATTTGATATCATGCCCAAATACATTATGTGGGGTAGCTATTGCGAAAATGCTCTGGAAAAGCGTACTCCCTACCGCCAAGCACATCTAGATGGTCTTACTGGTCAAAAAGAACAGGGAATATTAGTTACTCTTGGCCCAACCAAGGATAATACTAAGGTCTTCGGTATCTACGAAGCAGAATCCGAGGAGACAGTTCGCAAGTTAGTCGAATCCGATCCCTACTGGCAAAACGGGATCTGGACAAAATATGAGATCAAAGAATGGATTCAAGCCTTTTGAGTCAGTCAACAGTCAACAGCGCGAAGTTGCGTTGCGGGGGTTCCCCCCGTTGAGCAAACTTCGTAAGAAGTCAACAGTCAAATGTTAAATGTTAAATGGTTCGTGTAGTTCTAGTTAACCCCGAAATTCCCCCCAATACTGGCAATATCGCCCGCACCTGCGCGGCGACTCGTACAGAGTTACATTTGGTTGCGCCACTGGGATTTGAAATAAGCGATCGCTATCTTAAAAGGGCTGGGTTAGATTATTGGCCATATGTCAAGCTGCATTATCACGATGATCTATCTGCCTTTTGGCAGCACCATCAGCCAAGAGGCGGTAGGTTAATTGCTTTCAGCGTTAGAGGTAGCAAAAATTATCTCGACTGTCAGTATCAAGAGACAGACTGGCTATTGTTTGGCAAGGAAACTGCTGGTTTACCTCCAGATGTTATGGCTGCTTGTAATGAAAAGGTTCGGATCGATATCGTTGAGCCTAATGTCCGTAGTCTTAATCTTTCTGTTAGTGTGGCGATTGGATTATTTGAAGCCATTAGACAATCAGCGACTAGTTAGCCTTAATCCCTAATTTAATCTGTAACTTACATCTGTAATTTAAATTTTGCTCATCCAGCACTTGTTAAAAACTCCATTTTGAGCTAATCTTCCATAGAAATAAGCAGTAATTTCAACTATTTATCTACTCAATTTTATCTGATGCTCATATTCAAGCTAATTGAAAATTTTTGAAGTATTTTAGTAATATAATTGTATATAAAATTCGGCTCAAAGCCAATTAACAATCAATTAATAATTAACAAATTAGTATCAACAATCATTAAAGATAGACTCCTCGCAAACATGACTCAAAATAGAAATTTATCTCTGACAAGCTTTCAATCAGAGTCGAATCTTTTGAATCAATACCCCTCCAAATCCTTTAACAAGAGCAAAACAGCTAATAATACTTGTCTCAAGTTAGGTATCTCCATATCTTTAGCAGCAGCAATTCACGTCCCAGGCTTCAACCAGGCAGCACAGGCTACAGATTTAACTAACTTTCCAGTACAGAGTCTGTCACCTAGCAAAAATGACGGTTTTAGATCTATTCGACGACAGAATAAAATTGCTAGTTTTTTGCCCCGTATTCTTAATTTAATTCCTTTTCCAGCAAAATCTCAGACAACAAATTTAGCCAACGATTTAAGTGAGTTTAGGGCAGCTTCAGTTGTTTCCCCTACTCCCCAGAAGATTAATAGAGCAAATATAATCGCTAATAGGCAAAAATCTGCTCTAGTAACAGAGAAAAAAGCAGAATCTTCCGCTTCTCTCGCTACTGTTAAATCATCCTCAGTTAAATCGCCCCAGCGTATCCATCAGGTACAACGGGGTGACACTATCAATAAAATTGCCCAAAAGTATCAGGTATCCAGAGATGAGCTGATTAAACTCAACCAAATTAAAAACTCCAATATTATTTTTGTTGACCAACGACTCAAAATTCCCGCAACAGCAACTAATAATCAAACTAATAATCAAGATGACCCGTACATTGCCAAGCTAAGAGCAAACATAGAACTACTGCGCGCCCAGTCTAAACAGCAAAAATCAGAAATTAGTAAGAGTTCAACTTCAGCTAGTTTGCTTCCTGTGTCTAATTCTGAGGAAAAGTATCAATTAAAATCAGATTCCCCAAAATCATCTGGGGCAATACCTAAGCTAGATTCACCTCAACCAAAATATAATCTTCAGCCAAACTTGCTGGGAGAGAATACTGTCGCTTTGACCTTACCTCCTTTGCCTGATTCTGACGAATATCTACCTAGGGCATTCGATGGCTATATGTGGCCAGCACAAGGTGTACTAACTTCTGGTTACGGATGGCGTTGGGGAAGAATGCATCGAGGAATCGATATTGCTGCCCCCATCGGTACTCCAATTGTAGCGGCTGCTTCAGGAAAAGTAATCAGTGCTGGATGGCATAGTGGATATGGAAATCTAGTTAAGCTGGAACACTTGGATGGTAGTGTGACCCTATATGCTCATAACCACAGAAATTTGGTTAGTCATGGTCAGAAAGTGAATCAGGGGGAACAAATAGCCGAGATGGGTAGTACAGGTCATAGTACTGGTTCTCATTTACACTTTGAAATCCATTCCCGAAATCAAGAAGTACTTAATCCCTTGGCATTATTGAATTGAGATCATCCCTATTGGGCAATTTTCTTTTTAGCGGCGATCGCTAGTTGTATATCAGGGATCTGTCGAAGCTGATCGATTATGTCTACTACCTGACCATGTTCGACGCTTTTGTCGGCATTAACTATCACTGTAGTATTAGAATCGGTTTCAATTAGCTTCTCAATTTCAGCTTTTAGCTGATTTATTTGTGTCGGTTTGCTATCTATCGTTAACTTGCCTTGCTCGTCTAGACTTACGGTGATTTGCTTCGTCTTCTGCACCTCGGCAGTGGTTGCGCGGGGCAGATTTACTGGTAAACCTTCCGAGCGAGTCAAATAGAGGCTCGAAACAATAAAGAATACCAAGATCGCGAAAATCACGTCGATCATCGGCAAAATATTGATTCTGGGGGGTAAATCTGGTTCTTCAGGTAAGCGCATTTTTTAGTTATTCAGTTATCAATTATCATTTACTGGTTATTCTTTGGGAAAACCATTCCACTGCCTCCCGTAATGCCTGATCAATGTCTGACTGAGGCAAACTTAATTCTTTCACTGCTTTGCTGGCATTGTAAAACATTTTTTGTTTAGACATACGGACACCATCTAGGGCAACTGTGGGTTGCTTACCTAACTTTGCCAAGATATTTTCTTCTAGCCAAGCAACACTATAAGGAATCCAGTAGGGAATACTGTATTTGGGCGCAGATAAGCCTGTAATTTGGGCTAGTTTACCTAGTAATTGCTTAAAAGTAAGATTCTGATTCCCCAGGATATAGCGATCGCCCGTTTTTCCCTGCTCTAAGGCGAGAATATGTCCCCAGGCAACATCTTTAACATCAATCAGGTTTAGTCCTGTATCAACATAAAAAGGCATCTTACGTTGCAAGAAACGGACGATAATTTCACCTGTGGGGGTAGGCTTGAGATCGAACGCACCTATGGGAGTGCTGGGATTCACAATCACGATATCTTGCCCTTGCTTTACTGCTTTTACCGCTTCTTGTTCGGCATAATATTTAGACTTTTTGTAATCTCCTACCAGTTTATCTACAGGACTTTGGTAAGTCTCATCTGCTATTCCATTTTGCTTGACTCCAATGGCTGCAACTGAACTAGTATAAACGGTTCGTTCAATTCCTGCTTGCTGGGCGCAGGCTAATATATTTCGTGTCCCTAAGACATTGGTATGGTAGAGTAGTTCACGATCAGCTTGCCATAAAGAGTATTGTGCTGCCACATGAAACAATACCTGACAGCCAGACATCTGCTGAGATAACTCGCTGCTATTTAAATCTCCTGTAACAATTTCCACATCTAAAGATTTGAGATTATCTAGGGCACTATTCTTACGTACTAAAGCCCTAACCTCATAACCTTGTTGCAATAATAATCTAATTAAATTTGCCCCAACAAAACCCGTCCCACCAGTTACAAAAGCCCGCATTTATTTCAAGTTAATAATTAAAATTTTGCTATTAGAAAAATCAGGATTACTATATTCTATTCTTCGAGTATATCGATATTTCAGACATGGGATAGGTTAATAAATATGTTTAATAAGTTAACCCATCCCGTGAAAAGTCAGAATGTTCATAGGTTCATACTGCCAACAATTAGCCTTGAGGCAATAGTAAGCCATCATCACTGTTTGCATTTATAGCTTTAGCTACCAAGTCTTGCCAATGCTGCTCTTCTTTTTGAGCATTTTCCTTGGACTTGGCACCTGGCCAGAGTTCTATGTTTTTCTCGTCTTGGTAAAAATCTCGCCATGCAGTCTCCGCTTTTTCACCCTTTAAGGCATTAGAGACAAACTTATCGAATTTTGTGCAGCAATTCTCATTTTGGCGATCGCGATCGGGAATTGGCGATGGTG
>CBDUCX010000059.1:0-21294 GCA_965365755.1 uncultured Pleurocapsa sp.
AGTTTGGTAAGTTAATTATTGGTAAAACAACTGGTTATGCTGCTAGATGGCTTTACCGATTACTCATGAGAAACTGTCTAAGAGATGAACAGTGAATTTTGATCATCATTTGATTATCAACAGTGAGGAATGGGAAATTTACCAAAATCCTCGCTTACCGCTAGGCATAATTGTCATCCAGTTAGTTTTAACTTCCTCCAATTGTTCCTGAGTCAAATTACTATGGCTAAGATTTGCCCCGCAGAGATTTGCCCCCTTTAATTTAGTTTTTTTGAAATTAGCATAACTGAGGTTTGCCCCCCGTAAATCTATTCCCTCTAAGTTACAAAACTTGAACACAGATCTAGTTAAATCAGCATTACGGAGCATCGCCTGGCGTACATCAGATTTGCTGAAAGTAGTCCGACTCAAATCTGCTCCCTGAAAATTAGTCCTAACTAGTTTGGAGCCATGAAATTTAGACTCAGACAGATCTGCTTTTTGCAGATCCTGCATACTCATATCTTTTAGGCCGAAATCTTTTCTCCCAGAAGAATAAGCTTTTAAAACTTCCTCTGCCGAAATTTTTACTGGTTTCACTATCGCTTTGGAAGTTTTATTAAACCCAGTAGCGCTACTTTCGAAGCTGGTTTGTTGACTAGATCTTCTAGAGTATCTGGAATTAGATGTAGTTTGACCACTCCCACGTCGAGACATTCTAGTTTGTGGTGCTTTACGACCGCGACGAGAAGAGTCCATACTAGTTCTCGTTCTACTAGCAAAACTATTATTATCAGCTACAGTAGGATAGGCCACCATACTTTCTGCTAGACTATCCACATGATTTTCCATATCTAACGCTTGCAAAACTTCTTCAGCAGTTTTATAACGGCTTTTGACTGCCACCTCCAGCATATTACTCAATATTTCGGCAAAACTGTCGCTGACATCAACATATTTAAACCAATCAATATCCCCAGTAATGGGGTCACAGTCCATATTCTTTGGTGCTTTTCCACTCATTAAATACATGCAGGTAACACCAAGAGCATAGACATCACTGGAATAAACAGGGCGCATTGCTAATTGCTCAGGAGGGGCGAAGCCAGGAGTACCGACGGCAAAAGCAGTCAGGGCAGTTTGGTTAGAAGTTGCTCCCCCGCTATTAACCTGATTTTTAACTACTCCAAAATCGATCAAAACCAGTTTGTTATCTATCTCGCGGCGAATAATATTAGCTGGTTTAATATCTCGGTGGATTACTTTTTGAGCATGAATATCTCTCAGGATTACCAAAACCTCTTTCAGTACCTGTCTGGCTTTGGCTTCGTTGAGGACTCCTTGTTTTTTTACCTCTTGCTGTAAATTATTACCTTTGACAAATTCTTGAATTAAGTAAAACTGCTGACGATCTTCAAAGTAGTCCAGCAACCTGGGTATCTGAGGGTGGTTACCAACCCTGCCTAAAGTTTTTGCTTCACGCTCGAACAATTCCCGCGCCATTGAAAGGAAATTGGGATTATCTGTATTGGGTCGTAATTGCTTGATTACGCATAGTGGCTTGCCAGGAAGGGCTAAATCAGCTGCGAGAAAAGTAGCTCCAAAACCGCCTTTTCCTAGACCTTTAACTAAATGGTAGCGACCATGCAATAGTAGCTTAGATCCACACGCTTTGCATAATTTTGACTTGGGGTTATTGACAGGTTTAGGACAGGATGGGTTTAGGCAATAGCTCATTCAAAATACCTACAAGGCTCTGTCTGACAAATACGTATTTAAGCGACAAAAATCGCTCTATAGCTGATTTTTAGGTTTTATATTATTGATTCTCAGCTATTTCTTCCCCAGCATATCCTACATTTCTAAAAATCAGTTGAGAGAAACTAATTATTGATCGGTTTATTTAAAAAAGGCGATAACAATTTTCTGTACTATTTCAGATTATCTGCACTGATGCGAGTAGACTCGTGACTTAACGTATTTGTCAGTTCTTCATTCTGGGTAGCAGAATTAGATGCCTGGATAATTAAAAAGCCAATAATTAGACAGAACAATAAATCGACTGTAACTTTATTAATCTTTTCCATTGCGATTATTTTTGTTTACTCCTTTGTGACAAATATAGCTCCGAATTTTTACGGAAGAAATATCTACAGTCGGAAAATAATCGTATCTTTATATAAATGGGACAATATTAAACAGACTATTAAGACACACTCTTATTTTGAGTTGTTTTGGTTAACATTATGTTACAAAAAATCTTGCTGGATGAGCGCAGGAAGTAGGAGTCTTGCTATAGTTTTCGAGAATTTTCAACTAGCTGCCGAAGGTGTCGATTATGCCGGTGTATTTATACTGGGGAGAAGATGATTTTGCGATCGCCCAAGCCGTAGAGAAATTACGCCATAAAGTACTAGATCCTAACTGGTTGCAGTTTAACTATCATCAGTTAGAAGGCGATCGCCCAGAAGCGGTGATTGAGGGGTTAAATCAGGTGATGACTCCTGTATTCGGCATGGGAGAAAGAATGGTGTGGTTAGTCAATACTAATCTTTGTCAGCAAAAACCTAATAGTGATATCTTGGCGGAATTGGAGCGTACTTTAAAAGTGATTCCCCAAACCTCCCACTTATTATTAACTACCAGCAAAAAACCAGATGGTAGATTAGGTTCAACTAAGCTGTTACGTAAATATGCTGTGGTGAGAGACTTTAGCCTGATTCCTCCGTGGAAAACCGATCTAATTGCGGCACAAGTCAGGGAAGTCGCGCAACAGATGAAGCTCAAATTAACCACTCAGGCGATCACTTTATTAACAGAATCAGTAGGTAATAATACTCGGCAATTATGGAATGAACTAGAAAAACTGAAAATCTACTGGGGTGATAATCCCCAGCCCCTAGATGATCAGACGGTGACAGAACTGGTGCTGTGTAACACGCAAAACAGCCTCCAATTAGCAGCAGCAATTAGGGATGGTAAACCCAATCAAGCTTTAGGATTAGTTACCAATTTAATTAACCGTAATGAGCCAGCTTTAAAGATTGTTGCCACTCTCATTGGACAGTTTCGTACCTGGACAATCGTTAAATTGATGCAGCAGGCAGGGGAAAGAGACAAGGGCGCGATCGCTTCTGCTGCGGGAATTAATAATCCTAATCGTCTTTATTTTATTAACAAAGAAATTCAGCAAACAACTAGCGAACAGTTTTTGGCAACTTTACCTTTGTTATTAGAACTAGAATACAGCCTTAAATCGGGAGGATCAGCACTGGCTACCCTGCAAACCAAGACCATTGAATTGTGTCTGATATTTCAGTAGTAAGAGCAGTTAATATATTTAGTTAGTTTATTGATGTATTTCTTCAAAGTTAGAAGTATGACAAATATCAAACATTCTTTTGACACAAAAAACGATCGCAAAATACCACTTCGCGATCATTTTTACATAGCCGTTATAGCTTTATTTTTGTCTGTATCGCTTGTTACTTTTTTAAATCTGATAGAAAACGCAGTTTGTTGATTCTCGCGTAAGGCAACTTATGTTATTGCCTGAATTTCCGCTTCAGTAATCTCTCTCAAGCGGACTTCATCTCGTTGAGGATCGGCACGAGTTACCTGCATCTCCATCCGCTCACCCAAAGTAACAGGACGGTCAAAGCGGTGGGGTAATTCCATTCCTAGATCTTCAATTAAAATTAGACCTAAGTTTTCATCTTCTCTTAACCAGCGCAAGACTAATACATCCCAGACACATTCACTATTGCGTCTCAAATATTCTAAACCCCAATAGCGATTTGTTTGGCGTTCGACAAGGGTTGCCTCATAAGATGAACTACTAACGCTATAAACAATCTCCTGAAGTTCTTCACGGGAGAAGGGTAATTCTCCACCTTTGAGATGAGCTTTGATTTGAAAATGAGATAGAAGATCAGTATAGCGACGGATGGGAGAGGTTACCTGGACATAACTTTCTAGACCCAAACAGGCATGACGGATGGGAGACATACTCATCTCACTGCGGGGCATACAACTACGTAAGGCGCAAAAACGGGTAGGGCCAGCAGGTAGACTTAATAATTCTTCTTCTGATGGTAATTCAGGTTGAGGCTGACCTCTATAGGGCAAGGGTAAATTATGCTCGCTGCCGTATCTTCCGCCAATTTGACCTGCTAAGATCATCATTTCGGCAACTAGCTGACGAGAAGGAGAACTATCAATCAGTTCAATGGTTACTTCTTCATCATCTTTTACTTTAATAATCGATTCTGGCATCTTGATTTGAATCGAGCCTTGTAATTTACGCCAATTCCTTCTCAGGTAAGAAATCTTGGCTAAATCAGAAATTTCAGGTTCATTTTGTACCCCTAATTGCAACATCTCATCTACGTCATCATAGGTAAGACGATAAGTCGGTTTAATGAGACTAGAGTGAATTTCATACTCTTGAATTCCCCCTTCTTCATCAAGAATCACTCCAAAGCTAAGTGCAGAGCATACTTTACCCTGTACCAAACTCATCGGCCCAGTTGCTAATTCTGAGGGGAACATGGGAACCATACCTGTTGGTAGGTATAAACTGGTACTGCGGCGGCGAGCCTCTAAATCTAGTTCGTCTCCAGGATCGACAATGCGAGTCGGATCGGCAATGTGAATCCAAATCTTGGTTGTGCCATTATCCAAATATTCGACGCTTAAACCATCATCAATTTCCGTGGTACTTTCATCATCAATCGTACAAACTTTAAGATGAGTTAAATCTAAACGGTTATGGGATTCGGCAGGGTCAGATTGCAGACGGGGTTGCACCACATCAAGTACCTTTTTAGAGAAAGTTGTTGGATAAGCACTTCGGCGTAAGAATAGATTTTCGTGCTTACTCCACCATCCTATATCCACTAGCAGTTGAAAAGCTGCTTGGGGATCACATTTTCTACCAGCTTCTTGCAGGATTTCTTGCGCTACTTTATGAGGGTTAGTCGTTTCGAGAGCTACTTTTTCAATAGATTCGAGGCGGAGGCGATCGCTCTCACTCCATTCTATTTTTTCTCCTGCTAAAGCTTGTTGGAGATGGGTAATAAATTCTACTTTTTCTTGTTCTTTCTGTGCCTGAACCTCTAATTGGTGCTTGATTTCCGCTACTTGGGAAGCAGAACGAGGTTCGTAATGATCGGACTTTTGCTTAAAGTAAATCTTGTCTTGACTAAGCAAGTAATGAGCCGCGTAACAAGTTGCTGGACTTTGATCTGAGAATAATAGCTCTGCCATTTGTTGGGGGGTGGCAGTGTCATTATCTTCGATTAACATTTCCCAGGCGATCTCTAAACTACTGGGGTCTAAATAGGCTTCTACTTCTGCTAAAAAGTTATCAATTTCTGAAGGTTCATAGATACCATCAACTGTGTAATCGACTCTCTGGGGACGTATCTTATGTGACTGTCCCCCTGCGTCAATTACGATCCAATCTTTCTTACCTTCTGGTCTTTCGGCAACTGCAAGACGACGTTCTCCTTGCACTCTGAATTCAATCAGCTTTCCTTGTTCCACCAGCTTTGTACTTGAGATTTGCTTACAACACTACTTTCTAGTTTACTTTTCGCTGGCTGATTATCTCCACCGAACTATAAAAGAACTATAAAAATAGTTTTTTCTTTAACCTTCTTTATTCACAAACGGCAATAAAGCGATCGCTCTAGCTCGTTTTACTGCTACAGTTAAATCTCTCTGCTGTTGAGCAGTCAATCCTGTAATTCGACGGGGCAGGATTTTTCCTCTTTCGGTAATAAACTTACGTAGCAGTTCAATATCTTTATAGTCAATGGGATCGCTGGGTTTAATTGGGGAAAGACGCTTACGATAATATGCCATGATTCTTGAGTTTTCGGTTTACCTATTATTGAGAAATTTTTGAAAAATTACTTAAAAAATTACTTAATTTCTTTGTGGACAGTGTGAGTGTTGCAATGGGTACAGAATTTTTTTATTTCCATTCTGCCGGTGGTATTGCGACGGTTTTTAGTAGTAGTGTAGCGGGATACACCAGGGGAACGTTTGTTAGTGTTGCTGCGACACTCAGTGCATTCTAAAGTAATAACGATGCGTACGCCTTTCTTGCTTGCCATGGTTTTTGCTAAGAATTATTATTTATATTTTTACTCGTATTGACACGCAGCTTACTATTTTCGCATATTGCGCTGGATTTGACCAAATATTTTTTTAAATCTTAAGTCGAGAGAAAAACCCCTTTCCGTTTGAACCATAAAAGTCTCGGCAACACGGTCATGAAAAGCCAAATTATTTGCTTCGTCGAGCAATGCCAGGGAACAATCGATCGCCAGAGGAGCTAACAATAGCAACATAGATAAACCATTACGGACATTTATTTGCAATCCTGCGATCGCCAAAGCCGAACCACAACCAATGATTGCTTCTCGTTTGACTAAAGCCAAGAGATCGGGGACACGGTTAAAACGAGGATCAATCACTTTAATATCAAATGCCCAACATCCTAGACTTTGACCTTGATTTTTCTCGACAATCAACACCCGCCAGATGAACCAGGTAGGTAAAAAAACTAACCACTGAAAAAATAGATTAGACGCAAAAAAAGAACTGATAAACCAGACACTTAAAAAATCGATCGCAAATGCGCCAGTCCTTCTATCCAGGGGAACTTTAGGATATCTTCTATAATCAGGTTCAGGTTTATAGTCGTCGTACATATACTAATAGTCTGTCTATTTTTTATTGAGAGGTTGAGATGAGACAAGGAGGATAAGGGGACAAGGAGCACAAGAGAGAACATTTAATCATGCCATGACTCAAATCAATCTTGACGCTCTACTAAGTCGAATGGGAATTAAAATATTCAGAGATTACCTTTAAAGTTCTAAGACTTTATAAAGAATTTTATTGATTTTCTATTGATTTTAACTTTTCTAAATATATGTTGTCTGTCAACGAAGCCGAAGCAATTATTCTTGATCGCGTTAAAGTTTTAGATTCCAAGCTTGACACGGAGATCGTCGATCTAGAAGCTGTTAACGGGCGCATACTAGCTCAAACCGTTACGGGGAAACTCGATTGTCCCCATTGGGACAACTCGGCAATGGATGGCTATGCAGTAAGTTATGAAGATGTCAAAAACTGTAGTGAAGATGATCCTGTAACCCTAGATGTTGTGGGCGAAATCGCTGCGGGCGATCGCCCTGAAATAGAGATTAAACCAGGACAAGCTGCTCGCATTTTTACAGGGGCAATGTTACCTGAAGGGGCGGATACCATAGTCATGCAAGAAAATACTCAGCGATCAGGGAATCAAGTTACGATCCTGGGCACTCTTAAACTCCAAGAGTTTGTAAGACATCAGGGAGCATTTTATCAGGCAGGTACACCATTGCTGGAAGCAGGGGAAAAAATTGGCGCAGCAGAAATTGCTGTGTTAGCCACTGCCCAATGTACCCAACTTGCGGTTTATCGTCGCCCTCGGGTAGCAATTTTATCCACAGGTGATGAATTAGTCACTCCTGAACAGTCTTTGCAACCAGGACAAATAGTAGATTCTAATCAATATGCTCTAGCTAGCTTTGTGGCTCATAACGGGGGAATTCCCCTTAAGTTAGGGATTGTTCGGGATCAACCTGAAGCCTTAAAAAAAGCGATCGCGAAAGCAATTGCCTCAGCCGATCTGGTTTTATCTACTGGCGGTGTGTCTGTGGGTGACTATGACTACGTAGATCGCATCTTGGCAGAATTGGGCGGTACTTTACATATCCATAGTGTGGCAGTCAAGCCAGGTAAACCTTTAACCGTTGCTACTTTTGATAATCACTGTCTGTATTTTGGTATTCCTGGTAATCCCGTGTCGGCGTTGGTTAGCTGCTGGCGTTTTGTCCAACCTGCCCTGAAAAAACTATCGGGGATAGCAAACTATCAAACACAATTCGTCAATGCCACTACTCGCCATGACTTGAAAGCTGGTGGTAGACGGGAAACCTATCTTTGGGGACAACTACATTTAGTTAATGGTAAGTACGAATTTAGTTTAGCTGGTGGTAGTCACAGTTCAGGTAATTTAATTAATTTGGCAAAAACTAATGGACTAGCGATTGTGCCCGTTGGTCAGAAATTGATTACAGTAGAAGAAGAGATAACAGCCCTGTTAATCGATTAAGTAGGTCGGTATCAATAAAATTGACGAGCGACCCCGCGTCGCCGTAAGGCGCAAGGGAATGCTGCCCTAGCAAGGGAACGCGCGAGTTTAACTTGTTAAGACCGTTAGTGGTTAGTGGTTAGTTGTAATAGCTTTAATTAGATTCATACTTCTTAATCTATTTAACTTTATTTCGCCCTACTTACTTAGCCAGAAATCACCTGATCATTTTAGTTTTTTTCAAAACTTGATGTGCAGGGATTATCTAGAATGTTGGTAGGAATTACTCTGGAATTGGTGCCTGAAATATTACTAGCAGATAATTTACGGACATGACAAAAATAATAAATTCTTAAATATTTAAAAATCATGACAATCATCAAGCGGTTATCGCAACTTTTAAAGTTTAAAAATAGTCAACAAGAAAAACGCTTACGTTCAATATTCTTTGAACTAATTCAAGGTAATAATGGAGCGATTACGGTTATGGACTTCGCTATCAAAGCGGACATTACAGGTCAAGAAGCCAGAAAGTATTTGGAGCAATATGCTATAGAATTTGAAGCTAATTTTGACACTACCGAGGAAGGTCATGTAGTTTACTTATTTCCTGTGGTGAATCAAAGTAAAGATAATCAGCTCCAAAACTCAGGTGAATCTCAGCAACCAACCCCAAACAAGATTCCAATTAAGGAAAAAAACAATTCTCTTGAAGATGATATAAAAGCTAAAGTAAATACCATAAAAGCTAAAAAAATAGTAGACCTTAGTGCTATAGATAAAGATATTCAAGAAATAGGCAAGAGGGTCAAAGAAATAGGTGAATCATTCAAATTTTAAATTGTTTTAAAGTTAATCATTAAAAATTAATTCTAAACGTTGTTGCGATCGCTTTAATGCCTCTTCAGGGGTTTGTTTACCTAAAAGGCTGGCTTCAATCGCCCTACCTAAGTTTTCGGAAAGTCGATTGTATTGGGGGATAATAGGACGAGATTTTGCCCATTGCATTTGAGCGAGAAATACTTTTACCACTGGGTTTTCTGCCACAAAATTTTGATAGGCTGCACTCTGCTGAGATTTAGTGTTTACGGGTAAGTAACCTGTCCCTAATGCCCATGCTGTCTGAAACTCTTCGCTTAAGACATATTCCAAAAACCTTAGACTAGCTTGTTCTCTCTCAGGAGTGGTTTTAAAGACAAATAGATTTTCCCCGCCTATTACCGCAGCAGGCTTTTGTGCCACAGGGATGGGAAAGACATCATAGTCTATATTAGTTGATTTTAACTGAGCTAATGTCCAAGGCCCTGTAATTTGCATTGCCACTTTTCCCGCGATCAAGTCATCAATCTCATAACCCCTTTCTGGGGGGGACAAAACAGCTACCCCATCTTTAACTAAATCTGCACCAAATTGTAAAGCGGCGATCGCACCTTGATTAACTAGATCTGGTTGTCCTGACTGTAATAAATCTCCTCCTGCACTATAGATAAAAGGCAGCCAGGTAAATACGGTCCATTCTCCCTTACCTAATGATAAGTAAATACCCTGCTGCTCAGGATGACCATCATTATTCTGATCTTGAGTTAGTTTTTGGGCTATTTGCTGTAAATCCTGCCAAGTTTGCGGAATATCTGTAATTCCTGCTTGTTCAAATAAACTAGGACGATAGAACACCGCAGCATTGTTAGTGGCAAAAGGGACAGATAAAATATGCCCGTCTAATTCCATCGAGCCGAACATCGCAGGGTCAATTTCTGCTTTAATAGCTGAATCATTGAACCAGTTGTCTAAGGGTAATAATACCCCTAATTGATTGAGCTTGCCTGCAATTTGGGCTACAAACCAGAGAATATCAGGTGGTTGGTTGCTAACCGTTGCGGCTAATATTTTGGGTAATTGAGCATCGGGTTGACCAATATATATTGCATTTACTTGGATATCAGGATTTTTTAGGTTAAAACTGTCTACTAATCCCTGGAAAATATCACGATTTTCGGGCGGATTGATTCCGTGCCAAAAGGTTATCTCAGTAACTTCTGACGAACTCGTTTGTTTTTGGTTACTGCAACTACCAAGCAAAAGTAAAGAAAATACTAGTAGGCAAATTAAGCTAATTTTAGCTAAATAATAGTTGAACTTATCACGTTTTTTCAATAACTTACAATTTAAAATCATCAACCTCAACTATCTAAGCTGTCCTTTGTATTGCAACGGGTATAGCCATTCCAAGTAGTCAAATCCGACGCAGGGAAGCCTAAAATGGCGGAACGAGCCTGGTCACTCAAACCTGTAACCATACTAAAATCTGCCCCTGCAATACTCTGTAAGTTATCTAAGTTCGCCCCCGTGAGATCTGCCGCTCTTAAATCTACTCCTTTGAGTTCAGTGTTGCCTAAACGAGCATTACGTAAACTTGCTCCTGTCATGATTGCTTTTTGCAAATTTGCCCCACTAAAGGAAACATCATCTAAAATCGCCCCTGTAAAATCTACCCCACTAAGATAAGCTCCGATCATTTTTGCGCCTGTCAGATCTACTCCTCGCAAATTAGCAGTATTGAGAAAAGCTCCATTAAGTTTAGCACCAGGCCCCACTGCACCCGAGCTTTTATAGTTAAATCCTTCAGGAAAAATAGTGTCGCTGTCGTAGATAGTTACTGTAAATTTAGTATCCTGAAGATTAGCATTACTCAAGTTAGCTCGACGTAAATCAGCACGACTCAGATACGCCCCAGTTAAATCTGCCCCAGTTAAATCTGCCCCAGTTAAATTTGCTCCTCTCAAGTCCGCATTCTGGAGATTTGCCCCTTTAAGATTTGCTCCAATTAAATCAGCATTGCTTAAAATACTCTGAGCCAAGTTAACCCCCTCTAAATTAGCTTGGTTAAGAGCGATCGCATATAGATCCTGATTACTATAGTCGGCATTGGCTAAACTCTCTCCAGACTGGAGTTTGGCAGTGATATTAGCAGCAAGAGGAGATTTATTGCTAGAGGCTGTAGTTGGCATGATTTTGGATATGAGTAATTAATAACAAATAGTTTTTTTAAACAATGAAAAAAGGGTCAAGCTAACTCAACCCTTGTAATTCTTCTAATCTATTGTCTAATATCTGGTTTACTTATTTGAGTTTGCTTCTAATTTCTTCAATTCGTTTACGGTTGACTCCCAAGTCTGATTTACCCAGGCGGGATGCAGATCGAACCTGCATGACATTAGCAGTGGAGTCACGATAAAACTCTACATCATCCACATAGCCCATTAACTTACTTTGGAATTCTGCATAGAGATAACTATCCGTCTCTTCAATGATGGTAGTTCTTTCCATACTTTCAACCACTTTTTTGATCTCGGCAATAGATACCATGGGCAAAGGTTCAATCTTCGATTTAGCATCTTCACTTTGACTGTTTACACAGTTAGGAGTTCCAGGACAAGCAGCTAATTTGCCGTCTTTAACACCTAAATTACTGGGTCGCTCTCCCGTAAAATTAAACATTGATGATTTCTATTTTAAAACTCGGTTTTATTCTTGACAGCATTATCCCACAATAAAACTGCGAACTACGAACTGCGAACTACGAACTATATTCACCCTGCATTAGCCAAAATGTTCTTTTGAGAGGTTACTAGTCTCAGTGCCTCTTGATATTGCTGATCGGTTTCTGTAGCGATCTGAGCGTAAGTAATTGGTTTTTGGGAAATCACATCATCAGGCATAATCCCTAGTTTATTAATATCTGTATGATTAGGGGTTTCATATTTAGCTACCGTTACTGCTAAACCAGCACCATCAGGTAATTCAAACAAAGACTGAATTAACCCTTTGCCAAAGGTTTTCTCCCCTACTAACAAAGCTCTTTGGTTATCTTGTAATGCTCCCGCGAGAATTTCACTAGCACTTGCCGTTCCTTGGTTAACCAAAACCACTAGGGGATCTTCCGTCAACATTTCACTATTAGAATCAAAGCTACCCAAAGCCCCTTGTCGATTCACAGTATAGACAACTGTACTGTCATCAAGCCACATCCGCGCAATTTCTATGCCCGCTTGTAATAAACCGCCTGGGTTGTTGCGTAAGTCCAAAATATAAGCTTCTGCGCCCTGTTTTTCTAAATCACTGACTCCATGAGCAATTTCTTTAGCAGCGTTAGCACTAAACTGATTGAGTCGTACATAACCAACTTTCTTGTCAGTATTAGTATCCAAAGCTGTGTAGACAGGATTGAGAGAAATGCGATCGCGCACTATTTCTACATTACGGGGTTTGGCAGCTTGATCTTGACCAGATTGAATTCTCAGAGAAACTTTCGTGCCGATTTTGCCACGCATCTTAGCCGCTGCTTCATCCAGGGTAATGGTTGTGGTATCGATGCCATCAATTTCCAAAATACTGTCTCTCGGTTCAATTCCTGCTGCTTCGGCAGGGGAACCAGCCAGAGGTGAAATAACTTCAATCAGCTTGGTTTCAGGGTTAACGTTGATCTGTAATCCCACTCCAGAAAGCTCCCCCGAAGTGTTGACCTGTAGACTGTGATATTGCTCTGGTCTAAGCAGTCTGGTAAAAGGATCGTCGAGAGTAGCCAGCATCTCCTCAATGGCAGCATAAGTTTCCTCGCGATCGCGCAATGGTTTTTTGATGAACTTTTCTCTCAGCTTCCACCAATTTTGATGATTAAAGGTTTCGTCTAAATAGGATTGGTTGACAATGCGCCAAGATTGCAGCATCAATTTTTGTTCTTCAGTGAAGGCTTGAGCGTCAGGTGCATACCAGCAGAGGGAAGCAAAGCAAAACATTACCAATAGAGCGAGGGAAAAAACTTTCTTGACCATGAGCAAAATAATAGGGCGATATCTTGATAGTTATTTTAATTCAGGAATTCTTAATTAATTGTTACGTATAAACAGAGAATTTTTCTATTTAGTAAAAAGACTATATTTATGATTACTAGATGATACGAGGTTATCCCCACCTGAATATGACGTATAATACGGAATTAGACCAAGACATCATAGCTTAAAGCTATGTTACATTTTTTGAGTAGGGTAAAGCCATTATTTATCTGGTTGAACCTGCTATGGACTTAAACAGCAAATATACATAGAGCGTGCTTTCTGTCTTTAGGCAGATAAGCTTTTAATAAGTACGCACCAACTACCGAAAGCCTTTATCAGTATTCTCCTGCTCATTATTACAAGCACAAATTTCTTGTAAGGTAGAAGAGATGCTGGAAATCTCAAAGCTAGTTGGGAAAGCCATCCATAATTATTTTTTGTTAGCTAATTTACAGGCTTCATGTTTTCTAAACAAGTAACAGATTCTAAAACTTTTCAATGGTTTGATGAGCGTCTGGAAATTCAAGCGATTTCTGACGACATCAGCAGCAAATATGTACCACCCCACGTCAATATTTTCTACTGCTTGGGTGGTATTACTCTAGTCTGCTTCTTAATTCAGTTTGCGACTGGATTCTGCATGACTTTCTACTATAAACCCAGCGTATCCGAAGCATTTACTTCCGTTGAGTACATCATGAACGAAGTCAGCTTTGGCTGGTTGATTCGTTCTGTCCATCGCTGGTCCGCTAGCATGATGGTCTTGATGATGATTCTTCACGTTTTCCGCGTTTATCTAACGGGTGGTTTTAAAAAGCCCCGCGAGTTAACTTGGATCACTGGAGTAGTAATGGCAGTACTTACCGTCAGCTTTGGTGTTACTGGCTACTCCTTACCTTGGGATCAGGTCGGTTACTGGGCGGTGAAAATTGTATCTGGTGTACCAGCTGCAATTCCTATTGTCGGCGATCAAATGGTTGAGCTTTTAAGGGGTGGTGCTAGTGTTGGTCAAGCTACTTTGACCCGTTTCTATAGCTTACATACCTTTGTTCTGCCTTGGTTAATTGCGGTCTTCATGTTGTTGCACTTCTTGATGATTCGTAAGCAAGGTATTTCTGGTCCCTTGTAAACCAATTAATTGCTGATTTCAAGTAAATTTAGGAGAAAAAACTATGTCCACTTTAAAAAAGCCGGATCTAAGCGATCCCGCTCTACGCGCTAAGTTAGCTCAAGGCATGGGTCACAATTACTATGGTGAACCCGCTTGGCCTAACGACCTTTTATACATCTTCCCTGTAGTTATTTTAGGAACTATTGGTTTAGTTGTTAGTTTAGCGGTACTTGATCCTGCGATTGTCGGCGAACCTGCGAACCCTTTTGCCACTCCTTTAGAAATTTTGCCTGAGTGGTATCTATATCCAGTGTTCCAAATTTTACGGGTTGTTCCTAGTAAACTGTTGGGAATTGCGGCTCAAACAGCAGTACCTTTAGGTTTGATGTTAATTCCTTTCATTGAAAACGTTAACAAATTCCAAAATCCTTTCCGTCGTCCGGTAGCTACTACAGCCTTTCTGTTTGGCACTGTGGTAACTATCTGGTTGGGAATTGGGGCAACTTTCCCCATTGACGAGTCTCTAACTTTGGGTTTGTTCTAATAAACTTGCTCAATCTTAGAAAAGATTCAGTTTTCTGATTGTTGAAGGAGACGTAGAGGAGCCACTTCTTAGTTTTAGATTATTTTAAGGCTGAGTAGGGTTCACCTACGTCTCTTAGCTTTATTAAGCTAGTTGTAACGACCTGAGATTGTCGCAATTTCAAATTTGTTGCTATGATGTATTGCAGAAAGATTGGTAAGTAAGCCAACGGCTTTCTATTTAACAAAGATATTGAGCAGCATGAAAGTGGGGCTAGCCCGCTTTTTTTGTTGTCTAAATTAGACTAGCAATCAAATCTCAACTTAAATCAAGTTTAGTTGGCGTAGCACCCACCACCTTTTCCGCAACATGACTCATCCCATAGTTCCTCAAATTATTGAACTGGCATCTCCCTTAGCACAAGATCTCGACTTAGAATTAGTTGATGTAGTGTTTCAAACCAATAGAACGCCTCCAATTCTGAGGATAGACATTAAAAATCCCCATGGAGACACTAGTTTAGAAAACTGTGAGCAAATGAGTCGCATTCTAGAGGAAAAGCTAGACTTGACAGAAGTTATCCCTGGAGCTTATGTTTTGGAAATTTCTAGCCCAGGCATTTCCCGAACCCTGACCACAGATCGAGAATTTATCGCCTTCAAAGGGTTTGCCGTAACCATCAAAACCTTTGCTCCTTATAAAAATCATAAGCAATGGCAAGGACGACTACAAAATCGAGACGAAACGGCGGTTCACATCAACCAAAAGGGAAAAGCGATCGCCATTCCCCGAGAATTAGTGGCAAAAGTACAGCTTGATGTCGGATAAGCCAGCTTCGGCTTTTATATTTGGCAACCAAGATTAATCAATATCAGTAGCTCAAAAATTAATTTCACTATTTTTAGGAGTACAACATGACCCTAGTCAGTTTGCCTGGTCTGAGGGCAACCATCGACGAAATTAGCCAGAGATATAACTTACCAGGTAGCTCTGTCGAGGAAGCATTAAGGGAAGCCTTAATCAAAGGCTACGAGAAGTTTCGTCGTTCCAAAGACCGCAATGAGGAGTTTAGCGAAGAATATTTTGAAAACTTCAATGTTCAGTTAGATACAGAAGAAGAAGGTTTTCAGATCCTGACAACCAAAGTTATTGTTGACATTAGTAAAGATCAAATTGAAGACCTCGATCACCAAATCGCTCTGAGCGAAGTACAAGAGCAGGTAGACGACTCAGAAATTCAGGTGGGAGATTCAGTACTGGTTGATGTCACTCCCGAACAAAAAGACTTTGGGCGGATGGCAGCAATTCAAACTAAACAGGTATTATTACAAAAGCTCAGAGATCAACAGCGAAAACTAATTCAAGAAGAGTTTCAAGACCTAGAAGGGACGGTTTTACAGGCGAGAGTAGTTCGTTTTGAAAGACAATCAGCAATTGTGGCAGTCACAAGCGGTTTAGGACAGCCAGAAGTCGAGGCGGAACTACCTAAACGAGAACAACTACCCAACGATACCTATCGCTCTAATACTACCTTTAAAGTTTATCTCAAGAAAGTGAGAGACACGCCCCACCGTGGCCCTCAGTTACTGGTTTCTCGGGCGACAGCAGGATTAGTAGTGGAGCTATTTAGTAATGAAGTTCCCGAAATCGAAGAAGAGATTGTCCGTATTGTGGCCGTCGCCAGGGAAGCTCATCCCCCTTCTCGCCATGTGGGTGTTCGCACTAAAATTGCGGTAGACACCCTCGAAAGAGACGTTGATCCTGTGGGAGCCTGTATTGGTGCCAGAGGCTCCAGAATTCAAGCTGTGGTTAATGAATTAAGAGGCGAAAAAATCGATGTAATCCGTTGGTCACCTGATCCGGCAACCTATATCTCTAATTCCCTTAGTCCCGCCAGAGTAGACCAAGTAGTTTTAGCCAACACGGAAGAAAAGCAATCATTGGTCTTGGTTGCTGAAGATCAGTTAAGTCTAGCAATTGGTAAGGAAGGACAAAACGTTCGTCTGGCAGCTCGTCTTACTGGATGGAAAATTGATATTAAAGACATTAATCAATATGACGAAGAAGCAGAAATGGCAAAATGGGCTGCCCAAGCAGAAGCAGCTAAAGCCAGAGCGGCAGAACTAGCTGCCTTGCAAGCAGAGCAAGAGGAAACAGCAACTACAGAAGTCACAGAAGCGATCGCTGATACCGAATCTGATGCTGAACCTATCACTGAATCAGCAACTGTCACAGAGTCTCCAGCTCCAGTAGAAACTGATCCAGAGCAGGTAGAACTTAATTCAGAAACAGAAACAATCTAGGTAGTCAGTCATCGAAAAATTAGAACGACACGCTGCTTTTTAAGCAGCGTACTCAACAAAAAATTAACCAGAGAATCAAGTTTGAATCAAATCAACTATCGTCGATGTATCAGCTGTAGGCAGGTTGCACCCAAAAAAACCTTTTGGCGAATAGTTCGCTTGGCATCAAGCAGGGAAATTCAGCTAGATCAAGGAATGGGACGTTCTGCTTATCTTTGCCCAAACATCAAATGCTTAACTCAGGCGAAAAGCAAAAATCGTCTTCGAGGTGCTTTAAGGACTAAAATTCCTGATAATATTTATCAAAATTTACAAGAACGTTTAAGCTAATAATGTTAAAGTTTGACGACATTAAGATAAATTGTTGAATTTAAAGTCTGATATCTGAGCAACAATCTGATATTTTTCTTTAAAATAGAGCAAAAGGGTAAATTACCATCGATGACAATTTAAGGTTCAATCTTAATTGTTCTATCGTTTAATCTAGATACTATTATTGAGATAGAGTCACCAAACTTTTATCAGCAACTTAAAAAACATGAAAGACTACATGGATAAACAAATGGTCAAATAAATACAAACAGTCAACTGAGGGGCATAGTGGATGAACAACGGCAAAGTTAGAATATACGAATTATCAAAAGAATTGGATTTGGACAACAAAGATATTAAAGAAATTTGCGAACAGCTTAATATTGCAGTTAAAAGTCATAGCAGCACAATTACAGCGGATGACGCAGAAAGAGTTAAAGCCTTGGCAGCAAAGTCCCCTCGTACCGACAAGAATGACAATGGGAACAGAAAAGTCTCTAAAGCACTTAAGGCTCCAGGAAAGCGCAAACAGCAAATTTTAGCTGTTCATCATCGAATCGATAGCCCTGGCTCTTCTCCTCAGACGCCTCAAGCTCAGTCCAATGGCACATCTCCCAGGTTAGTTGCTCCTCCTTCTAGACCTAAAGCGCCCACACCAAGAAACCCTAGAGGAGAATCTGTAACACCAGTAAAATCCCCTTCAACTGAAGGGTCTTTCTCGGACAGTAAAAAAGCAACAGCATCTCAGGCAGCAAGTAAAGCAAACAAAGCTCCTGAGCCTGTTATCAAACCCAGTATGGCTACCCCACCTACCCCCCCGAAATTGTCAGCTCCGCCTTCAAGACAGCAAGCTAAGAAGGTGGAAACTAAAAATTCGATTCCATCTCCTAGCCGACCTAAAATACGCTCTGTAGAGCCTCCCCAGAGTAAAGCAGAAGAAACAGAGAAGAAGAAAAAAGTTATCGCTCCCCTGCCTAAACTCCATCAAAGGCCACAGAAAAGTCAAGTAGTTAGTAAGGTAGCTAAAGAGGTAGATGAAGAAGTCACTGAAAATTTAGATGGTGTAGATGAAGAAGACATTGTAACCGATGACATCGAAGTCAAAAAAGTTACTCGTTTGAAACGTCCGGCTCCCCCTCGTAAAGTAAAAGAGTGGGAAAATGAACAAGATGACGAAGGCAAGCAGGCTAAGTCTGGCAAGGGGAAAGCTGCGAAAAAACGTCGCGGGCCAAAACCGGTCTTGGACGATGATGATTTTGATGATGCTGATGCTAGTGCAGTCCAAGTTAATAAGGCATTTAGCTTATCTACTGCTCGCCCTGCCAAGCCCAAATCTTTACAACAACAGCAACCAGCCGCTAGCGCTAACAAAAAACCACGTAAGCCATCTTTCAAGACAGAGAAAACGCAGAAAACAGAGCGTCAGCCAAAAGGGAAATCTGTTGTACCAACGCTACCTGAATCAATTACTTTGTCAGACAATCTTACTGTCAGAGATTTGGCAGAGAGGCTTAATACTCCTGAAACAGACATCATCAGAAGTTTATTCTTTAAGGGGATTCCAGTAAATATCACCCAAACCCTAGACCTGGAAACAGCTCGTTCGGTGGCAGAAGAATTGGGAGTAATTGTCGAAACTCCCGAAGAAAAATCAGCAGCAACCAAAGATACAGAAATGTTGGACGCTGATGATTTGGAAAATCTTCAACATCGTCCTCCCGTGGTAACCATTATGGGTCACGTGGATCACGGAAAGACCACTTTGTTAGATTCCATTCGCCAGAGTACTGTAGCTTCGGGAGAGGCTGGAGGTATTACGCAACATATTGGAGCATATCACGTAGATGTAGAACACAACGGTCAAACAGAGCAAATTGTATTCCTAGATACTCCAGGCCACGAAGCATTTACTGCTATGCGTGCCAGAGGAACCAGAGTGACAGACATCGCTATCTTAGTGGTGGCTGCCGATGACGGGGTACAGCCTCAAACGAAGGAAGCTATTAGCCATGCTAAAGCTGCGGAAGTACCATTGTTGGTAGCGATTAATAAAGTAGACAAGCCAGAATCAAATCCTGATCGCATTAAGCAGGAGTTAACCGAACAAGGTCTAGTTCCCGAAGACTGGGGTGGCGATACTACAATGGTTGAGGTGAGTGCCCTTAAGGGTGATAATCTGGATGAGTTGTTAGAAATGATTCTTCTCGTGGCGGAAGTTGAGGAACTCTCTGCTAATCCAGACCGTCCGGCTAAGGGAACAGTAATTGAAGCCAATCTGGATCGTAATCGTGGCCCTGTTGCCACTCTGCTGGTGCAAAACGGGACTCTCAGAGTAGGAGACAGTATTGTCGCTGGATCTGTTTTAGGTCGAGTTAAGGCGATGGTGGATGATACTGGAACAAGAGTAGAAGCTGCCACTCCCTCTTTCGCCGTGGAAGTTTTAGGACTGAATGAGGTTCCAGAAGCGGGAGATGAGTTTGATGTTTTCCAAGATGAAAAAGAAGCAAGAGCGATCGCCGATCAGCGTTCCATTGAGCAACGGGATACCAGATTGTTACAGTCTTTATCCTCTCGTCGTATTAGTCTCAGTACCATCTCAGCACAGGCTCAAGAAGGTGAACTTAAAGAACTTAACCTAATTATCAAAGCAGACGTTCAGGGTTCTGTAGAGGCGATTATAGGTTCTTTACAGCAATTACCGCAAAACGAAGTTCAAATCCGCACTCTGTTGGCATCCCCTGGGGAAGTAACGGAAACAGATGTCGATTTGGCAGCAGCGAGTGGTGCGGTGATCATTGGATTTAATACGACTTTAGCCTCAGGTGCAAGGCAGGCAGCAGACCGCGAAGGAGTTGATATTCGCCAATACAACATCATCTACAAGCTCTTAGATGAAATTCAAGGGGCGATGGAAGGTCTGCTCGATCCTGAAGAAGTAGAAGAAAGCCTCGGTCAAGTTGAAGTCCGTGCCGTCTTCCCTGTTGGTCGTGGTGCTGTGGCAGGTTGTTATGTCTTGTCTGGCAAAATAGTACGTAACTGTAAAATCCGCGTTCGTCGTGGCAGTAAAATCGTTTACGAGGGTGATCTCAGTTCTCTCAAACGGATGAAAGATGACGTTAAAGAGGTAAATACTGGATTTGAATGTGGTATTGGGGCTGCCAAGTTCTCTGATTGGAAAGAGGGCGATATTATCGAAGCCTACGAATTAGTCTTCAAGCGTCGCACTTTGGCAACAGCCTAATATCATAAAATTGTGGAAAATGATTGACCCTGTTGTCGATCATTTTCCATTTACTGGCTTGTTTTTATTTCTGTTAGCAGGGAACGCGCAAGTCGTGACAGACTAGTAGAGTTGCTCATTAATATTCCATGAAAACCTTTCGTTCTGAAACCTTCTTATGGATTCATCTGGCGGGAATAGCTCTATTCCCCGTCACCATTGGAGTGACCTTCGCTGCTTTAGCGGTGGATAATAGCTTTCCTTATTTCGTGGAGTTGCCATTACTAGTTGCGATCGCTATTCTACCCATTCTCTTGATGCAATTATTTCGCCCATTTGATATTTTTAGCATTTTATTTTTATCTCTTAAACCTGAATCTCTCAACGAAGAGCAAAGGAAGATACTAGCTTTATTTAAAACTGCTAAACAAAAGTTGGTGAGCATAATTGTCGCAGTTATGATGCTATTGCTATTGTGGTTACTGTATCGTTTATCTCCTTTAGCAATTGGGATCGCTGGCTTTTTACCTCAGTGGCGTATTTTAGGATTAGCGATCGCTGGAGTGGCTTTTTGTGCCAGTAATCTTTTTCTACAAGTACCTCTCAGCGTTTTACAGGTTTTAATAACCAGAGAAGCAAAATTTACCCAGACAAAACCATACCCTTCAGAAAAAATAGAGCAAGATTTTACTGTTCCTGGAGTCAAAGTAAGCAAAATTCTCTGGTTTGTCAAATCATCATCCGAAGCTCATTTGTGACCAGTTAAGAAAGTGCGTTGTGTGTTTAAACCCATTTATTAGTTGTTAGTTGTTAGTCGTTGATTCTTAATTGTTTTTGAAAGATTGTTAACCAACAGCAT
>CBDUCX010000060.1:0-21061 GCA_965365755.1 uncultured Pleurocapsa sp.
TATTCAATCTGGAGAAGAATTAGTTGTCGAACCTTTTCAACGCTTAATCACAGAACAACAACTGGTGGGCTACAGAAATCCAGGTTTTTGGGCATGTATGGATACTCTCAAAGAAAAAATGATGTTCGATGAGATGTATCGCAAAGGAGAAATGCCTTGGGCTGTTTGGGAATCTGCTTCTAAATCTCAAAAGAGTAATAGGTTGTTCTCTACTCCCAGTTTTTATACTACCCCTAATGGTTCTTCTTCTGTTGGGTTAAGAGTTTAATCAATAGTTTAATTTGTTCTATCTCAGAAAATCACAGCAAAAATACAAGCAATTATAAATTCGGGCAACCACATCGCAACTATGAACAACAGCCTTAAAGCTAGTATAGGGAAGAGTCTTAATAGTTCTCTCGGATTGCTAGACCTCAAACTAACACGCTTAAAACAACCTTACACAGACTATAGAGATTATATTCCTTTTAAGGAAACGATCGCCGGTGCAACAGAAGCAGGTTTGTCGGTTGGAGATTACATTGATGCCAAACATAACAAGCCAGGTGCAACCCAAGATACTATCGATCAGATGACTAAACTAGGGGTATTTGAAGGGCGAGTCGAGCGAGTTTGTGAAATTGGACCAGGTTCGGGACGTTATTTAGATAAAGTTTTGAAAATCTGTAATCCTAGTTACTGCGAAATTTATGAAACGGCAACAGATTGGGAACAATGGCTAATACAACAATACGAACTCATTGCTCTTCCAACAGACGGTAAGTCACTTTCTCAGACACCATCTGAATCTATCGATCTCATTCAAGCACATAAAGTCATGCCAGGACAACCTTCTTTGGTTATGTGCCGCTATTTTGAAGAAATGGCAAGGATTGCGCGAACTGGTGGAAAAATCGTGTTTGACATCGTAACTGAAGAATGTCTTGACGATGCCACCCTCGAAAATTGGTTGGCTCAAGGTAGAGGATACCAACACTATCCTTGCTTGATGCCAAAGCAGTTTGTGATCGACTTGTTGAGTCGGCGAGGTTGTGATTTTGTCGGTAGTTTCTTGGTTTCGATGAAGCCTGGAAAAACTGAATGCATGGTATTTGCCAAGCAGTAGTTTTAATTGGGAGAGCGAAGGAAAAAACGAAAGTTTTTCTGGTCTGTATTGCCAAAAATCTCTTAGTTACTTGGTTATTTATCCTGTCCTAAAAAGAAGAAAATGCTTAAACTCAATTTTGGCAATTCACTTCAACAAGTTTTGTGTCTTGGAGCTCATAGTGATGACATCGAAATTGGTTGTGGTGGCACTATTTTGAAATTAATAGAAAAGTATCCAGATTTAAGTATTACTTGGGTTATTTTTGGAGCGACAGGAGAAAGAGAAAAAGAAGCGATTAAAAGTGCTGAAAATTTCCTTGGTTCTGTTCAACAGAAAAAAATCATTGTCAAGGGATTTAAAGACGGTTTTTTTCCCTATATTGGCGCAGAAATTAAAGGTTACTTTGAAGAGCTCAAACAAGAAGTACATCCTGGTTTAATTTTGACTCATTACCGACAAGATTTGCATCAAGATCATCGTTTAATTTCTGAATTAACTAGAAATACTTTTCGCAATCATTTAATTTGGGAATATGAAATTCCTAAATACGATGGCGATCTTAGTTCCCCCAATCTTTTTGTTCATCTAAGTAAGTCTATCTGCCACCAAAAAATTCAACATCTGATGACTCACTTTCAAACCCAAAGTAATAAACAGTGGTTCACCGAAGAAACCTTTACTTCAATCTTAAGAATCAGAGGTATTGAATCGAATGCTACTGAACAATATGCTGAAGGTTTTTACTGTCATAAGACAGTATTTTAAATGTCTTTAAATTATTTTACAACCCCAATTAATTTAAGGTTATTGGGAGGTAATTGTGATCAAAAGCGTTAGTCCAAAATTTCGTAAATATTTTCTGCTTTTTATTTTAGCGATCGCGCTAGCATGTCTACCTATTTTAATTCAAAAAGCTCCACGCATTAACTATCGATTATCTCAAGCCACACAAACAGTAGAAAATAAATTATCTCAAGCTACACAAAGAGTGGAAAAATTTATCAAATGGGACCTCAATCCTGGGGAAACTGTTACTATTAATAATGAGTCAATCCAGACATCAAAGTTAGCAAAACTTCGCTCTACCTTGGCTACAGGCCCTCTACAAGTTAGTCCTGATAATCCACGTTATTTTGTAGATAGTAGTACTGGTAAAATTACTTATTTAACAGGTGCTCATACTTGGTCAAATTTACAAGACAATGGACTAAACGATCCTCCACCAATTTTTAACTATGCAGAATATTTAGATTTTTTAGAAGCTAATAATCATAACTTCTTTCGATTATGGACGTGGGAAGAAGCCAAGTGGTATACAGATACGGCTGAAGACTATTGGTTTGAACCCCTGCCTTACTATCGAGGAGGTACAGAATTAGCTAAAGATGATAAACCAAAATTCGACCTAACTAAATTTAATCAAGATTATTTTGATAGAGTCCGCCAAAGGGTTATTGAAGCAAAAGAGCGGGGTGTATATGTCTCTATTATGCTCTTTAATGGCTGGAGTATTGAAGATAAAAGCAAATTAGGAAATCCTTGGCAGGGACATCCCTATCATCGTGATAATAACATCAATGGTATTGATGGCGATCCCAATCAAAATGAACGAGGAGAAGAAACTCATACCTTACAGATTCCTGCGATAACTGCTCTTCAAGAAGCTTATGTCAAAAAAGTGATCGATACAGTTAACGATCTGGATAATGTGCTTTATGAAATTAGCAATGAAAGTTTTGCCGGCTCTCATGACTGGCAGTATCATCTGATTAACTACATCAAAAACTACGAGAAAAGCCAACCCCAGCAACATCCTGTGGGAATGACGGTCGAATATCCCGATGGAGACAATTCCCAGCTTTTTGATAGTCCTGCGGATTGGATTTCCCTCAATGGAGATATTAATAATCCACCTCTAGCCGATGGTAGTAAAGTAATTGTGGCAGATACAGATCATATATGCGGTATTTGTGGCGATCGCTCTTGGGTATGGAAAAGTTTTACTCAGGGAGAAAATCCGCTTTTTATGGATGTATATGATGGTGCGATGCCTTTAACAAGACCGCCTATTCCGCCAAATCCCCTTAATTATGAGCCTTGGGTTAGCATCCGACAGAATTTAGGATATACATTGACCTATGCCTATCGGATGAATTTAGCAGCGATGAAACCTTATCCTGACTTGGCTTCTACAAGATATTGTTTAGGGAATCCAGTTGCTACTGGTGCTGAATATTTAGTCTATTTGCCCGAAGGAGGGAAAGTTGTTGTCGATCTTTCTGGTACTAAAGAAAAAGTGATAGCAGAATGGCTGAATCCTTCTACTGGCAAAATTGTCAGTAATATTAAAACTACTGGCGGTGGTCACAAAACTTTTACAGTCCCTTTTGATGGAGATGCAGTGCTTTATATCAAAAGTGAAGCATCTTAGAACCTCAATTTTAGATAATTGCGATTGATTTATTAGGAAAAATAAGCAATGACTCAAAATCCTCAAGTAAGTATTGGGTTAGCAGTATATAACGGAGAGAAATATCTTAGAGAAGCGATTGATTCAATTTTGGCTCAGACTTTTACAGACTTTGAACTGATTATTTCAGATAATGCCTCGACCGATCAAACCGAGGAAATCTGTAAAGATTATGCAGCTAAAGACTCCCGTATTCGCTATTTTCGTAACACAACAAATATTGGTGGAGCTAATAACGAAAATCGAACTTTTCTGTTATCAAAAGGTCAGTATTTTCGTCTAGCTGCTGACGATGATGTACTTGCTCCAAGTTTAATTGAGAAATGCGTTAAAGTTCTGGATGCAGAACCAACAGTAGTTCTTTGCCATTCAACAATCATCAAGATTGATGAGCAAGGTAGACATATAGGAATATTAGAGCGAGATTTAGCCTCATCAATCAAACCACATCAGCGATTTCAAGAGCTTGCTGATCATAATCATTTCTGTGAGACAACTTATGGCTTAATTAGGGCAGATATACTCAGAAAAACCGATCTTCAACTTAACTATTCTGATTCAGACCGAACATGGCTTTGTGAATTAAGTTTGTATGGCAGATTTCAGATGATTTGTGAGCCGCTCTTTTACAAAAGATATCACCCAGAGATGTCTATAAATGTTTTCCCTGACGGCCTGGATAGGATGACTTGGTTTAATCCCTCAGATGATGAGATGATTCACAGTTACTTCCAGTTAAATTTAGTTCGGTTTCGTCATTATTTAAAAATTGTCTGGCGCGCTCCCTTAACTTTGATTGAGAGTATACTTTGTTACTTACATATAGCCAAATGGATACTCTTTCCATCTCTAATTCCAGGAGCAATTAGAGCGATTCGTCGTAAGTTATTTATTACCAGAGAAACCGTTAAACGAGGAAAAGATTTTTTTTCGACCGTAGTAGCAATATTTAGCAAAAAGAGAACTCAAGATAATGGTCTTATCCAAGATAAACAAAAATACAGCACAAACGAACAGCAAAAATCCACCTTCTAATAAGACCAAGAAGATAGGCATAATGGGTCCTTTTGGCTTTGGCAATTTAGGTGATGCGGCTATTCAACAAGCCATGATTCAAAATATTCAAAAGTATTATACGGATGTTGAACTGTATGGATTTTCTTTGAACCCTGAAGATACCGAAGCAAGGCATGGGATACCAAGCTTTCTGATGTGTAATGTCGAGCCCAAAAAATGGTGGCATGGAGAGAATAAGAGTTTTATTACTTCAACTCTGACTAGGATTGTTTGTGGAATCAGAGCAATTCCCAATCCCATTCTCAGAAAGATGGCGGGAATTGTCAAACTTCCCTTACAACTAGTTCTAGAGCTTATTACCCTAGTGAGAGCATCTAAGCTAATCAAAGACATGGATCTTTTCATCGTTTCAGGTGGTGGGCAACTTGATGATTACTGGGGAGGAGCCTGGCAAAATCCGTACGCCCTCCTACTATGGGGAACCTTAGCACGATTACGCCAGACAAAATATCTGCTGGTTAGTCTGGGAGCGGGTCCCATCGATTCACCCCTGAGTAAACTATTGATTAGAGGAGCGCTGACCCTGGCAAACTATCGTTCTTATCGGGATGAAGATTCCAGAAAATATATCGAACAGATTGTTGGTTTTAAAAAGAACGATCCCATTTATCCTGACTTAGCACATAGTCTGGATTTGACACGGTATCAAACGTTCTTATCTCAACCGAAGCATCGCTCTGTTGTGGGTATTGGCCCGATGACATATTTCGATCCGCGAGTTTGGCCAGAAAAGGATAGTGCTGTTTATTTAGACTATCTAACCAAGCTAGCCTCTTTTGTGTCTTGGCTAATTCAAAAACAGTATGGGATTTTGTTTTTTACTGGCGAAGCTTTAGGTGATCGACCAGTAATTCAAGACTTACGCAATATTTTGCAGAAAAATGGTACTTCTTATTCAGAAGGGCAAATTATTGAAGAACCTATTGAAACAGTAGACGACCTCATGTCTCAGCTTGCTCTGACCGATCTAGTTGTTGCTTCGCGATTTCATGGAGTGCTGTTATCGCAGCTCATGAACAAGCCTGTGCTTGCCCTTTCCTATCATCCTAAAATTGACATGCTGATGAAAGATACTGGACAGTCAGACTATTGTCTGTCAATCGATACGTTTGATATAGATTTTTTGAAAAAACAATTTATTGCACTCGAAGTAGAGCAAGAAAGCATCAAAAAGCAACTTGCCCAGAGCACCCAAAAATATCAAGCTGCTTTAAACAAACAATATGAGCGTCTCTTCATAAATCTTTAAAAAATCGCTGATGAAATTAATACTCTTGCCTAAAACCTGAAAACTTATGTTTGAAGAATTGCCTCCAATTTATTTTTATTTTCCTCAGGTTGAATTATCTGATAATAACTTACCGCGAAATGCTAACTCTTATTGGGAGTGGCAATGCGCTCAACATTCGATCTCTCCCATGCAAAGTGGTGGTTGCTTTTGGACAATACAAACCTATCTTTATCTTCGTGACTATGGATTTCCTTGTGAATTGGTAACGACAATGCCCGATGAAGGAATTGTTCTATCTCATCGAGATTTTCTGGAAGATTCTTTCCAACCGAGTGCCAAGCTACTATTAGTTTGTCTGCGAGCTGATGTAGATCGGCATCCTTACGCACAACTCCATGTCGTTCAAAATCCTCGCCAAGTGATATCTAAGGGTTTGATGATGTTGTGGGAAAGCCACTTTATTCCACACTGGCCACAGTCTTCTCTTATTCCTCGTGATCCAAATCGCGGAGAGCTTTTAGAAAATGTGACTTTTTTGGGTAATGAAATAAACTTAGTACCCGAATTTCGAGAGCCAACTTGGTACGAACAACTCCAAGAATTGGGTCTTAAGTTTCAAAAAAAGCTAAATCACAACGAATGGCATGATTATAGCAACATAGATGTAATATTAGCTGTGCGAAGCTTTAGTCGTCAAAACTATTGGCGAGGAAAACCTGCCTCAAAATTATATAATGCTTGGCATGCTGGTATTCCAGCAATTTTAGGTTACGAAACTGCATTTCGGGCTGAGAGACGAAGCGATTTAGATTATCTAGAAGCAACTTCTTTAACAGAGGTAATTTCGTCCCTCAAGCGTCTTAAAAACGATAAGCAGCTCTTCAGAGCAATGATTGAAAATGGTAAAGTTCGCGCCCAAGAAACACAACCAGACACAATGGTTGCAAGATGGCAAAATTTCATAATTGATGTTGCAGTTCCCGCACAGAAAAAATGGTGTTCGATGTCAAGTAGGAAACAGCAGTTATTTTTTAATCGCCGACGTTCTTTTCTTTCATTGCGCCCAAGTTATTATCATTTAAGATCTCAAATATTTAAATTAGTCAGATAATGATATTAATGCCATAAATAATTGATTTTTTTTAGTGAAAGTACGACCATTCCCAATCTAGTTAACATAAAAACGTTGGAAATTGAAAATGCATCCATTAATTACCAAACTTACAATTCCACTATCAGGAAATCCTATAGCTCAATATATACTAAGAAAAATTGTATTCTCTCAATTTTTACATTATTTAGTTGGTATTGGCGCAGGAGCCAGCCCAGTTGCTAGTGGAGAAAAAGTGCTATTTAAGATGCTGAAGCAACGTTACATCGAAGGTAAACCACTTTGTATTTTTGATGTGGGAGCAAATCACGGACTATTCGTGAATATGGTTGAGAAAAGTTTAAACGAAAAAGATATACCCTTTCAAATTCATGCATTTGAACCAAGTTATTATAATTATGAATTGTTATGTGATTCTTCTAGGGAATACGAAAATATTGTTCTTAATAATATAGCTTTAGGCAAACATCAAGGTGAAGCAGAATTATATTACGAAAGAGAAGGGTCTTGGTTAGCCTCTTTATCAAAACGCCATCTAGATCATGTTGGCATTGACTTCAAATATACTGAAATAATCAAAATTAATACTTTAGATGATTATTGTTTAAACTCTAATATTCAACAAATAGATTTATTGAAATTAGATGTTGAAGGTCATGAACTAGACGTATTGCAAGGTGCAATTGAGATGCTAAAAAGTAAAAAGATCAAATTGTTATCCTTTGAATTTGGCAGTTGTAATATTGACTCTCGTACTTATTTTCGAGATATTTTCTATTTTCTTCAAAATCACCAAATGGGCAATATTTTTAGAATTACCCCATCGGGTTATTTAAGCCCAATCAAGGAGTATCAAGAAATATATGAACAATTCTGCACTACTAACTTTATCGCGCTACATTAGCAAAAATAACTAAAGATACGAGGAAAAAGAATAATATGCTTTTGCTATTTTAGTGCTATGGAATTATTTAAAAAAATAGCTTAATCTACTAAATATACTGTCGATTAATTTAAGTCAAATAGTCTGTATTTGTTTTAAATTAAAGATTCTATTCCTTTTGAAATAGTGTTTAAGTACCCTTTAATTTTGCATCAAGTACCCTATGAAAATTGCTTACGTGACCACTTACAATTCACGTTCTCAAAAAGAATCTATTAAAGAATGGTCTGGCACTGGATATTATATTGCAGAGGCGCTAAAAAGGCAGCATAATTATCTCGACTACATTGGTCCACTAAAATATAGGTTTCATCATAAAATTATCGGAAAATGTAAGCGACATTACTACGAATTTTTTCGGCAGCGTTACATTAAAAACTCAGAACCGATTATCCTTAAGGATTTTGCCAATCAAATAAACAACAAACTTATAGGACGCAAAGTTGATGCTGTTTTTAGTGCAACTACTAATCCGATTAGTTATCTAGACTGCGATCTACCGATGATTTTTTGGGCAGATGCAACATTTGCTAATATTTTGGATTTTTATCCACTCTATAGCCATCTTTGTGATAAGGCAATTCGAGATGGGCATTTAATGGAGCATCTGGCTCTCGAAAAGTGCAGATTGGCAATCTATTCATCTCATTGGGCGGCTCAAACTGCGATTGAGTTTTATAAAGCAAATCCATCCAAAGTAAAAGTTATTCCTTTTGGAGCAAATATTTCCGAAGAACGAACCCTAGAACAAGTACGACATCTGATTGAATCTCGCTCGTCTAATAAATTTAAAATCCTTTTTGTGGCTGTAGATTGGTTTCGCAAAGGCGGTGATGTTGCTTTTAAAGTCGCTAAAGCGCTTAATAAAGCTGGTTTAAAGACTGAATTGACAGTCGTTGGCTGTGAGCCAATTTTAGACGAACCAATGCCAGACTTTGTGAAATCATTGGGATTTATCAACAAATCTACTGTTGAAGGTAGGGCAAAGATTAATCGATTATTTTCTGAATCTCATCTGTTAATTCTTCCTTCACTAGCTGATTGTTCGCCAATTGTCTTATGTGAAGCAAATTCTTTCGGAGTACCTTGTTTATCCACAAATGTTGGAGGAATTCCGACTATCATCCGTAATGATCTAAATGGCAAGCTGTTTGATACAGATGCAAATATCAACGAATATTGCAGTTACATTATTCAGCTATTTTCCAACTACACAGAATACAAAAAACTAGCGCTTTCTTCCTTTGATGAATATCAATGCCGTCTCAATTGGTCAGTAGTAGGAAAAACAGTCCAGCATATGTTAGCTAATTATATTTAAACAATATCTTTTTTTTGGAATATTGAAATAGCATTAACTCAAAACTGTAAGGTTATTGATCGAAGTATGAAGATATTAAGCAAATTAATTTACGATCAAACTGCTGTATTGTCAAAATTGATGTGTTAAAGAAGGAAATGAAATCTAACTTATTAATAAGTATTATAATCAACAACTATAATTACGATCGCTTTTTAGCAGAGGCAATTGATAGTACTCTAAATCAAACTTACCCCCATATTGAAGTAATTGTGGTTGACGACGGTTCCACAGATAACTCCCGTAAGATTATAACTGAGTATGGCGATCGCATTGTGCCAATTTTCCAAGAAAATGGCAAACAGGGAAAGGCATTTAATAGTGGCTTTGCTGTCAGTAAAGGGGATATTATAATTTTTCTGGACTCAGACGATTTCCTCTTCCCACAGGCAGTGGAAAAAATAGTTACAGTTTGGAAACCAGATATTGCCAAAGTACATTATCGTCTGGCAGTAGTTGATAGCACGGGAGAGTCAATGGGATACTCCTTACCTCAAGGGGGACAGTCCTTGTCAACAGGAGAAGTTTGGCGAATTTTGCTAGCAGGTAACCGTTATGGTGGTACACCAACCAGTGGTAATGCTCTAAATCGTCGGGCGATGGAAGAGCTGTTTCCCATTCCAGAGAAATACAAATTAACCTCTGACGATTATTTGTCCACTCTCATCCCTTTTTATGGTGAAGTGCTTGCTGTTGAAGAGTCCCTAGGTGCCTATCGTATCCATGAGAGCAACCAGTGGGCATTATCAACACTGTCGGTTGATCGTTTTCGTCGTTTTTTACGCCATGATGCTGAGGTACAAAGCTTGCTAATTACGAAATCGCAAGAACTTAATCATAAACTTCCCGATGATTTCGAGCTACGGTCAGTAGGGAGATTTCGTGTTCGTCTTGTATCCTTACGCTTAGATTCAGAAAACCATCAAAATTTAACTGACAGAACTGGGGAATTAATTTATCTGGGGATTCGTAGTTTGTGGAAATATAGTCATTACAATACTCAGAAGCGTATTATTCATAGCTTGTGGTTTATCTGGGTGGGAATTATGCCCTTGCCCCTAGCTAAACCAGCTATTACTTGGTCTTATGCCCCACACTACCGCCCTAAAGCTATTGACTGGGCACTGAATAGAGTCAAGGCATTGGTTACTTAATGTTACTTAATAACGTGAGTTCGGAGTTCGGAGTTCGGAGTTCAGAGTATGACCTACGGGCAATACATCAAAATAATTCAAGAGAAAAATAGATGATATACAAGCGAATTAAATGGTTTTTGAGCCGTCCAGATGTTCGGCAAAATCCCTTGAAGGCATCCTGGAAACGTTTGGTTTGGAGGCTCAGGTGGCTGGTAACCACTCAACCTTTCATATTTCCTTTAGGGGATAAACTAAAAATTACGATCCCCAAGAGTGGTTCTGGCGCATCAATTTACTACTTTGGATTTTCTGAGCCAGAAACGGCAGATTATGTCATGAGTTTTCTGCAAACTGGCATGGTGATGCTGGATATAGGAGCGCACATCGGAGAATATACATTACTGGCTGCTCAAAAAGTGGGTTCAACGGGTCAGGTACATGCTTTTGAGCCACAATCACACATATTTCCCATTCTCAGCCGAAATGTGGCAATAAATGAATTAAGTAATGTCAAATTAAATCGTTCGGCAGTTTGCGATCGCATAGGTGAATTGGAGTTTGAAATTGATCATAAACCATCGATGTCTTCTCTGCGTAAGTATACAACCGCCAACAATAATGCCAACATAGTTCGTGTTCCATCTACATCCCTTGATGAGTACTGGTCAAGTCATGGAGAAAAAATAGATCTCATTAAAGTAGACGTAGAAGGAGCTGAGAAATTTGTCTTCCAAGGAGCTAAAAGTCTTTTGAGTTTACCTAGTGACCAAGCTCCTACCTGGATTTTTGAATATGCACCGAACAGCTATGCCAATTTTGAGTATCATCCTAGTGAAATACTCGATTTGCTTAAACAATACGGATATCGTATTTGGCAGTATTACGGAGCAGGCAAAATTGGTGAGTTTGAACCCAATATAAGTCATCCAGATATTGTTAATTTAATTGCTACCAAAGGAACATTAGCTGCCCCCGTTCAACAAACTGTCTGAGTTCTATCAATAGGTTTTGTCAAGCACTTCAAGATGATTTTGATAGGACAAATAATACTATTGCAACTCTTGATTGGATAAAAATTAAACAATATATATTTAGAAAAATTAAAGACATGATTAATTTTAAATCAGATACTTTTCAAGCAATTAAAAGTATTACTAAGCAGATAATTCCCGCCCAAATATTTAAATATAAAACACAGTATGAAGCAAAAAAAGCACATCAACGTTTTAAACATAAGGGGTTGAAAGAAACTTTTACGGCAACTTACCAAGAGAATATATGGGGAGGAAGTAAAGGTGAGCATTATTCGGGAACTGGTTCGGACAATCTAATTGCTGAAAAATATAGCCAGGAAATCACTGAGTTTATCAAAAAACATAATATTAAGCGAGTATTAGATTTAGGTTGTGGTGATTTCAGGGTTGCTAGCAAAATTGTTACTTCAGGAGTCGATTATACCGGGGTTGATATTGTAGATGATGTCATTCAAAGCAATAACAAGCAATATGGCAATGAACAGGTTCGGTTTAAATGTTTAGACATCACTAAAGATCCTTTACCCTCTGCCGAATTATGTCTAGTTCGTCAAGTACTTCAACATTTATCAAATGCCGAAATCTTATTGGTTTTAGAAAATTTGGCTCAACAAAATTATTCTTTTATCCTAATTACAGAACATATTCCAGCAGGGGAGGTTACAGTTCCCAATCAAGATATTTCCCACGGACCTTACACTCGTGTGTTTAATGGCTCGGGGGTATTTTTAGATCAACCCCCATTCAGTAAAAAGGTGAAACCACTTTTTGAAATTCCCGATAAAGAAATGGCTGAAATTCTGCAAACTGTTGTGCTGGAAAAATAGATGAATCAAGATATTCAAATCTTCAACCCATCTTTGCGCATCCTGTTTGTTAGTCATGCTTATGCCATTGGTGTTAACCAGGGAAAGCTGAATGCGATCGCTGAAATTGAGGGAATCGAAGTCGGACTCTTGGTTCCTAATAATTGGCAAGCGAAAGAATGGAATCGCCCGATTCCTGTTGAAAGACCTTACAAAAAGATTCGGATCTATGCAGCACCCGTTCAATTTACTGGTAGGGGTGGGGCTCACTTTTTCAATCCTTGGCAAATTTGGCAAGTATTGTCAGACTTCAAACCCGATCTTGTGCAGGTAGAAGAAGAGGTATTTTCCCTCTGTGCCTTTGAAATGGCAATTTTGACACGACTGAGAAATAAGCCCCTGATTGTTTTTGGCTGGGAAAATATAGATCGCCAGTTACCATATTTGCGCCGATTGACTTGTCAATTTGTGCTGAACACAGCTAGTGCAATCATTCCTGGAAATTTTGACGGGGCAAAGATAATGAGGAGTTGGGGTTACACTGGCACTCTGGAAGTCATGCCACAGTTGGGAGTAGATACTAATTTGTTCGCCCCTCAGTTGCCCAGCGCTGATGAAGCTAAATTAATTGAAGCCAACGAGCGGGAATTTAAGATTGGTTTTTTAGGGCGATTAGTACCAGAAAAGGGTGTAGATTTAATTTTAGCTGCTGTTCGTCAACTGCAAAACAAAGGCTACAATTGTCGAGTTGTTATTTGTGGTTCGGGTTCAAGCGAGACAGAACTTCGTCAGAAGGCAAAAAAACTACAGATAGCCGAGTTAATTACCTGGCGGGGAGCAGTACGTCATGAAGAAGCTCCGATAGAACTCAGTAAATTTGACGTATTAGTCCTTCCTTCGCGTAGCATTGACTCTTGGAAAGAACAGTTCGGTCACGTTTTGATTGAAGCTATGGCAATGGGAATTCCTGTTATTGGCTCTACCTGTGGCGAAATTCCTAACGTAATCCAATGTAACGATCTAATATTTCAGGAAGAAGACATTCTGGGGTTAACCAAAATTTTGGAGCGCATGATCCGCGATCTAAATTGGAAACAGAAGATGGCACGTCATAGTATTAACATGGTGCAAAAACACTATTCGCATCAACGAATTGCTGAACGACTTATTAATCTGTGGCACATTGTAAGCCAAAAAAATAAATTAAACTTAAGCCAAACTGAAGCAGTTAAATTTAATTAAAAAATATTAATAATAAAATAAATTTATGACTAAAAAAACAAGATTATTGGGAATAGATTTATGCCGAGGATTTGCTGCTTACGCCGTTATTTTGGTTCATTCGGGGGATAAAACTTGGGGAGTTCCTGTAGATTATTGGGCTGAAAAACTAAGATATTCATTTTATTTTGCCGTCCCTTTTTTTTTAGCTGCTTCTTTCTATTTTTTGACTAGTAAATCTATTTCAAATATTTCACTTTCTTTTTGGGGCAATAGGTTTAATCGTATTGTTATACCATATGTATTTTGGAGTATTTTTTTTGTATTTTCTCGCTCAATTATATTGTTATCTAATAGTCAAGTCAATGGATTAAATAGCCTATTCAAAGATCCTTTATCAATTATTTTTCTAGGAGCTGCATCATACCATCTATATTTTCTACCACTCTTATTTACAGGAGGGATGTTGATTGTATTAGCTCAATATCTGAAACGCAAACAAACCTCAATCAAAGTGATGTGTTTGCTTTCTGGCCTGAGTATTGTTGTTTTTAACTTAATTTTAGTATCAGGTAATTCATTTAATTTGGGTTCGTATATCGCTTTCCCAAGTTTGCTAGATTGGATGTCATCTCACGGTTTTAACTATTCGCTGACTAGATTATTTCTGGTGGAACTATCTTGGATATCTATATGTTTACCATATTTATTAATATCATTGATAATTAATCAACTTCTACCTAAAGTTAATCCAAAATGGGTTCATAGTAAATCGGCAATTATTTTGTTTTCATTCATATTTGTGTTAACTAATATCATAAGGCAAGACTTAATACCTAGTGGATTTGGTGATATTTTGGTAGCTTATTCTTTATTACTGTTAGGAATTTCTTGCTCTATTCATATTAAAAACAAGAAGATAATTAGCAATTTAGGTTTATGCTCTTTTGGTATCTATTTAATTCATCCTTTTGCTAATAGCGCAGTAGAGGTTATTTTACTAAAATTCTCACCTCAATTAACGGATAATGTTTCAGTTTCTTCTATGTTAATTTACTCTGGATTAAGCTTTGTAATAAGCTGGTCGCTAGTCAACATTTTTATTAAAAACAAATTACTTTCTAAATATATGTTTGGTATCTAGAGTAATAAATTGAATCTTAAATCTTGTTCTTATTTATAAAATATTATTTCGGGAGAAACATAATGCGGGTGGCAATTGTGCGGACGATGCCTGAAGTTAGCATTGATATTTATAGTGAAAACCTTATTTTAGGCTTAAAAGCAGCTCGTCCAGATTGGGAAATTATTGAATTAGCACCTTGTCCTTTTGATCGAACCAATCCTACTTTAACTTACAGAGTTCAGAAATACTATGAGCGTTTTTGGCGTTATCCTCGGATGGTTAGCCAACAAATATCTGCTGCTGATATTATTCATATCGTCGAACCTTGTGATGGTCATCTAGTTTATTGGTTAAAAGATCAAGGTAAGCCGATCATAGTCACCTGTCACGATTTAATTAATTATTCTTATCCTGAAAATACTAAAAATTCTACACAAATACCGCAACTTAGTAACAATGCTTGGCAATATTCTGTCAGAGGGATGAAGCATGCAGATTGTATAATCGCCGTTTCCAAGGCAACGGCAAAAGATACAATGCGAATACTAGATATAAACCCAATGCAGATTGAGATAGTTCCCAATGGAGTTGAAGCAATATTTCGACCATTACCAAGAGAAGATGCTCTATCTTTTCGCAATCGGCAGGGAGTTGCAGACGATACAACTTGTCTACTTAATGTGGGTTCAAATCATCCCCGCAAAAATATTAGCAATATCCTACAAGCCTTAGCTATTTTAAAAGCAAAAGGTTTATCGAGCCAATTTTGGAAAGTTGGCGCAGACTTCACATCAGAGCAGAAAGAGTTTATTCAAACATATCATCTGGAGGGCAATATTAAATATCTGGGGAAACCCAACAAATCGACTTTGTGCCAAATTTACAATGCTGCGGATTTTTTGCTTGCTCCTTCGCTGTATGAAGGCTTTGGTATTACTCTGTTAGAAGCAATGGCTTGTGGAACTCCTGTAATTACGGGAAACGTTTCGGCGATGCCTGAAGTTGTGGGAGATGCTGGTATTCTCGTCGATCCTCGAAATAGTGAAGAAATTGCCCGTAAAATTGCTCATCTTTGTCAAAATTCACAGAATTATAACGACCTGGTTGAAAAAGGACTTGCTAGAGCCAAGTTCTTTAGCTGGGAAAATAATGCTAATCAGGTAGCACAAGTATATAGTCGCTTCATTAAACAACCTGTAAATAATATTTAGGCAAATTTAGGCGATTTGTCTCTAAAAAAGTTGCGGTGTTGGGGAATAGGGAATGCTGATCAAGAAATCAGATCATTGTTTCAATGTTTTTTCTTGGATAGTGGATCGCTGCATCCCAAGCATTACCCACTCACCAGCATCAAAGTTGCTGTTTATTAAAAAAGGAAAGAATCAATGATTACAATGAAAATTAATGAATCAATCAGAAAAGTTTTACCACCTTCTTTGGTAATTCATTTGATGGCCATGAAAAATTATCAGAGTGGAGAACCTGAACTAAAAATTCTCAAATCTCTTGTCGATCCCAGTAAAAATAGTGTAGACATCGGTGCTAATAAAGGGGTGTACACCTACTTCCTTTCACGTCTATCCCGCCATGTATTTGCTTATGAACCAAATCCAGAGCTAGCCGAATTTCTCAGTCAATCTGTAAGTTCCAATGTAACAGTTGAGGCGATCGCTTTATCTGACTCCAAAGGACAAGCAACCTTGTCGGTTCCAGTTATTGATAGTTTTCTTCATGACCAATTAGGTAGTCTAAATAACCAGGACACAATTTTGGGGCGATCCTATACCGTTCCACTAATGCCTTTAGATCGTCAAGGACATACTGATATTGGCTTTATTAAAGTTGATGTTGAGGGTCATGAAGAAGCTGTTATTGATGGCGGGCTAAATTTATTCCAACAGCAACGTCCCATTCTGATGATTGAAATTGAACAGAGACATCACCCTAATAAAGACATCGCCGAAATATTTAGGAAGATTTTAGCTTTAGGTTACGAGGGATTCTTTCTGCTTAACGGAGAATTGAAAAGTCTCAAGGATTTCTCCTCCGATAAATATCAAGATACCAAAAACTATCAGGGTCACTCCTCTTTAGGTAAAACTTATATCTCCAATTTCATTTTTAAACCTCAATCCATTTAAGCAGAACTTTAAACCTTGAGCCTTGTCTAGACCTAGAACTATTTGATTTTGGTTTTAAGATTAACTTCTAAAGAAATGCTTTTAGTCAGGCTCACTCTTAATCAAAAAAGTACCTTAATCAGAAATTGTTGGTATTTCTAATGTATAAAACACTTTTAGTTCCCAAAAAAAAGAAAAAGTTATACCTGACAATAACAACTCTGATACTGATTACTTTTTGTACGATCTTTTATTCTCGAATCTTTTGTAGTATAGCTCGTGCACCATCAGCATTAAACTTCTTTCATTTTGTGATGGCTTTAGTTACTTTTGGGGTAGCAGTATCGACAACCCAGACTAAAAATCGGGAGCAGCTATCTATTTCCAAGCAATTGTTATTTGGTCTATTGATCCTCAGCACTGTAATGATTGTCAGTGGCATGATAAATTATGCTGGATTTGTCAACATAGTTTTTAATTTTTTAATTCTTGCAGAACCCTTTCTATTTTTAATAACTATTATTTGTATTTCTCTTTCCTTAAATAACATTCAGAGAATACGTTCTTGGTTTTTAGTTTCCGCTTTAATTAATTACTTGCTAGCAGAAGCTCAGGATTTTATGCTAAGAACTGGTCGGATGGGCATGGTGGCTAGTTACACCTTGCAAGATCAAGTTCAAGGCACTTTTTATCTATCTGGGGCTGGTGGTTACATTTCGGCAGGTATATCTGTGATGGCTAGCTTCTATTTGTTTTTGTATATAAAATCAATACCCATTTGGCTGCGAGCTTTAGTTTTCCCTGCTGTAATACGCCATATAATTATTTCTGATACGAAACAAGTATTAATAACTTGTTTATTGGGCTGGATACTTCTAGGAATAAGTAAATTTTTGGATTTAAAAAAGTTTTTAATTTATGGCACTTGTATTACTTTGGGAACATATGGCTTTTACTGGGCAGCTTACAATGTAGAAGCTTTAAGTCTTTTCGGATACTATCTTGACAGAACCGAGATGTATCAAGGGCCAGATGCTGGCCCTAGTTTAAAAATGGAGGGAATACGTATGGTCATTTCCTACTATGAATCACCATTGAATTGGTTATTTGGTCTGGGTTCTGGTCACACCTTAGGACGGATGGGAGGCTGGACTATTAATGATTATTGGTCATTATTAGGTCCTTTGGGAGCGACCCAACATCCACTATATAATGAAGTGTGGCAGTTGATACATGGTAGCTGGATTCTGACATCGAGTACTTTTTTTGTGCCACTATTTAGCTGGGCTGGCATTTGGGGAGATTTAGGTTTCTTGGGTTTAGGAACCTATCTTTATCTGGGTATTTTAGTATGGCGACAGCTTTGCCTAGATGATTTTTCTCGCTATTTGATGTTCACTACTTTTGTATATGGTTTTTTTCTGACTCAAATGGAAGAACCAGGTTATATGATGATGGTGGCTCTTTTGATTGGATTGCGCTGGCATGAGAGAAAACAAACTTTCAAGAGGACTGAGTATCCATAAAATATTTTTGATGAACAACAGATTCAAATACCTATTATCGGGTATCAGTGTTTTACTGGGGTTGACTATCTCTGCATGCGCTCAAGATCGAGTTTACGTTGTCGCCCCAACTGGCTCTGACAGTAATCCAGGAACCCTACAACGTCCCTTCAAAACAATTCAAAAGTGCGCTAGTTTAGCAGAGCCTGGTACAACCTGTTTACTGCGGGCTGGGATTTATCGCGAGACTATTCGCCCAGCTTTTTCGGGAACTGCTGAAGAACCTGTGGTCTTTGAAGCATACGAAAATGAAGATGTGACGATTTCTGGCACAGAGATAGTTGAAAACTGGACTTTGTTTCGCAATTCGATTTTTCGGGCAAATGTGACCTTACCCGTAAATGGTTATAGTGATACTGGTTTTCTTGCTAATCAGGTATTTGTTCAGGGAAAAATGATGCCTGAAGCACGTTGGCCTAATATGGGAACTGATTTCCTGCGTCCGCAACTAGCAGAATGCTGTGTTAAAAGTGCAGAAGATACTGTTGCTGCCAAGATCGAAAACAGCGACATCCCAGATTTAGGAGAGGATTGGAAGGATGCCAAAGTTTGGACTAACGAATGGTATGTAACTCGAACTGGTACAGTGACAGGTGGCACTGCTAAAAGTCTCACGGCTCAAATGAGTGCCCCCTGGAAAAGAGGCGGATATTGGTTTTATCTTTTTGGCAAATTAGAATTGCTCGATAGTGAAGGAGAATGGTTCTACGATGGAGACGAACAATCTCTTTATCTCTGGGCTCCAGGTGATGCAACTCCCAGTTCTGTAGAGGTCAAGCAGCGCAATTTTGCCTTTGATTTGCGCGATCGCTCTTACATCTCTGTTGGTAATTTGAAACTATTTGCTAACACCATTACAACTAGTGATACGAGCCAGGGTATTATCATTGATGGCATTCAAGCTAAATATGTGTCTCACCACATGACTTTACCTCCGCTACCAGAATCCGAGCAAAAACCTAATACAGGAAGCTCAATGGTGTCAGCACATGCCCACGATACGGGAATTCAGTTGAGAGGTAGCCAAAATACTTTGAAAAACTCAACCATCGAATGGAGTTCGGGTAATGGGGTACTGCTGGAGGGAAGCAATCACCTCGTGACCAATAATTTGATTACCAATAGTAACTATATGGTGTCCTATGCTGCTCCCGTGCGCATCAATGGGACAGGACATCAAATTACTCACAATACGATCAATGGTGCAGGTCGAGATGCCATGACCATCGATTGGAATACCGCAGGTTTAGATGGGCAAAATATTGAAATTGCCTACAACGATATCTCTCGCTTCGGAATGCTTAGTACAGACTTAGGTGCGATCTATGTCTGCTGTTACATCAACCTCGAAGGAGGGGCAATTCATCATAATTGGATTCGAGACACTGAGGCATTTAGTCCTTTTTGGGGAACTCGGGGGATTTATCTGGACATAGAAAGTTATAACAGCACGATTCATCACAACGTTGTATGGAATATTACTGGAGGTAAAGACAGTTTTCATTTTGTTGCAGACAGTTCTAGAGGTTATAATCGGGTATTTAACAACACCTTTTTGGGACCAGTCCCCCCTATTGCTAAATCTGTAGAGGCTCACAACAATATTTTTGGTTTATTACCATCTGGAAACAAGGATGATTATGACTCTAGCAACTTGTTTTTAGATTCTCATTCTCAGCTAGAATTGCCTCAAGAAACAGCCAATTATCCCGATTCTATTTTAGACTTGACGTTACATGAGAAATCTCCAGCCATCGATATAGGTATAGAAATACCTGGGCTTTCAGAAGACTTTTTAGGCTCTGCACCCGATGCTGGAGCTTATGAATTAGGAACTCCTATTTGGAAAGCAGGAATGCGCCAGAAGAAGCCTTAGAGAAAAGCTATCGTCTGAAATTAAGCTTTATATCCCATTATCAAATATATATAACTGCCAAGGTAGACTAAAAATAGTGGCGTTGGTGAATGCGTAATGTTTTTGGTGCAAGTGTCAACGAAAAATCAACAATTGAGTGTTCTGATTTCTTGATTAGCATTCTCAAATCACCAACGCCAAAATAGTTAATTAGTCGATCTTAAATATGATTGTTTGCCGTAGTACATATTAGTCTACATTTTTGCCACAAAAAGAAAAACTTCTCTACTTATTCCCGATTTCCTCTTCTAACACAGGTAAATGGGTTCTGTTGTCAAACTCCAAACAGAAAGAAAACTCTGTGCATAAATTGAAATCTCTGTACATAAATGATTTTTCAGACAACAATTCCCAAAACTAAAAATAATTAGGAGAAAAAAATGGCTCTTTTTAATGGTGATAATAGTAGCGAACTAATTGTCGGTAGTAATGACGACGATACTATTAGAGGTGGTGGAGGTGACGATACTATCCTTGGTGGAGGTGGTGCTGACTTATTACTAGGAAATCGCGGTGCAGACTCGATCGAAGGAGGAGAAGGAGTAGATACTCTGCGAGGTGGTCGTGGTAATGATACTCTGATCGGTAATACAGGAGACGATCGCATTAGAGGTGGCAATGGAGATGACCTCTTAGTTTGGAATAACGGTGATGGTAGCGACATCATGAGAGGTGGTAGAGGTTTGGATACGGTACAGGTTAATGGTGCTGTAGACGCTGGAGATAATTTTGAATTAAGAGCTAACGGCAATCGCGCTGAGTTTGAAAGACTCAATCTCGGTAACTTTGTTCTCGATGTCAATAACGTGGAACAATTTGAAATCAATGGTCTTGGTGGGGATGATACCCTCACAGTTCA
>CBDUCX010000061.1:0-20812 GCA_965365755.1 uncultured Pleurocapsa sp.
ACTAAATTAGTGTTTCGATCGCCAGTCCGTGGCGATACTCATCAGGCGGATTTTTCAACCAGCAATTTGATTAACCCTTGTTCATTTAAGGTTAGAAAACTGTTATTTGGAGAATTGTGTAATGTATAGATTACTTGATCTAAAGTGTAGTCAACTTTAATCACTACCCAAACATCAAAAATATCGCCGATCTCATACTTTGGTTTATTCATCCCAATCTTTAATATCTACAGTCCACTTTACATATGTGTTACCAAGGAAATCAAGTAACTCCCACTGGTTATTAAATTTCGCTACATTAAACATTCCATCAGAAATTACATAATGACCATTTTCTAGCAAAATATAATACTGTTCCCAAAAAGTTTTTTCTACTGGCTCACCCCAGCCATCTAATACGGTGTAACTATTTTGGTAACCGTAATTGCCAAGAACGTAAGTATTAGACGGATCGGCTTCGTTTTTTGGTTTATTTATCTTTTTTTTATCCATAGTCAAAAGGGAATTTTGTCCCAATCGTTATCATTCTGGGTATCCAGATTCTGGGTATCCAGTTTTTTTTTTTTTGCTCCTCAATGAAATTGAGGCACTTCTGCGCAGCACGGGATCGATCGCAATGTGGAATACCATGGGTACGGATCAAGTTTAAGTAAAATATGACTCGATCTTGTGCCTGGTTATCCCATCCATAGAACGGGGTAATCATTTCTGCCTCCACTGCTTTAACAAAAGCTCTAGCAAAGCTGATAACTTCACTGTGAGTCAAATTAATATTGGAATTTTGCTTTAATCCTCCGCATACGTTGTCACGAATAAGTTTCAACTCTTCAATAAGTACTTGTAAGTCTGAATCCACATTACGAACCGTTTCTAGTTGAATTAACACATTCTTAACTAAATAATAGCAATGACCTGGACAAAGAAGCATGATGAGTAATGAGGTCAAATTGAGGGATTAAAGAAGGGCGAGCGCTAAAACCAATCGTAGCCATCAAAGTCTGTTCAAAAAAATCCACAACAGAACGTCCCTGAAAGCGACAGGTTTGAATCACACTTAAGTTATTGGCTGTTTGTTTTAATCTCTCCAAAGAACGAGAACCCCCACTAACTTTCCTTTTAGTCACTGCCAACCTCAAAGAACGTTCGGCTAAGTTATTATCAGGAGGAATTTCTGGATGCTCTAGAAAATACCACCATTGGTCTGCTTTGAGTTTCAGGTTTCGTAATAATTTTTTGGCTTCATATCCTGCCCTCGAAAACCATTGATCGATCATCAATCTAATTCCCTGGAGTAGTGAGTTTCAAAAATTAGAGGACAACCAGGATGTTCCTCAAATTGGTAGTAATAATAATGGCAAATGGTTTGTGGGGATATTAACGATAAACCTTAGAGAATTCATTAAAGCCATAGAAGCTAAACGAGAAAAACCATGCTTATTTGAAAGTGATAAGTTCTCGATAGAGTCTTGATAGTAATTCCTTTGATTCTTCCTGGCCCCTGGTGTTGCCTAAGCTCCAAAAAAATCTAGCGGGAATATGGATAACTTTAGTGTCTGCCCTTAAATAAATGGCAAATTGAGCCAGGTAGCCCCGCATTTTAGGCGTGATTTTAATTGTCGCACCATATTCTTGAGTTCTTGCCACAGTGGTCGGTTTACCTTCTGGTATTCCTAAAATCGCAATACTATAGTTTTGCTCAGTCTGATATTCAATCTTGATATGATTGCGAATACCGCTACCTGACGGTTCCCCTCGAATCGAGTAGATCTTCAAAGTAGCATCACTTAATTTAGGTGGTCTACTTCTGCCTTGAGTAGCTAAATTGTGACGTAAATGGCGATCAAGATTATGCACCGAGTCCCTACTCCAACGTCTGCCTAAAGCACCAATATTGTCTCGTTGGTTGATGATATTTTTGATTAATTCGGGGTACTCATTTTGAGTAAATTTCAGCGTCATTTTTTCTTGCTTGCAATAAACTGGCTTAGTGAGACTGTTATGGGCATTCCCTCATTGTGAGCTTTTTCGCATAAACCTGCGTGAAAGACAGGTGACTTTACCAGTTTGTCCACGGCACCACAAGAGGAAACTAAAATTAGCTCTAGGTTGGGAGGGACTCGAACCCCCAAAGCTTATAAGCAATTGATTTACGACGCGCAGGACGCGGTTGCGGAGCAAGTCCGAAGGACTCAGCTAATCCTTTAGGGCTAGTCCTTTAGGGCAGTCAACCTCCGTTACCATTTGGATACCAACCCCCTGTTTCATTGTAACAGCGAAGGGAATCGAACCCATATCCGCCAGCTTATGAGGCTGGTGCATTAACCTTTATGCTACGCTGTTTTAACCCAAGTTCATTACAATTAACTATCTCAATATCCTATTTATTGTGATAGTTAATCAACAATTCTCTTACTATAAACTAAAAACAGCCTTTATTAACCACAAAAAGGACTGAAAAGCAAAACACAAATAGCAAGCACTGAGTAATTTGCTTTGCTTATGGTAGTGAAGTAAAAAGCGATCGCCAAAACGACATTTATCGTTTAATAGAAGGGTTTAAAACCCCGCCGTTTACGGCGATTGCTGACCATCAATATACTCTTTAATCTTAGCAATGGGCGCACCACCACAAGACACACAAAAGTAACTAGGACTCCACAGGTGTTCTTTGTGTGGTGCTAGCCCAAATTCTTTCCTTAACATACGACTAGAGACACCTTTGAGCGAATTAACTATTTGAGAAATAGATAGCTTAGGCGGGTACTCAATTAAGAGGTGAACATGATCTGATTCCCCATTTAGACGAATCACTCTAAAGTTCATTCTGCCAGCTACATGATTGCACACTTCTTCCATTCGCTCTATATGTTTCGTCTCGAATACCTTTTTTCGGTATTTGGTCACGAATACCAAATGAGCATGGATTAGTGTAACGCTATGCCTACCTCGTCTATATTGAGTCATTGTACTTGTTGACCAAACATGATAATGTTTAACTATATCATGTAGACCAAGCAATGAAAGCCAGATATCAGTATCGCATCTACCCCAAGCAATCACAACTGACACCATTAGCGAAAACCTTTGGGTGCAGTCGTGTTGTTTACAATGATGCGTGGTGGCTGTACAAGAATGCTGAGAGAAACAATTTAGATAGACCAACTAAAATAAGTAGCTTGGTAATAACCCAGGCTAAGAAAACTGAATCTAGATCTTGGTTGTCCCAGGTTTCAGCAGTGGTATTGCAGCAGTCTTTAAGGGATCTTGAACAAGCTTGGAGTAACTATTTTTCCAGTATAAAAGGGACTAGAAAAGGTAAAGCGGTAGGCAAACCTAAACCCAAGAAAAAGCACAGCCGACAAGCAATTAGATTTGCTAGTAATGGTTTTTCAGTACATTCTCAATCTGTATATTTAGCCAAAATTGGTCATGTTAAGGTAGTTTTTTCTAGACCATTGCCAAGCAAACCATCTAGCGTAACCATCATTAAGGATACGACTGGTAGGTATTTTGCTTCGTTTGTAGTGGAAGTACCCCAAGGTATTGCACCCCAAACAGATAGCAGTTGTGGGATCGATTTGGGACTTACCCATTTTTGCATTTTGTCTTCGGGGGAGAAGATAGAAAATCCGAACCTGCACAAAAAGATGCTGCGGAAGATAAAACTTGCCAACCATAGACTAGCTAAGGCTAAACGAGAATCAAATCGGAGGAAAAAACGTAAACTAAGACTGGCTAAACTACACGCCAAAGTTAAAGACCAAAGAACAGATTTCCTGCACAAGTTAACTACTCGATTGGTGGCTGAAAACCAAAGTCTAGCAGTCGAAGATTTAAATGTAGTTGGCATGGTTAAAAACCGTAAGTTAAGCCGAGCTATATCTGATGCTGGATGGAGTAAATTCAAAACCATGCTCCAAGCTAAGTGCGATAAGTACGGTCGAGACTTAACCATCGTCGATCGTTGGTATCCGAGTTCTCAGATCTGCTCCTGCTGTGGCAAATCTGGAGGCAAAAAGGAGCTTGATGTGCGTGAGTGGACGTGCTTGTTTTGTAATGCGACTCACGACAGAGATCTCAACGCTAGTCGTAATCTCGAACAGCAGATAAGAGAGGCGGGTGGGCAATCCGACTCAGATATAAACGAACATGGAGTGAGTGTAAGTCAAGCTAGTCTTGCGGTTCGCGATGAAGTGTTAACCACCCCTAAACAGTTAACTTTGTTCTAGGGAATCTCCACGCCTTTAGGCTGGAGAGGATGTCAAACACATTGCTGGGTAAATGACCAAGTGAATCAGAGAGATTTTTGGGACGAAAGAGATTTGACGGATACGGCTAGTGTGATTGTTCAGGGCCTAAGCGCGATCAAGAATAATGCCCTGGAGAACACAGTTGACTAACTAATAAAGCCTGCGTTGTAATCGGAAATTCCCCCTGCACCGTTGTGACTGGTGGTAAGTTGGGTGGAAAGCAGAGTGATAGTTTCATTGTTTAAACCCTCAATATTTTGCAGTTTTTGAATATTAAGACTGCCATTGTTTGTACCATTAAATCCACCACCGTAGTAGATTTTTTTCGATCCTCCCATGGGAGCCAAACCATCATAATTCCCCAGCAGACTTTGACCAATATTTAACAGAACTTCATCGGCAATGTTAAATCTAGAAATCGTATTACTAAGGGAGCCAGAGGAATAGGGTGTCCGTTTATTGCCTCCTATGCCATCGTTCCCCCCAGCAATGTAGATGTTGTCTCTGTTCCCACAAGAACAGTTGCGCCAAGCGTTATCAGAGGCTAGCTGAGTACCGATTACCTGTACTGATTGATCGGTGACAGTGAACTTTTCAATATTTAGTACGGGAGTGTGGGCGTAAAATTCGTAGTTCAAACTGGTGACGTTTCTGGCTCCCCCTCCAAATAGCCAAATATACCGTTTGTTGCCCGTAGCACAATTAACTAACCCCTTTTCTTGAGCAAGAGTGGTACCGATGGTGGAAATCTGTTCCGTGTCATAGTCGAGTAATCTAATCCTATTTAAAGTCCCGTAGCGGAAAGTCGGACCATTAGGATCGAGCCAGCGATCGCTATCTCCCCCGAACAGATATCCTTTTCTTTCTGAGGGGGCCCCACTTAGCATATCCGATTGCACGTCTAATCCCGCCGAGATTCTGACCAGGGAATCGGTGATGAAGTTGTAGGAGTCAATCAGATGCGTGTTTATACTCTTATCCGCTCTGCTACCTCCCACGATATAAAATTGGGTCGAATTTCCCACAACTCCAGGCCATTCCCTGACCGCCGACATATTCTGGGCAGTGGTAAGGGTTTCTGCATTTAGATTGAGTTTGGTGATTTTCCGATTGAAACGATACTCTAGCAAGTTATTCCCACCGACCAAATAGCCACGGCTGCCATATCTTAGTTCTGGGGGTAAGGGAGCAAAATTGTCTACTGAAGGGATGGGTGCCGCTGGAGGAAAAATGCGGGTATCGGGTTCAGGAGGGTCAGGATTTAGCTTGGGAATGATCGTACCTGAAGCACGAACGGCAATAAAGTTGTTGAAATATTCTCTAGGAGTTCCTGCATATTCAGGATATTGCACAATTTCGTTGTGGAAATAGTCGGCTTCAGGAGTATTCGTGCTTAAATTTGTAGCATTAGATAAAATGAACGCTATCCCGATAGTAAAAAAGGGTTCAGTCTCGGAGATAGTGCCTTCCCTGGGGTCTAGGGTTATGAAGAAGGCTTTCCAGGTATTTTGGGGGATAGTAATGGGGAAACTATCGAGATCTAGCACTTCTACTTTGGGGTCGTAGTCGGGATGATCTGGGTCATGATGGTTAGCCACGACTCCATCGGCGGGGTTTATCGTCCAATAGGCGTGTTCTGTCGTGAGAATCCCATATATGGTCAGGTCATCGTTGAGGGCAGTGATTAGAATCCTTACGGTTTGACCAATTTCTCCCGAACCTTCTTCCACATCTATGGAGCGAAAATCCATAGGAGTTACTAAAATTGTTGGTTGCGGGTCTGGAGTAGGACTGGGGGCAGGGGGCGCAACTTCTAAAGCTCCTACCTGAAAAAAAGGAATACGGGCATCTTCGGTATATGCATCCTGATTTTGGATGCTGACTATATCCTGATAAATCTGCCTATTTTTAAATAGTTCGTTGATGGATTGGGCAATTCCGTCCTGATTTAATAAATCGATGGCATCGGCAACTGTTGGTTCTAAGTCACGACCAGCAAAATCTTCAGGATACCAGAGATTATTGAAAGACATTGTGCTAAATTTGTATGATTTCCCAAATAAGAATTGCCAAGGGCAATACCTATTCGATTTCATTTATATCCCTCTTTTTTTATGCCCACCACAGAACTGACTAACAGACTCACTCCTGCTTCAATTAACACAGAGGCAAAGTTGAAGGCAACAATATTAGGCCAAAGCCATTGGTTTGATGGTCTACGAATCTGTGAAAATACAATTGAAGAGAAGCAAGAAGCCCTAGAACTTGCTGAAATTGGAATTCAAGAGCTAGAAGGAAAAATATTAATCAGAGAAAGTGAAATAACTGATAAAACTGACCCGATTAAAAAATTAGAAATTAGTAGCGATGTCAAGCGCTTAAGTATTTCCGTGCGACAGCATAATCGGATGAAACGAGATGCCGAACACGAGCTAAAAATAGCCAGAGAATTGAAGGAATATTTACTGGCTTTGCATCCTGAGGTTAAAGATTTAAGTTATGAACGAATTCAAGAATCTCTATCCATGGAGGCTTATTTAGATAACCAGGTAACAGGGATCGTAGCTGCTATGTTAGAAAGACAAACCCATGTTCCAGCACATATCATAGAGCTGTTGCTCAAGAAAGAAGAAGCAGTAATAAATAACATTTTAGCTTTGATTGAACCTAAACTATGTCAGTTAGACCAGAGCTTAACCCCCCTAGTAGCCAAGTTTAATCCCCAAGTTAAACAGGGGCATATTACGCCAGGAATGACAGCAGAATTTAAACAAATTCGAGCACTCATAAAAGATTCGAGAACCAACAACAGAATTTAAACAATTTCGAGCACTCATCTATGGCAAATAGCATTCGTGACGCAATCATCTGGGCCATCCAAGGATCTTTGATCGATTTAATTGGCAAGAGTGTCCCAAACTTTAAGCGATCTACCCCTTTGTGGTTAGAGACAATCGAAAACAATCGACTGCGATTAAGTTTAGTTAAAGCTAACCACCCAGCTTTTTATGACGATGGGACATTGTATTTAGAGTCCCCCTCCTTAAATGAAGCGACGTGGAATAACAATTTAACGATTGACGATTGGATACTAGGGGAAAATATTTCTATTCAATCAGATGAAGCTGAAATACCCACAGAAAGGTTCTATGGCGATCGCATAGTATTTGCTGGAAGTCCTAGCCAACTTCCTAGCAAACAAACCATGACTCGCACTTTTAATCTTTCCCCTTACTCAAACTACACTCTCTCTGTAATGGCGAGACTAGCTGGAGGTTTATTTAGTCCTTCTGATCAAATCAGGATTACAGGTAATGGTAGTGGGCAAATTTCCCTCGCAGAATTAAACGATAATTCAGGCAGATATCAGATCCTAGAAACTACCTTCACTACTGGAGGAAATGAATCAAATGCGATTATTGCCGCGGCTACTTTGGAAGTTAGTACCGTATTACCAGTGGTATATGAAACCCAAAATGCTTTTTCTTTAATTCTTGATTTGGTCGATGGTGATAATTTTGCTTTGCTGGAAGATGAACTAGTATTTAGCCGAATTTTAGTCGAAGACAAAGGCTATTTTGAAGTTTTATCTAGTACAGCCAAGGACATTATCAGTACGAATTTAAACCTAATCGTAGCCAATCCTGGTTCTGGAGATAGTCCGAGTGCTGCCGATGTAGTCAGTATCCACGATGCTGACGTGTTGCCTGTAAACCTAGAATTTTATGCTGAATCAACCACTCTCTTAGATGTCGGAGCTTTCAAAATCGAACCTCTTCCCTATCGAACTTCGATTAATTTCCAATTTGGACAAGTAAAGACAATTTCTGGGGATAATTTACTCTATAAAGAATCCCCCATTGCTAATCTTAATGATTTTGGCATCTTAATCGAGGTCAGGGGATGGAGAGGACAAGTTTTTCTCTTCTACACCGATGAACTCAAAATTTGGTTAGAGAATGATACCCTTTGGCTCGATGTCAATGGAACCATTACCTCCCATAATCAAGTTCCCAATTCATTTATCCTCTTTGTCCAGGCGATCGCTTCTCGTTCGGTATTCCATGTCTATCTAGATAAGAAGTTAATCCTCGAAATTAGCACCTCAATATCTGGCTCAACCACTAGTAATCTAGACCTTTCTCAATCATTGGGAGTCTTAGAGCTTAAAAGAATTATAGTCTTCAATCGTTCCCTAGAAGACGGAGGTATCCCCTTAGAAGGATTAGCTGAATCAGAAGTCTTAGAACTATTTGACGATTACAACTTGATTCAAGCAAGTCAAATTAATCGGAAGGTCCATTCAATGCCCTTGCCCGAAATAGAAATTCCCGCTGCAACTAGTCCTGACGTAGAAGTTTTTATCCAAGCTAAGAATGACATCGCCAAAACTATTCAGGTAGAAGATGTTTATCAATTTGAGGTTGGGGACGAAGTTTCGGTGATTCGCTATTCAAAAGACGGTACCAACGTTATAGTTGATACCAAAATAACTAATATAGACGAAGGCACTAAAACTATTAGACTGGGCAGAGTAACTGATGTGCGGAGGGAAGATTATCTCATTAAGGGAGATATCAGTAGTCCTGGGGCTGCCTCAGTTAGATTCAAGTTCTTCCCCATCGACACCCAAATAATTTCCAATATTTTTCCTGATACTAATGAGCTGCAACTAAATTCGGCAACTGCCTTCTCCTTGGGAAGAGGTTTTGTATACGAAACTAACTATCGGGATGTAGCAGAAATTCAAATTACTGATATTGATTTGCCTAATAAACGAGTTGAAGTCAGTGACCTCAAGGATATTAAAATCGGCAATATCATTGCTCAACCAGAATACGAAATTTTAATCTGTACCGCTAATTATTTAGTGGAGCTACAACAGGATATCCCCAAAGTAAAAGTGGCAGGGAAATATACCAATGGAGTTCTACTGGAAAATTACAACGATTTCCCAGTGAGGGTAGCCCCGTCGATTAAGGTCAACTTGTAATCCTTGCCAATTCTGCTTGAGTCAGGAAAATTACGCTCCCCAGACTGTCTAGAATAGTATCGAACTCTTGAGGCCGATTATCCATCTGGATAATTTTATCGATCAGCTCTTGGGCGATCGCTTCTCTATCTTCTAAAGGCTTTAACTCCAGATAAAATGGCAGAATCGGTTGCCAAAGAAGCGATTGAGTCACATCCTTTTGAAAGGGATTAGGCTGATTATATTGCTGATCATAAGTTTTAGCGGCAAAGTAGTAGTGAAAGGAAGAGTTAAGAAAATGATACTTGCCAGATAAGTAATCTTTAACTAGCAAACCACTCCGAAGTAATGCTTCCCATAGAGATTCGTAGGGTATTAAGGTTGTATCTAATTTGCATTTGGAGTAGAACAACTTCATTGTCTCAAAGATTTCTGGTTGAGAAAACTCTAAACTTTCATAGCGAGAGTCAACCAACTCTAGCATTAATTTTTCCCACCTTAGATTTCCCAACTTTTGTTTGGCCCCCTCTGCGAGAATCTTTTCGGCCTGGGCATATATTTTGGGGAGATAGAGAGAATATATTTGAGCTAAGTTCTGGGGAATTATTCCTGTATATTTTCTAATTTCTTGGATCATTGCACATAGACCTGGTGTTACAGGTTGAGCAATAAAGCGATCGCGAAATCCCGCAGCAACACAATTTCTAAAGTTAAAATCCCTCACTTCTGAGGTAGAAAAAGAAGGCGTGATTTGCCAGTTAAAAAACTGATCTACTTCTTTTCCCGACCAGGGGCTAAGGGTAAGGCAACTAAAACTGTTATCGATTAGCTCTATTTCCTTACTACAGGTGACAAAGATTTTGTTTGGTTTTCGTGAGTACTGATTAAAATTGCGGCAGAAATATCTCACATCCTCTAAAACATCGTCGCTACAATCAGCTAAATTATCTAATAAGAGAGCTACATCACCACGAGAAATAAGATCTATAGGTTCTGAAATTAATCCTCTAAAACAGAAAAATTTAAGCTGCTGTTCTAAGTCAGATTCCAGGGAACGGATAATTGCCCGATTAACTAAATTAAGGTCTAAATATATCGGAATGGCAATTTTTTCTTGTAACAGGCGATCGCCAATTGCGATTAAGGTATGAGTTTTTCCCATCCCCTTACCACCAATGATCATCTTATTTCCACCACTAATAATTTCAGCCAACTCCACAGGTGGTCGGTCATCAAAATTGCTTAAGTCTGGGGTGAAAATATGGCGATAGCGTATTACCTTGTCGCTGAAAGATTTGACCTTAATGCCTACTGTATCTTTTGAATTAAGGTCAGGAACAAGTCTACGGTATTCTTCCTCCCACGCTTCTATGCAAGCTTCTCTAGAATATTCTTTTACTTGATGGTCTGAAGATCCTAATTCCGCTAGAGTTCTATTTTCGTTTATCATCATTGGATATGTTTAGATTTATTAAAAAGCAAGCTAAAGTGATACTTACAATACCGTTAGCAATTAAAGTAATTTATAAATAACAATTAGTTAATGTATGATTACACAAAAAAAAGTCGATGGGAGAACAGACACTTCTCCTTCGACAGATGATTACTATATCTAAATCAAAATGGAAACTAATCACTTAAAGAGCTAATTAAAGATTAAATAGTTTCCAATTTCAATTTTTATTTTCGATCTCTCGTCAGTCAGTAAACCAAAAAACCAAGCTTTTGACTTTTGGAGTCTACAGACGGCAATTAATCTTTCTTACGTTTCTTATTATGCCAGTTATCAGTAAAAACACAGATAGCCTCTCAAACAAACTTAATAAACAGCAATATGCAATTGAGCGCTTCAAATGGTTGCATAACAAGGTTTCTGAATCTTTCCTGCAGCTCAATATTGGGCTAATTATTGAATTTATTAGGACTTTTGATGAAAATTTACTAAATAATGTGAAATATAATGAAAGAGGCTTCGAGATTGCCAGCTTAGAGGGAGATTCTTGGTCAAATGTCCGTGGGTTGCAGCGCAATATTGATGAATATTGTCAAGTAGAACAATACAAGTTTGTTGATACTAGCAAGCCAACCTATAGCTTAGATGACAACCTTTATATTGCGAAAGGGTTGGAATATCTTTTTCCCCAAGGAGATTTTGCTGCTCTAAAAGCTAATATAGCTGAGCAGGGATTAAAAAACCCGATTAGGTTTTGGCGTTATCAAGGGCAGAAAATTATTGTAGATGGGATCAATTGTTATCGTGCTTGTTTGGAATTAGGAATAGTTTACCAGGAAGCTGAAGAACACTTTGATTCAATAGAAGAAGCGATTCTTTGGCGCATAAGGTTCAATCAAGATCGCCGACAGTTAAGTATTCCAGCTCAAAATTATCTAATTGGCGCCCAATACTGTTTGCTGGTTAAAACAAAAAACCATAAAGACTTTGCCGCAGGAAAAATTTTAGCTGAACAGTATAGTTGCACGGATGCCACGATTCGCAACTATGGCAGGTTTTATAAGGCCGTCGAGCATATATGCGATCGCTTAGGAGATGAGACTCTAACTTTTGAATTCAAGCAAAAATTATTTTCTGGGGATATTAAATATAGCCTTTCCTCAATTGAAGGGATTCAAGATGTACAACCTGATGATTTAAGAACTGCTGTCGGCATTGGTCTTTCCCTTGGTCGCTTGCCCACATTGCCACCTTACCAGTATGGAGATGAGCTAAAAATTATCCCCGTTAAGGGCAATAGGGATTTAGATAAATATGTGGGGAAAGTAGGAAAATACTGCGGGATAGGTAGTGCTGGTAGTCTCAAGATAGAAGTAGAATCAGAAATTATTTTTACTGACCCCTCTGGAGTAGAGAAAATCTCCCAAGTATCTCCTAAGCCTGCAGAAGTAAAGTATGAAGCTAAGTCTGATAATAAGCCTGTTGATATAGACTCTTTGGGCATGACGAATCAGAAACTAGATCGGACTTTAGAACAGCTTGAAAATTTAGCCGCCAAAGAAGAATTTACGCCAGAACATATAGAAAGACTAGAAAACATTCTTTGGTTGGCTAAAAATTCCCTGGCAAATTAATAGGTAAAAAATTTTCAGACCCCTTTTACCTTCTTTTCAGATTTAATCTCTTAATTAGCAATGAATAAATGTGATTTTTTAACCGAGTGGCGAAATAGTGGTGTGAAAGATAGTATCTCTTTACTCAACGTTAGAGAAGTAACTAATCAATGCGCCCTCAATTTACTATTTTACTCAGATAAACTGCCTCGGCGAAATGATGGGCGTTTAACTGCTGGATTTTTAAACCGATACCAAGGTTTAAACAGCGATGGATTGTATTGTTCTGGGGTTAATTTAATAACATTCAGCGATTCATTGTGGGGTCAATTTAAACCTAATACTCCCAGAATAAATAGTAAAGGCAAGGTCATTAAATATGAATCGCCTCCTTTAGCTACCCATGACCTATATGCTCTAAAAGTCGATCGCGAAACGAGGCTGGCAATAGCTAACAAATACCAAATTGACCCAAGAGAAGATTTATCTTTTTGGCAATGGGTCGTACATGAACCAAAAATACCTGTCTTTATTTCTGAAGGTGCGAAAAAAGCAGGAGCCTTGCTAAGCCAGAATTGTGTAGGGATTGGCTTGTCTGGCATATATGGTGGCTACAGAAAAGACCAAACCCAAAACTCCTCTCGTAAATTAATCCCCGAGCTAGAAGTATTAGCTGTACCAGAAAGAGAATTTTTCTTTGCCTTTGATAATGATAGTAACCCTCAAACTGTAGTAAATTGTCAAAAAGCGATTTACTATACTGGCAAACTACTGGAAAAACATAAGTGTAAAGTTAGTTATTTAAGTTGGTCTGGGGATTGTAAGGGAATTGATGATTGGTTAGTCGAAAATAAAGATATTGAGTTACTCCTTTCAAACAAAAAAAGTTTAAGTTCTCTGGTAACTAAAATCAAACCTGGCTTGCCGTTAAATAATCCCCATGTCACTATCAACCAAAAATACTTAGACCTCAAGAGTCTGGAAATTCCTCCCGACGCTAAACTGATCGGGATTAAATCTAGCAAAGGGACGGGGAAAACTGAAATAATCAAGGATATCAAAGAGCAAAGTGAAGGTAAAATTCTAATAATTACGCATCGTCAAACACTAGCAGTTCAAACGAGTTCACGAATAGATATTCCCTATCGGAAAGATTTAGTCCAGGGCCAAGAAACTGGTAGTTATAGCCTTTGTATTGATTCTCTTCACCCACATGCCAACCCACAATTTTGTCCTGAAGATTGGGCTGGAGCAACTATTGTACTTGATGAGTGCGAGCAAAGTTTATGGCATTTATTGAATTCTAATACCTGCAAACATAACAGGATTAAAATTCTCTGGACTCTTAAACAATTAGTTGAGGTAGTAGTTTCCACTGGAGGAAAAATATTTCTACTCGATGCAGATTTAAGCTCTAATGCCGTTGAATTTTATCGGTCTTTGGTATCTGATTTACCCGAAAGGGAAGTCTGGACTGTTGAAAATAAATTTAATCAAATCAACGAACGTTTACTTTATTTTTACGATCAATCAAGCCCTGTACTATTTTTAGAACATCTGGAGAAAACTATCCGTGCAGGAAACAAAATTTTGCTTCAAGTTGGGGCAGCTGGCCTTGATAGTGTCTACGGCACCAAAACTCTACATACTTGGTTGCAGGAAAAATTTCCCCACAAAAAAATTGCTAAAATTGATGCCGATACAGCAATTAATGGCAATTTAGATGATTTCTTAATGCAGTACGATGTGGCGATCTCTTCTCCAGTACTAGAATCTGGACTATCTATCGAAATTCAACATTTTGATTCGGTTTGGGCTATAGCTCAGGGAACTCAAACAATTAACGGAATTGCCCAAACTCTTTCTCGTGTTCGCGCACCAATCCCAAGATATCTTTGGTGTGGAAAGCAAGGTTTGAATTTCGTTGCCAATCGAGAAACCTCAGTTGCTCAAATCGTTCGTTCTACAGAGAAATTGGCTAAAGCTAATATTCAAATTCTGAATAATTTTGATTATCTAGATGATATTAACTCAATCTTTTCTCATACTTTAAAAACATGGGCAAAATATGCTTGCTATGTAAATTATCAGTCTTTTTATTATCAAGATTTTGTTGTCGAAAAACTTCAAAATGAATATAAGTTTATTGTGATTAATGAACAGATTAATAAACAAGTTGAAAGGCAAGTCAAAAAAAAGATTAAATCCGCTAGACAAGAAAACCTGGAAAGTTATACCCAAAGTATTTTAAACGTCAACCTAGAAGCAAATACTAAATTGCAACAAAGGAAACAGGAGCTAATCTCTACTTATGGAGAAACTAACTTATCAAGTGAGTTGATTTTGCAGGATCTAAGAGGAGTTCTGCCTAAACTTAAACTATATTACTATACTTTTGTTAGGGGAATATCCTCGTTAATTAAGGAAGACTCAAAACAATTAAATCAACTATGTGCCAACTTAGATGCTAAAGAAAATAAACAGTATTATCATTCTCCTGATTTAGCTTATACCCTTTTAATTGCTAAAGCTAAAATTATGGAAATACTAGAAATCAATCAATTTGTGAACCCAAATAATATCTTTACTAAGAATAGTTTAATACCTTGGTTTGAAAAATTAAAAAGTTACGCTCAGGATCTTCGGCAATTATTTGGTTTTTCCTTTGGAGGAAAAGAAGAACCAATCACTGTTTTACAAAGGTTCCTCAAAACCTTTTTAGATATTTCCCTAATATATGTAGGCAAGCGTGGTCAGCGGGGAAATCAACAGCGCTATTACCGTGGATATCAATTGGATCTAAAACGAGCTTCTATATTTAATTATTGGAACGAGAATAATACTGTGTAGCCATCGATCCTTTATATAGTTGGATAAAATTGAACTATTTTTGAATAACCCTTAACCCAAATGACAGAAGAATCTAGTACTGCTCCAGGGAACCAGGAGCGACATTACCCAAGTAGAACTAAAATCTCTGATTCTACGACTACTCTTTTAGAAGAGTATATTGAAATCCGACGTCGTTATATGGCTTTGAAAGGTGATTATCAGGCTTTTCAACAACGTGTAGTCTCAACCTACGGCGATAATGGAGTTTCCTTTCTCCAGTCTGTGGAAAAGATGGACGGGTTTTCAGACTTGTACACTTATTGCTCTTAAATTAAATTTATGCCGACATCTAGTTTACTTACCAAAGTTCAATCCCTAGCTCCTTCTTTTGGGGAGATAGATCCTAAAACTATTAATTTGGATCGTATTGGAACCCTGGCCTCAGAACAACTTAGGCAATGCGATAATCTCAATCTGTTGTCTACGGTCTGGCGAGGTCGCATCATCCTGCAAACTAAATCTTTATATGAACAGCGTAAAGCTGAAGACTCCTATTATGCTTGGCTAAAAATAAATGATATCAGTGAGAAAAAAGCCGAGCTTTTCATTTCTTTAGCTCGTTCTGCTGATGAGCTAATCGATCAGGGTCGCTTGACTACCGAGTCAATGCAGAAAATTACTTTAGAGGCTTTTCAAATTGCTCATCAAGACCCAACTATTCTGGGTCTAATTGCTGATATGAGTTTAGATGGTAATGCGGTAAATAAGCATACAGCTAGTCGGTTAATTGACGAGCAAAAGGTAACCACCTGTGATGTCTTTTCAACTGAGGTGGTAAACGCAACTAGCAGTCAAGTATTAAAGCCTAGTAAAGTTGCCAAGCTAGTAGATAACCTGGCTCAACTAGATGGAGACGTAGCTGCTAAAATTGCTGAACCCCTTACCAAAGAACCAAAAGTGGAGGTTTTAAAAGTATGTCTCAAGCAATCAGCTTCACAAGTTAAATATAGAGAAACAGCTCCTCTCATAGAAAGTGTACAAGATATAGACACAGATGCCTTACTTGCTGAAGCCGAAGCTCTAAAAGAAATTCCTTTGTTGTCGGAAGTAACGGCACTCCTCAAAGAATTAGAAACACTAACTGTAAAGATACATCAAAAAAAAGCCAAACTAGAGGATAAATGCGATCGCCTTTTCTGCCAGAGTGGAGCTGCCCAGCAAAATATTCGCGCCCTTTGTGAACCTTTTACTAGTAACAATAGATGGTTCCAAGTTCCTCTTGATTCTAATGGCAACGCTGTTCGCATAGAAATTCAAGTCATAGAACCAGAGAGCAAGTAAACAGTACTCCACTGGCTATGTTTAAACTGATGATGGTTGGGGAGTATGTTTCTTCTTTTCAATGAAAGAACCATTTACCAACCATTTATGAAGCTCTTCTAGTTCTGCTTGATCTAGTTGAGAAATTTCTTTTCCTTTCTTGCTTTCTACCATTGCTGCGATCCTGACACGATCTAGACCATTGATATCAATTAAATGACGTATCTGAACTAGCAATTGTGATTTGACTATTTGACTCATATTTATTTCGATTCATCGTAAAATTCATAAACCAATCATTTTAAGCCAATAAATTAGTTTTGGTTCTAGAATCGCTGTAACCTATACGTGTTGACAGTTGCAACAACTTGACTTATAATTGTGATATAAGTAAATACAAATGTTATTGAAAACATCATGAACAACGCATTAACTAGAACTCAAGGAAACTTATTTGATGAAGCTCAAAACGTACTTAGTTTAATTTCTTTACCCCAAAAGATAGAGAAGTTAATCTATGTAATAAACTTCATTTTTTACTCAATATTGTTCGGAGTTCTTCTAGCAGCTACTTATCAGGTAGCTATCCCAGTTACCATCGTGAATTTAATGAATATTGTCTTTCCTGCTATCGTGTTTACTAGCGCGATAATATTCGGACAACTTATTCTCGATGGAATGAAAATAACTATATCTTTGACAAGAGTTATTTTCACTCTTATTAGTTCTCTAATATCACTTATGAATCCACCCAGAAAACTTACAAACTTAGGTGATATTCTCAAAGTTAACCAAGTTACTTCACCTACTGTTTAAAACTACAACATTTCTAAATAAAGTAGTTTCTGTTCCTCTTAAAGAGTTGATATTTTTTGCAGAAACTACTATTAGCAATAAACAAAAATAACAATTATGATTAAACTAACAAACAAATCACTTTTATTACTTACTGCAGTGTTCCTCTTTTGGAGGTTCATGCTAGGAGACATCATTCTCCTGGCAATCTTGCCTCCAACCATAGCTGCCATCACTGCAACCCTAAAATTTATCTACAATAAAATTTTCCAAGGAAACTCTAATGTAGATATCATTGTCACTGAAAAATCTGAACGTACCCAAGTACGAAATGCAGTCCAAATTTTAATCGACGCATATTTACAGGTTTATCAACAGATAATACTCCAAGAGAATATCTTAATTTTGCCTCAAGCAAAACCTAGCTATTGGCAAGTAATACCCCGTTCTTTAGAAAAAGACTTACACAATAATTTAAATACTGAAAGATACAACTTTATTTCTAATCAATACGGCACAGATATAGATAATCTCTCCTTCAAAAAACTACTTGAAATTGCTGAGTTATTTAACAAGATAATACCCCACAGTTTCAATAATTTGAATCAAAAAAGAAATCGTAATAAGCGCAATCTTAAACGCCAATTACTACTTCTTACAGGAGTATAAAAATACAGAGAAACCCCTGAGACTACTTCGTTTCAGGGGTTTTCTCTTGCTTAAAATGCTATAATTGTAACTATATGTAGTATATAGTTATATGATTAAAATTAAATTCCACCTCCAGCGAGGGAAAAATTATCAGCAATTTCAAATTAGGGAAAATCAATCTGTTAAATATGTTGTCCCTGAATCTCACTCAATTGTGATGCAGAATTGCTATTTAAAAAATTTAGCTAACCAAGCAACTAAAATTTACCAAGGAGCTAATCGCCAGCCGTGTGGGTGGGTCTATTGCCAGTCCTATCACATAGTTTCTTATAATTTTACAGACTGGGATACAGATAATCCCATATTCTACAATCCTAAAGTCGCTCCCTACTGGCGAGATAAAAACGGTAGTAATATTGATGACTTTCGCTACCCAAAACTAATCACCTTGGGACGTCAAGTTTATATTATTTAAATCCCCTGTGAAGCTGGCGTAATTCGCGTAAAATTTTTACGCGAATATTTTTTTTGTCAATTTTTAAAGCGATGAAAATGTTGGCATATATAGGCTACAGGCTTTATATGTTACAATTAAGATGAATACATATTACATAGATTTATGGCTAAAATACCTTTTGAGCAATGGAAACAAGAATTAGATGCTTTTGTAGCTGAACAGATGTTCGGCATGACCACTGGCGATATAGTTGACATGAACTATTGGGACATGTGGAACAACGGTTTATCTATAGAAGAAGCTTGGTCAGAAGTCAAAGAAAACAATGATGACCTTCAAGGGTTTGAAGATATTTTCCCTGTACAATAGGTAAACATGGTCTTTCATAAGAAGGATCTCCTATATTTTATCTCCTCTTTTCAGGGGGGATTTTTTTTTGGCAATCTCAAATTGCTGCGGTTAAGATGGGTGGAAGTTTTTTGACTGATATAAAACCTTGTACCATTACATTGATGCAGATACTAAGATCTATAAATTCCCCAGTTTAACTAAACTGGATGACCCCAAATTCATAGAAGTCCCTTTAGCTCCACCATCTGGACTTTCTCGCTGGAATAATGGGGAGTGGGTTGAACTTTCCCCGCAAGAAATTCAAGAAAATTTTCCCCAAGAGGAACCTTATCAATCAGAGCAAGTTTCTGCTCCACCAATTACTACTGCCTCAGAAATAGTTATTTGGGGAGATGATCAGGGGGAGGCACTCTCAACTTCGGGATTATTTTTTATCAAGAATAATCTATTAGTTCCAGGAAATATCAACATTGAGGGGAACTACTTTATCAATGACAAACCAATCTCTACATCCAAAGATAAACAAATAGTAATTGAAACTGAGGAAGAAAGATACAGTGCCACCAGCTGGTCAACAATTCCCCAAATGGAGTTGGTGACTAAAAATACTGAAATAGCAAGCTATACCATCTCAGCGGAATTACTCTTAAAAACCAGTCGTAGTAATCGTGATTTTGAAGTGGCTATGTTCGTCAATGGAGAACAGTTACTTAAAGAAACTCTTTCCATCGATTTTAATCGAGGTAGCGACGATAAACCTATTAATTGGTCTTCCGACGATTATCAGTTAAAACCAGGTAGTGTTGTCACTTTGGGTTGGCGCAGAGTTGGCAGCAGTGTGACTTGTTATGTTGGCCGACGAAAGCTAGAAATTTGTCAAAACTTATAGGAGATAATTTATGTTACTTACTGCCGTTGTTAAAAAAACCCCTAATGGAGATGAGATTGTAGGCATCGATCGCCCCATCCCTAGTAAACCTGATACCCCAATTCCTTTTCTGGTGGAAGCAACAGTTTCTCCAGGTTATGCTGATATTTCCTCTATAGAAAACTGGCATCAATTGGGATTAGAAAGAAAATTATTAGGCAAAGACTACCTCTATTGCCGCGATCGCATCAACGACATTATCTGCCAAAAAGCTATTGATAGTTGTAAAGCTACGATAAGCGACCCTAGTATTGTTACCCCTGAAATTGGCGATCGCTATTTTGTTGGTCAAAATCCTGTCGATGTCTTTGAGCCTTATCCAGATTTTGTGGCCCAGTGGGATGGGGAGCAATATCAATTCACCTACATGCAATTTGCGGGGTATGAGCGCTGTAGCCCTGAAGAGCAAAGAATTGCTATGGAGTTGAATTTAGGAGATCCTAAAGTTCACAATGCTCAATTTGGCACAGAAGAGGCTCAGTATTGGCGTGACAATGATCACGAGGAATCGATTCCAGTTTGCGAATTTAGGATTAAACGAGCTGAATCCTTAATTCAAAACTATTTAAGTAATTACAAACAACAGATCATGCTGATGATTACCAGTGCGATCATCGAGTTGGATGTTGGGGCAGGAAAACAGCAGTTTTGCGTAGACTTTCACAAAAATTACTGGCGCTTTCAATTTTTTGGCAGTGAAGAGGATTATCACCCTGTACTGGAAAAAAACCAAGGTATCGGCATTATCGATTACATCTACGGCAGGTCTATCTTTCAGGGTAGAGGTTTAATAGATATGGATTGGGAGCCCGATGGTATTACCATGCAACAACTTTGCGATCGCATTTACGATATTTTAGTTGTGGGTAACTATCGGGCTATTTTATAGGGTTAGGTGGCAATCAGTCTTGGACAGCTTCTAAAAGAAATTCTGATAGAGGTCGATCTTCCATCTGTTTGATGGTTTTGGTGTCAACTATATCGTGTTTGGCACCTGCTTGCTTTAGTTTATCATCTAACAGCCCCAAGAACTTAGTTGCTGCCTCCTCTTCTCCCACTTGGAGGAAAGAGAAGTTTAATTCTTCTCCCGAATCTACCCTATTGGAAGTTTCGATTAGGAGCCTCATGCTTTCGGTTTGACATACTCACCGTCCTACGCTGACGCTAAAGAACGGTGATTCTGGGGTCAA
>CBDUCX010000062.1:0-20527 GCA_965365755.1 uncultured Pleurocapsa sp.
GGATGATTCTATTCCTCAACCTTTAGCAGAGTTGATCGATCTGGCTTTGATAGATAATCCAGATTTGTATTTTAAAAGTGCGATCGCATTTAAGCAGGCTTTGTTGAGTTTGGGGGTGTGTAGTGAATAAAGATTTGTTTTATCTAAATCAACTATAAAAGAACTGCAAATCTATAACTTTTGACTTCCTCTCCGTGCTACAAGCACGAAGATTCCTAGAACAAACTTAATTGTTCGTAGGTGGTTAACGGTTCATCGCAAACTGCTGACACTGCCAGACTGACATTTGCTCCCCGTTCGTTCTTACGACAATCGCTCATGGGGGGAACCCCCAAGACCGCGTTGTCGCGCTTTTTATACTGGTCGGATTGCCCACCCGCCCATCTATTTAAGTTTTCAGCAGCATTAATATCGCGGTCGTGAGTTGTGGAACAAAACAAGCACGTCCAGTCGCGAACATTAAGTTCTTTTTTGCCCCCAGATTTACCGCAGCAAGAACAAATTTGACTGCTGGGAAACCATCTATCGACGATAGTTAAATTTCTACCGTACTTGTCGCATTTGGCAGCCAACATAGTTTTAAATTTTGCCCATCCCGCATCAGATATTGCGCGAGAAAGCTTCCTGTTTTTAACTAATCCAGCCACGTTAAGATCTTCGATTGCTAATGCTTGGTTCTCGCGTACCAATCGAGTAGTTAACTTATGTAGAAAATCTGTTCTTTGGTCTTTGACTTTAGCGTGTAGTTTAGCCAGTCTTAACTTACGTTTTTTCCTCCGAGCGGAATCTTTCTTGGCTTTTGCCAATCTGCGGTTAGCCTTCTTGATTTTCCGCAGCATTTTCTTGTGGTGGCGGGGGTTTTCTATCTTCTCTCCAGTACTTAAAATAGCGAAATGAGTTAAACCCAGATCTATCCCGCAACTATTATTAGTTTGGGGTGCTACCTTTTCTGGCACTTCCACTACAAACGAAGCAAAGTATCTACCAGTTGTATCCTTGATTATGGTTACACTAGATGGCGCACTAGGTAACGGTCTAGATACAACCATTGGAACATGACCAATTTTGGCAAGCTTTACCGATTCTGAATGAACGGAAAAACCACCTTTTCTAAACCTAATTGATTGCTTAGAAGTTTTCTTTTTTAGCTTAGGAGGGCATACAGGTTTTCCTTTTCGCTTGCCGTTTAAGCTAGAAAAATAGTTATTCCATGCTTGTTGAAGATCTCTAAATGATTGCTGCAAAACAATATTTGAGACTTCAGATAACCAAGCTCTAGCTTCAGTTTTCTTGGCTTGAGTAATAACTAATTTATCGACATCTTTTGGTCGCCCTTGGCCATTGTTCCAAGCGTTTTTGTAGACCCATAACGCATCATTCCAGACCACACGACTGCATCCAAAAGCTTTTGCCAATGGCTCAATCTGATTTGGTCTGGGGTAAATTCGGTACTGGTATCTGGCTTTCATAGCTGGTATTATAACATTGGTCTGCTACCTAAGATTATGAAATATAGAAGAGAAAGACATAGCGTTACAGATCTTAAAATACATTTGGTCTGTGTAACCAAATACAGAGAAGATGTATTTTCCGAACCAGAACTAGCTTTGATAGAAAAAGTTTTCAAGGATGTAGCCAAAAAGATGAATTTTCAAATCTTGGAAATGAACGGGGAGAAAGAGCATCTTCACGCCCTGATTGAGTACCCACCTAAGTTATCTGTATCCAAAATAGTTAATGCTCTCAAAGGTGTATCGAGTCGTAGATATGGACAAGCAGGTTTCAGAAAACCTAAGAATGGAAAAGCTTTGTGGTCGCCTAGCTACTTCGCAGTGTCGGTGGGAGGTGCACCAATCAAAACTTTAATAAAATACATCAAAGAACAAAGCCGTCCTCCGCTACGCTAAAGGACGGGGCTTGTATCCCAAATCATTGGTCATCTCGTGAGATGTATAATGAAAAACTATTTAAGTACTATGGATGGTATCAAACTGGGATCAGCCCCATAAAGTGAAAGAGTTCTAAAAAATGGCGTATCTCTAGAACCCTTGCAGTATATTATTTTCATTCCATGAGCATGGAGGGATTCGAACCCCCGACCTACAGGACCGGAACCTGTTGCTCTATCCACTGAGCTACACACCCTCACTCCAAGATTCTACTATTAGTGGGGAAGTTTATCCACTTTTGTCTAATATTCAGATAACGGCTGTTGCAAATTGAGATAAGTTGACGATTTTGGATGATAGAGAATGGGAGGAATGGGGGTAAGATTACTAAACTCTGCCATAGCGAGCGATCGCCCTGGCGGTAGGGTGTTGTTGATTGTGTTGCCAAGCCCACATTTGATCCCCTAGCGAAAAATGCCACCATTCTTCAGGATGTCTGTAAAAACCGGCATTGGTCATGGCTCTATATAGCAGTTGACGATTGAAATGATATTGCTGAGAATCCCCATCCTGGTCACTTACATAATAGTCGGGATGCGATCGCTCTGAAAGTTCGTCAAATTCCCCCCCCATGTTTAGTCTTTCTCCCTGTTCATTAACGATGGTTACGTCAACCGCCGCTCCTGTACTATGAGGAGGGGGCATTTTAGGATCTAAACTAGGTGCTGCCCAAAGTCGGTAAACTCTGTTCCACAAGTCTTGACGTTGTTGAGCTGATAACTGTTCTTCTTGAAGCTCAAGGTCTTTAACCAAGGAGTTAAAGGTGTAGTTCACCATGAATTGCTGTACTCCCACTGGACGATAAGCATCGTAAATTTGAATTTTCCAATTAGGGTAACGTTTTTCGATCAAAAATTGAGCCTGTAACAATGCTTCCACCACTCCTTGGCGTAAGCAATAGGGAGATTTAGCACCGTATTCTGCTCCTAGTTTGACATAGGGATGAGGTAGCTCTACGGAAAAGCTGTCTAAAGGAATTGCAATTAAGCGTTCACCACAGTCTTTGATTGGAATCTGATAATAGGGTTTCACAATTATGGAGTCAAATATATAGTCTTCTGATACAGCGAAATAATCAGCTAGTTATCCAGATTTTTACTCATGTTCGCCTTAATCGACTACCCCTAAACTAAGCTAATTAATCTTGAGTACAGCTAAGTTTGTCCGTATATAGCGTTTTTTAAATAAATTTTATTCTTTGCACACCATATATAGTGGTATCATACTAATCCTTAACCGAGCAGAAAATTAGTAGCAATGAATCATTTAGGGGAATGGAAGGCAAGTGGCGTGGACGAAGAGTTGACTGACTTAAATGTAGTTTCTCTCCAAGGCGCTTCTCCCGCAGAGTATTTACTCTACTCTAATTCTATACCCAGAAGAAATGATGGCAGGGTTAGGTCAGAATTTCTTCAACGTTATGCTCATACCGATGCAGGTGGATGGTGGTGTTCAGGTATTGATGTTCTCAGTGGGGAAGAAGATATCTGGGGCTGTTTTAAACCAGATCAGCCTCGCAACAGCAACAATAAGGTAATTAAATATGAGCATCCTCCTAAAACCGCTACTGGGTTATTTGCCCTCAAAGTACCTCTGAATCTGTGGCGCAAAATTGCCAATCGCGCGGGAATTGCCATACAACCAGAGTCGATCAATCAGAAAAGTGCTGATTTGGGTTTTTGGCAATGGTTGATCGCTCATCCTGAAGTCCCACTGTGTATTACTGAAGGGGCAAAAAAAGCAGGGTCGTTATTATCTGCGGGTTATGGGACAGTAGCCCTACCAGGGATTAACAATGGTTATCGGACACCAAAAGACGAACTGGGAAAACGCATTGGTAAATCTCATCTAATTCCCCAACTAGCTAAATTAGCCATATCGGGACGCAAGGTCTATTTAGTTTTTGACCAAGACTCTAAACCAAAAACAATCAAGGCGGTTAATGCTGCGATCAAAAAAACTGGCTACCTGTTACAGAAGGCTGGTTGTGAGGTCAAAGTAGTTACCTGGGACAGCTCATTAGGGAAAGGGGTAGATGATCTGATTGCCGATCACGGTCAGGAATATTTTACTCAAGCTTTTGATGCTGCTTTAGATTTAGAAACCTGGAAAGCAAAGTCTTGGACAAAATTAACTTATCCGATTGATCTTCAGGTTAACAGTCGCTATCTTCCAGAGTTAAATATCCCCCCAGAAACTAAGCTGATTGGCATCAAATCTGCTAAGGGGACGGGTAAAACCGCATCTTTGACTAAAATTGTCGAAAAGGCGATCGCCCGTCAGCAGCAGGTATTAGTCATTGGACATCGGGTGCAATTAGTCAAAGAATTGTGTCAGAGATTTGGCTTAAACTACATTACGGAAGTGGTTAATTGCTCGGAGAAATCCCCTTTGGGTTATGGTCTGTGTATTGATTCTCTCCATAGTTCTTCTCAGGCGCAATTCAATCCCCATGATTGGCATAATAGTTTAGTAATTATTGATGAGGTTGAGCAGGTATTATGGCACGCCTTAAATTCGAGTACCTGTAAAGATCGTCGAGTCGAGATTCTCAAGTCTTTCAAATCTTTGATGCAAAACGTCTTGGCAAACCAGGGACAATTGTATGTGGCGGATGCCGATCTCAGCGATATTGCCTTAGATTACTTAATTTCTTTATCTGGACTAGAGATTAAGCCCTATATTGTCCAGAATAATTGGCACAATAATCATGCTTCAGCTTGGCAAGTCTATGACTATCAAGGCAAAAGTCCCAAAAAGCTGGTGGGCAATCTAGAGGCGCATATCCAACAGGGAGGAAAACCATTTATCTGTCTTTCAGCGCAAAAATTGACCAGTAAATGGGGTACGCAAAATTTAGAGGCTTATCTAAAGCAAAAGTTTCCTCAAAAGCGTATCCTGAGAATTGATTCAGAATCTCTAGCGGATCATCAACATCCCGCCTACAACTGTATTGCTAAACTAGAGCAGATTTTAGGGCAATATGATCTGGTCTTAGCCAGTCCTTCCATTGAAACAGGAATCTCTATTGAGCTAGAGAATCATTTTACCTCGGTTTGGGCGATCGCTCAGGGAATTCAAGGGGAAAATGCCGTACGACAGACCTTATCGAGGATACGTCAGAATGTTCCCAGACATTTATGGTGTGCTAACTATAGCTTTAATAAAATTGGCAATGGTTCCACTTCAATTCCTGCTTTACTTAGTTCTAATCAGCGTTTTACCCAGTTAAATATCCGTTTATTGCAGCAGTCGGACTTTGCCTACCTGGATGATTTGGATACAGGTTTTCAAGCTGAATCCCTGTTGTGTTGGGCAAAAATGGCAGTGCGGTTTAATGCAGGAGCAATCAATTACCGTAATTCTATCTTGGCAGGATTGAAAGCCGAAGGACATCACATTATTGATGCGGTCAAATATCAGCAGCCTGAAATCGTCACCAAACCTCATACTGATAACTGTTTAATTACTGCCATTGAGGAAATTAGTAGCCAAAACTATTTAACAGAATGCGGTGAAATCGCCTGTGCCCCTAGTCTTAATCAACAGCAGTATCAAGCCTTAAAAAAACGGCTCATTAAATCATTAAGCGATCGCCGTAAACTCCGTAAATACGAACTACAACAGCGTTATCATTTGCCGATTACCCCAGAATTAGTATCCTTGGATGATGAAGGTTGGTATCAAAAAATTAGACTGCACTACTTTCTAACTGTTGGTCGTCCCTTCCTGGCAGATCGCGATACTCAAGTTGCCCGTAAACTAATGGAACAGGGTAATGGTAGTTTATTCTTACCTGACTTTAATAGTTCCCAGTTAGGTGCCATTATCGGCACCCTAGAAATCCTGGGTGTACCTGTGCTATTGCAGGAGAAGACTAGAGAATTACGTAATACTGATGATGATTTACAGTTACTTACGGCGATCGCTCTCAGCAATCGTCAGGAAATTAAAACCATTCTCAATCTCAGTATTGCCAAGAATTATAGTCCTGTTACCATCGTTAGTCGTCTACTCGGCAAAATTGGCTGCAAAATTAAATGTTTGCGTAATGAAACTCAGAACCGCAAAAGAATTAGAGTCTATCAAATTATTTCCCCTGAAGATGACCGTGAACAAGTATTTACCCATTGGCTCAATATAGACCAACAACGTCCTGGTAATTCGCTATTTTGGACAGGAAAACCACAAGTTTGTTCCGCTCAACCATTGCCTGTAAATGTAGAGGAGGATAATTATCTGCAATTGAAACTTAATTTTTAACTGTTATTTGGTTCTTATACTAAATCCGCTTGGGCTTTGGTAGTGTTTAATTTCTTTACCATGAAATAAGAATAACTAGAACTTGTTACTCGTTACTCGTTACTCAATTTTTTAAGTAACCTATACGAAACGGATTTAGTATTATTCATTAGTTAATCGAGGGGCTTTGCCCCAGCTATAGACTATAAGTTTAAAAAAATTAACCAAAATGTTAATTTTCCAGAGGCTCGATCAGAATATTATCTAAACCCCAGTTGTCAAAACTCGAACCACTATACAGTAATTGTGTCCAGCGGAATAGAGTGCCATCTGTTTGAGCCTCAATCGGCACAGATTCGCTGATACCTGTCCAGGTTGTATATGCTTCTGTATCACAAATGGCAATTGACTGCCAACTATTACCATTATCAATAGAATACTCTAAGGCAACATCTTCTCCTGCATCGGCATTTTCACCCCCATTAGAGCTATTGCCAAAAATTAGATCGAAAGATATTTCACCACCGTTAGCTACATTGACTCCTGTTGTAGTTAGGAAACATGAATCATCTCCATAGTTGCCACCAGTAAAGAACAAGGAGTTACCACTGCCACCAAAATTGCTGTTAACGTTACTATTGCCAATAGTACTCCATTGACTATCATCGATATTGGGGTCGAAATTATCAGTAATCACATCGGAGACTATCCCCTCATAAACATCAATTAGGTCAACGGTAATGAAGAATGTATCACTCAAACTAGGAGAACCATCATCCTTAACTTCAATTTCTAAGTTAAAGCTGGGAGTGGTTTCATAATCGATGAGGGTACTGTCAACTACCGTCAGTTCTCCATTAGGAGCGATCGCTAATCCTCTATTGCTAATCCTCCAGACAGATGAATTAACTTATCAGTTTCTTGCTCAATACTTGATTCAACTTCTTCAAAACTATTACAGAGCAAATCGTAATCTTGGCGATCGCCATCTGCCATTGCTGTAAACTTAACTTGTTTCATTATCGTCCTTTTAAATAAGAGTAACCAACGGGAGCATGTCAGTTTTGTAAGAACGCTTGAACTATGCAGCTAATTTATCGACTGTAACCCTTAACACCCGTAACTATAGTTCACTTGTATCGACATATTTGACATGCTCCCAACTTAATTAAATTAATCTATCTAGATGCTTAACTATTAATTAACAAATAATTGATGAGTCAAAAATATAAAGCCACAGGAATCATTTTAAAAGGTTCTTCAATTAAGGAAAACGATCGCCTGGTAACAGTATTAACTCCTGAGTATGGTTTAATTCGGGCAGTTGCCCCAGGAGCAAAAAAACATAAGTCACGGTTACGGGGTAGAACGGAATTATTTGTCATTAATGAATTATTATTGATAAGAGGACGATCTCTAGATAAAATTATTCAAGCGGATACTCTTTATACCTATCCTGGTTTAAGTCGAGACATCGGCAAGCTGGCTGCTGCTCAATATTTGGCAGAATTGTCCATTGCCTTGGCGGTGGCTGAACAACCCCAACCAGAACTTTATGGGTTGTTTAATGAGCATTTGAGACGTATTGAAGCATCTACTGTTGGTGGGTCGATATATCCCTATTTAGCCCAAGCAGTTTTTCATTTAACAGCGATCGCCGGTTTAACTCCCCAGGTATTTGACTGTTGTGTAACGCAAAAGCTGATCCCGCCTAATTTGACTTCTGCCTCCTGGCGAGTCGGATTTAGTTTTGAAGGGGGAGGAATTATTGATCTTAAAGCATTGCCATCAGCACCACAAAATAAGCAGTGCGAACTAGACGAAGAAGAGAATTATAATATTCGTCTGCCCAGAATTTATCAGCGAATTAATGCTATGGAGTTATCTATTCTGCAACAGTTAGGTAATCATGATCTACCATCACCAGAATTATTTACTACTCCAGACACGAAACATTTTGATCTAGAAATTGCCTGGATCAGAATTGAAAAGGTTTTGCGAGAATATATCCAATATCATATCGGGAAGACGATTCGTTCCGCTAATCTAGTAGATAACCTCTATATTGAATTCTAACTTTCTTCTTACCATCAGCACTACTGATATTTATTTAAACTATGCACCTGTCCGAATCAGAAACTTCAGAAAATCTTCCAGATCACCAAACTAGTTTAGAAACTCCCAGTGAATCCCAAGGATTTGCTCCTGTATTAACCAATAGCCAATTTTTGATTTTATGGAGTGGTCAGATATTTTCGCAGTTGGCAGATAAAGTTTACTTGGTGTTGATGATTGCGATCGTTGCTAATCAATTCCAGTTACCAAATCAGCCAATTAGCAAGTGGGTATCCCCGATTATGATCGCTTTTACAATTCCTGCGGTGTTATTTGGCTCTTTAGCAGGAGTGTATGTAGATCGCTGGCAGAAAAAACCTGTTTTGGTGGTTTCCAATTTACTGCGGGGAATTTTAGTTTTAACGTTACCTCCTCTACTTTTATTGTCTCAGGGACAAAGCCTAACTAGAGTGATTCCTTTGGGGTTCGCCTTGATGTTGGTCATTACTTTTGCCGTTTCTACCTTCACCCAGTTTTTTGCCCCCGCAGAGCAAGCAGTAATTCCCCTGATTGTTAAAGATCGAGATTTACTAGCTGCCAATTCTCTGTACACCACAACCATGATGGCGTTACTAATTATTGGTTTTGCCATCGGTGAACCATTGCTAAGTCTTGCTGATAGTTTGGCGGTTCAGGTGGGTTTGCCTGTAAGCATCGGCAAAGAACTCTTAGTCGGAGGAGCATATGCGATCGCAGGTATTATTTTACTGGCATTAAATACAGGGGAAAAACTGGAGAGATCTGTCCAGAAAGCACCTCATGTTCTGACTGATATTCAAGATGGGATCAGCTATCTCTCACAAAACCATCGCGTGCGTAATGCCCTAATTCAGTTAGTGATTTTATTTTCTATTTTTGCCGCCTTAGCAGTGCTAGCCGTGAGTATGGCGGATCAGATTCCCCAACTAGATGCCGATCAGTTTGGTATTTTGCTAGCAGCAGCAGGGGTTGGCATGGGAGCAAGTGCCGTCATTTTGGGCAACAAAGGACAAAATATTAGTCGCCCTCGTCTCAGCTTAATAGGTTCAGTCGGCGTAGCCGCTTCTTTGGTAGGGTTGTCTTTTGCTACTCAGAATTTGTGGTTAGCCTTGGCGATGACAGCATTATTGGGAGCATTCGCTGCTTTGGTTGGTGTGCCGATGCAAACGACAATCCAGTCACGAACTCCTGAAGAGATGAGAGGAAAAGTCTTTGGCTTACAAAATAATGCCGTCAATATTGCTCTCTCTTTGCCTTTAGTGTTAGCTGCCGAGGCAGAAACTCGTTTTGGTTTACCTGGGGTAATTTTGAGTTTAGCAGCGATCGCTGCCCTTGGAGGTATTTTAACCTGGTATATGATGCAGGGTGAGGATGGGGTAGTAGGTAGTGGGTAGTGGGTAGTAGATTAATTTCCTTATCTCCCTTATCTCCCTTATCTCCCTTATTTCCCTTATCTCCCTTATCTCCCTTGTCTCCCTACTATTGTCCTACTTAACTGCTTGAGGTTCAGCTAATTTTTGCGCCTGAATATCTTCATTTAAGATATCCAAAGCTTTAGAAAATTGGGGATCTTCTAAAGTACCTAGTTTAGAGCGATCGCCACCATACAGTTCCTCTAGCTGTTCGTCGCTCAATTCCAATACCACGTCGGGGGGAATACCCTCTTTATTAATATCTCGACCACTGGGGGTAAGGTACTTAGCAATGGTAACCGCTAGTCCAGAACCATCACCCAAGGGGCGAACCGACTGCACTAAGCCCTTGCCGAAAGTTTTGGTTCCCAGGAGAGTTGCCCGTTTATTATCTTGTAAAGCTCCCGAGAGGATCTCGCTGGCACTGGCTGAACCTTCATTAACCAAGACTACCAAGGGTTTATCAGTTAGGGCTTTGTTTTTGGCTGATTCGCGATCGCTAAGTCCTTTACGATCAACTGTAGAAACAATCGTACCTTCATTAATCCACATGCGGGCGATGTTAATGCTGGCATACAGCAAGCCACCAGGATTAGAACGCAAATCTAAGACATAACCGACAACTTGTTCTTTTTCATGTTCTTTAATCGCTTTCTGCATATCTTTAGCAGCAAGTTCATTAAAAGTCGTCAGGCGAATATAGCCTACTTTTCCCAGATCAGTATCTTTGATACTTGCTCTAACAGGATGAATCTCAATTCTTTCGCGTATGATGTCATAATCGCTTTGCTTACCGTTGCGATCGATTGTCAGGGTAACTTGGCTGCCCCGTTCTCCTCTAATTAATTTGACAGCATCATTAACATCCATCCCGGTAGTATCTTTGCCGTCAATTTTAACAATTATGTCTTGAGCTAAAATTCCCGCCTCAAAAGCAGGAGTATCTTCAATGGGCGAAATAACTACCAGCCGATCAGTTTCTTCATCTTTGGCGATCTGAATTCCCACTCCCGTCAACTCTCCAGAAGTATCAATGCGCATATTCTGAAACTCTTCTGGGTTCATAAAGCGCGTGTAGGGATCTTCAAGTTTACCTAGCATTTCGCGAATTGCTTTGTAAGCGTCTTTCTTATCTCCGTAGGTGGCATCCTTGACATATTCTTGCCGAATTTTTAGCCAATCTGTGTTATTGAAAGTGGTATCAACATATTGATGATTGATAATCTGCCAAACTTCGTCAATTGTTTCTTTGGGACCACTCTGAATTAAAGCTTGACTCTGAGATAAGTGGATTCCAGCCCCAGTAACTGCTACTGTCGAAAGAGCTACAGCAGTCGTTCCTAGCACTAGTCCTTTTTTTGTAATTACCATACGCTTAAAAATATACTAAATGTTCCAGAGATTATCTCGTTTCTGCTTAATGTTACATTGTACTCTTGTGGTACACAAAGGACTGTGACCAGACGTATTCTGCCACAGAACAGCAGATCTGCTCCAAAGCATTTGAGGCACTCAGGACAACCAGAGGTTTCCATAATTAAAGTTTAATCTACCACAACGAACTTTGGCTTCGGCTCATGGAAGAACATCTCACAGCTACATTAATTATCACTTTATATAAAACTTTAACTTCACATAGAAAAAACTTAAAAACCTAAGTGTAGGGAACTACAATAGTGGCTGCAAAATTATGGGAGCAAACCATGAGCGCATTTCCACCGCCGCAGTTGCAATACAAGTTAGCTTTAGTCAAGCTTCAGAAACACCGTTCTGTCCGCCTTTCTCTGTGGCGGGCTGGTTGGTTAATTTGCTGTAGTATGAGTCTGGGTATGTTAGCGACCTTACCTTATTGGCAAGTAAAACAGCCAAGTCAGATTAGAATTAATGGCGAAAAGCTAGTAAGTGAAGATACTATTCACAGTACTTTAAATTTTGCTTATCCTCGATTTATTTGGTCAGTAGACGGATTAAATTTAGCTCAAAAAATTGAATCGATCCCTTCCGTTGCAGTTGCCCAGGTTAATCGCAGAATTATACCTCCCAGCATCATAATTTCTCTTCAAGAAAAGAAACCTGTAGCTTTAGCTGCATTTCAAGGAGAAGTAGGATTTTTAGATTTTCAGGGAGAATGGATTCCCCTAAAGTTCTATAGCAACATCAATGCTGATTATCCTGTACCAAAACTCAAAGTGATTAACTATGAGCTGCAATACAGAAAATCCTGGCGCCAGATATATCGATTAATCTCTCTCTATCCAGAGTTGAAAATTTCTGAGGTGGATTGGAATCAGTCTGGTAGCTTATTTATACAAACAAAAATCGGGCGAGTTTTTTTGGGTTCAGAGTTATCCAGACTAGAGCAACAGTTCAAAATTATGACTAAACTAAAAAATTTGCCTGACCATCTTGAAAGTAGCGAAATTGCGTATATAGATTTAAGTAATCCCCAAGTAAATTTAATTCAAAAGTACTAATGATAGTAAAAATACGTGTATATACTGATGAATTTCACTATTTTTACGACTTATTCAGTAATTTCTTGGAGGATACTTGAAGCTATCTGTTTAATAATTACAAAAACTTTAATATTTAACGTAGATTTAGATCACCCAGATGATAATAGTTTAAGTTAAGCTGCTAAATTGAATTCTGTATCGGATAACCCGCCCACAAAAACCTTGATGCACGCCCATGTCATTAGAAAAAAGAAACGTTAATGCTTTCAATAATGAAGTTAACTATAATCATTCTAAGTTACCCATATCTTTAGGAAACAATTCTGTAGGTGGGGGTATGGGAATACCTTTCAGGGGCAATAATAGTTCCCAAGTTCCCAAAGAAGAAATTAGGAGTAATAAGATAGTGCCAAGTAATGTCGCTAAGATCAAGGTAATGGGAGTGGGTGGCGGTGGCTGTAATGCAGTTAACCGCATGATTGAAAGCCAGGTATCAGGTATTGAATTTTGGGCGATCAATACTGATGCTCAAGCTCTAGATAATGCTATGGCTCCTCAGAAGCTACAGATTGGGCAAAAAATAACTAGAGGACTAGGAGCTGGAGGAAATCCTGCTATTGGACAAAAAGCAGCAGAAGAGTCTCGGGATGAATTGGCTCACGCTCTAGAAAATACAGATTTAGTATTCATTACCGCTGGGATGGGTGGAGGAACAGGTACAGGGGCTGCACCGATCGCCGCCGAAGTGGCTAAAGAGATGGGTTGTCTGACTGTGGGGGTTGTCACTCGTCCCTTTACCTTTGAGGGGAGAAGACGCACTAAACAGGCGGAAAAAGGAATTGAAGCTTTTCGCAGTCGGGTGGATACCTTAATTGTGATTCCTAATAATCAGTTGTTGTCGGTGATCTCTCCTGAGACTCCAGTGCAGGAAGCTTTTGGTGTGGCTGATGATGTTTTGCGTCAGGGTGTGCAGGGCATTTCCGATATTATTACTATTCCTGGTTTGATCAACGTGGATTTTGCCGATGTTAGAGCCATCATGGCAGACGCTGGTTCAGCATTAATGGGCATTGGTGTGGGTTCAGGCAAGTCTCGCGCCAGGGAAGCGGCGATCGCGGCGGTTTCTTCTCCTCTGTTGGAAGCATCTATTCACGGTGCGAAAGGAGTTGTAATCAATATTACTGGTGGCTACGATCTGACTTTGCATGAGGTAAATGCTGCTTCTGATAGCATCTACGAAGTGGTGGACGAAGATGCCAATATCATCTTTGGGGCGGTGATTGATGAAACCATGGAGGGAGAAGTCAGAATTACTGTAATTGCTACAGGTTTTGACGGTGAAGCAGAAGATTTTGAATTGGAAGAGCCTCAAGCAGAAAGCAATAATGTGTTTCAGACGATGGCAGCTATACCCCAGCCCGATAGGAATAAGCCGAAAGAAGGTGGTAGAATTGAAATTCCTGATTTTCTACAACGAAGACGTTTTCCTAAAGGCTAGACTGACCATTTTTTGAATTCGCGCATTCGCGCATTCAAAGTTCAAAAATTTTGACTTTGGCATAAAGTGTTACTCCCTGTATAAGAAAATAGGAGATTCAGGCTTACTATGACTTCCTCAAAATGTTTTGACTAAAGTAGCTTTAACTATTGCTGGTTCTGATAGCTTTGGCGGGGCAGGAATTCAGGCAGATCTGAAAACTTTTGCTCTGCACTGTGTTCATGGGATGAGTGCTGTTACCTGTGTCACGGCACAAAACACCCTGGGGGTAACTCAAGTGGAGGCAATGAGTAACTCATTAGTTAAAGCTCAGATTAATGCGATCGCCGAGGATGTCAAGATCAATGCCGTTAAAACAGGAATGCTGTTCAACGCTGAGATTATTAGTGAAGTTGCCCAGCAGTTAAAGTACCACAGTCTCACGCAGCTAGTTGTCGATCCTGTGATGGTTTCTCGTACAGGATCGACCTTGATTGATGATCAGGCGATCGCCTCTTTGCAAAAGCTGATTATTCCTCAAGCTTTAATTGTGACTCCTAATCGTTACGAAGCCGAAATTCTCAGCGGTCTAACCATAGACAGTTTAGAACAATTGAAACAGGCTGCGATCGCTATTCAGCGTAACTCAGGTGCTAAGGTGGTTTTGGCTAAAGGTGGTGGCTTATCAGGCACAGAACAGGCTATAGATGTTTGGTACGATGGTCAAGCTATAAAAACTCTATCTAGTAAAATTGTTAGGACACAAAATACCCATGGCACAGGCTGTACTCTCTCCGCAGCAATTTGTGCCAATTTAGCTCTCGGTAAGGATCTCTGGCTAGCGGTAGTGGACGCGAAGAAATATGTGACTACTGCCTTGGAACATGCTTTAGATATCGGCGCAGGAAACGGCCCTGTGGGTCACTTTTTTTCCCTTATTAAGCCCAGATTGATAAACTAAATAAAACAGTTTAATTAGGTAACTAACTGCGATGAAACTAGCTACTAAAATTGAAGCCATTATTTATATCAAAGGCAGACCACTTTCCATTGAAGAAATATTCGCCTGTCTTAATCAGCAAGATCAAGAATTAAGCAAAATTTCCGAGAGCGATCGAGAGTTGATTGAAGATGGTTTAATTGAGTTAATGAATGACTATGCCCACCGCGATAGCGCTTTGGAAATTGTGGAAACTGAGGCTGGTTATAGTTTACAACTCAAAAATGAATATGAATATCTACTCCAAGAGTTAGTACCAGCAGAATTGGGTAAAGGAGCTTTACGTACTCTAGCAGCAGTTGCTCTCAAAAACCCGATCCTGCAAACGGAACTAATCGACCTACGAGGTAGCAGTGCTTATCAGCAGGTAGCTGAACTGGTAAGGCTCGGTTTTGTCCGTAAACGAGAACAAGCGGATGGTCGTTCATATTGGCTAGAAGTAACCAATAAATTCCATCAATATTTTGAAATCAACAATATGGCTATATCCTAGCTCTTTTACTCTACTGTTGCTACTAGCGGTTGTCACTAAAGTTATGTCAAAGTAGGAATAACGTTCACACTTTGGTAAAGGATGATATTTAACTTTGATTTTCTTAATTCTGAATCACAAGAACAAAATTACAATACTTTGATGCAGTACCTGCGTCAACAACATCCTGAAGTTTTAGCACAAATTGCTTCGTCTGCTAGTCCAGAGGTCAAGCAAATTATTTCACAAAACGTTCAGGGTTTAGTGGGAGTGTTGCCTTCAGGAGACTTCAACGTCAAAATAACCACCGACAGAGAAAATTTAGCACACCTATTAGCTTCAGCGATGATGACTGGCTATTTCTTGTGCCAAATGGAAAAAAGAAGGGATCTCGAAGAGAGTTTGACTGAACCTTCAAATCACTCTTTGAAGGATAAATCTTCGGAGATGTGATATTTATCTTAATTGTCTTGAGCTACTCTTACCTAAGCCCATACTGACTACGATTCACTACTCACATGCAGTGTCGTAATGTTGTGCTGAAAACTAAACACTATCTAGATTGAAAACAGTAGTTTGGTTTTGAGCAATATTTTTATTTAAAAACTTCAAGTTTTAAATTAGAGGAAATTTAACCGCCTTTGGCGAAAGTAAGCATAACCAAAATAGACAAAGCCATACCAGGGCTGAGTAAGATAACTAGGGTTAGTAATTCGTTAGATGTCATTGATAACAATCAGCTTACGCCGTGATGATAGGGCTTGTAGTTCATACAATATCTAGGTTAACTATAAAACCCGATCAAAGCTGTCTGACTAAACATTTTATTAAGGATTTCTGGCAAAAATCCCCTGAAATATCCAAAAAAAGTAATTTGGCGCAGTCGAGAAATATTGCTTAGACTCAGAGCGATCGCCTAACTCTACATTAACTCTCTTCCAAAATACGCAGCTTTTTTTGCCACAAAATATAATAAAATACCTATTTGATAGCGAAAAACTCATAATTTTTTAAAAGTCATCTGTAATCTTTGTGTCTGTAATTTGCAAACTAACAAGATATTTAAATAAACACTGAGCTATATTTCAGAGCTTATTAAAACTTAATAAATATCGGAGAGATACCTCTCTCTGGTAGACTTTGGACTTGGGTAGCATCGCTTTTAAGAAAAAATTTAACAATAAGCAAATAGGGAGGAAAACCTTGCTGGAAACAACCCTCGGTTTAGAAATCATTGAGGTAGTAGAACAAGCTGCCATTGCCTCTGCCAAGTGGATGGGGAAAGGGGAAAAAGATACTGCTGATGAAGTTGCAGTAGAAGCAATGCGTGAGCGCATGAATAAAATCAATATGCGTGGTCGAATCGTAATCGGGGAAGGAGAGCGAGACGATGCCCCCATGCTTTACATTGGCGAAGAAGTAGGTATTTGTACTCGCCCAGATGCGAAAAGCTACTGTAATCCTGATGAGCTAATTGAGATTGATATTGCTGTCGATCCTTGCGAAGGAACTAACCTAGTGGCTTATGGGCAGAATGGTTCCATGGCGGTATTAGCTATTTCCGAGAAGGGTGGACTTTTTGCGGCACCTGACTTTTACATGAAAAAATTAGCAGCACCTCCATTGGCTCAAGGGCATGTAGATATCAATAAATCTGCTACTGAAAACCTCAAGATTCTCTCTGACTGCCTTAATCGTTCAGTTGAAGAGTTGGTAGTAGTAGTAATGGATCGTTCTCGTCACAAAGATCTTATCAATGAAATTAGAGGTGCTGGCGCGAGAGTTAGATTAATTGCTGATGGCGATGTTTCTGCTGCTATTTCTTGTGCTTTCTCAGGATCAAACATCCATGCTTTGATGGGTGTTGGTGCCGCTCCTGAAGGGGTGATTTCTGCGGCGGCGATGCGCTGCTTGGGTGGACACTTTCAAGGACAACTTATTTATGATCCTGCGGAAGTTAAAACTGGTTTGATTGGCGAAAGCAAAGAAAGTAACCTTGAGAGATTAGCATCCATGGGTATTAACGACCCAGACAAGGTGTACAACGCTGAAGAACTGGCTGGAGGAGAAACAGTTCTGTTTGCTGCTTGTGGGATTACTCCTGGTACTTTGATGAATGGTGTTCGCTTTTTTAAGGATGGAGCTAGAACTCAAAGTTTAGTTATCTCTTCTCAGTCTAAAACAGCACGTTTCGTAGATACTGTGCATATGTTTAATCAGCCCAAATCTTTACAATTAAGATAGGACTATAGCCCAGCTTTTGCGCAAAATTTTGCCCCAAATATTTAGCTGTAAGTGGTTTACATTTAAAGATATGTAAATCCTGGTTACATAAAAGCATAATTAGAGCGGGAAAGCTGTATAAATTTATAAGGTGAAAGGCAACTAGTGAGGGAAATATCTTCTGCTGTTGCCTTTTTGTCACCTAATTTTTCCTAAAAAGCGAACTATATAAAATCCTCACATATAAATGATGTTTTGCTTTAATCCCCAACCTTACTTTTAGTTAAAGCAAAATTTACAAAAAACATAATGAACATTGTAGTTGTTGGTTTAAGTCACAAAACTGCTTCGGTAGAAGTACGCGAGAAACTAAGTATCCCAGAAGCGCAAATCGAAGAAGCGATCGCTGTACTCAAAAGCTATCCTCACATTGAGGAAATAGCGATCATTAGCACCTGTAATCGTTTAGAAATCTATAGCGTCGCTACAGATATCGAGCAGGGAGTTCGAGAAATTAGCCAATTTTTGGCAGATAAAGCGAAAATATCTCGCCGAGATCTGCGTCCTAACTTATTTACTCTCCTCAGAGAAGATGCTCTACGTCATCTCATGCGCGTTTCTTCTGGTCTAGAAAGCCTAGTTTTGGGAGAAGGACAAATATTAGCTCAAGTTAAAAAGACCCACAAGCTGGGGCAAAAATACAAGGGTCTGGGCAGACTCTTAGACCGTTTGTTTAAACAAGCTATTTCGGCTGGAAAGAGAGTACGTAGCGAAACGAGTATTGGCACTGGTGCAGTTTCCATAAGCTCCGCTGCGGTAGAATTAGTCCATACAAAAGTTGCCAACCTGCCAGACTACAATATTACTATCATTGGTGCGGGTAAGATGGCTTGCTTACTGGTCAAGCATTTATTATCCAAGGGGGCAACGAAGATTTCGATTGTTAATCGCTCCCATCGTCGGGCGCAAGAGCTTTGTGGCAAGTTCGCCCAGGCGGAAATCGCTATTTATCCCCTGGGCGAAATGATGCAAGCGATCGCCACTTCTGATCTGGTGTTTACCAGCACAGGGGCAACTCAGCCCATCTTAGACCGTGGCAAGCTGGAAGAGCATCTTACTCTTGAGCGAGACTTAATGCTGGTAGATATTTCCGTCCCCCGCAACGTGGCAGCCAACGTTAATGAGCTAGGTTGTGTTAGTGCTTACAATGTAGATGATCTTAAAGCGGTAGTTGCGGCTAATCAAGAAAGCCGACGTCAAATGGCACAGGAAGCTGAAGGCATTATTGAGCAAGAAGTTGAGAACTATATTTTATGGTGGCGATCGCTAGAAACAGTCCCCACCATTAGTTGTTTACGCAGCAAGGTGGAAAGCATCCGCGAACAAGAAATGGAAAAGGCTCTGTCTCGATTAGGTTCAGAGTTTGGCGAAAAGCACCAAGAAGTAATTGAAGCTTTAACTAGAGGAATTGTGAATAAAATTCTCCATGAGCCAATGGTACAGTTAAGAGCGCAGCAAGATATCGAAGCCCGTCGTCACTGTTTGCGATCGCTCCAAATGCTCTTTGACTTAGATACAGAAGAGCAATACGGCTAAGAGAAGAATCAATGGGAGACGCCAAACTCCACCAAAGAGTAAACGATATTCTCTTAGCACCCCTCGAAAGACCTGCTTTACAATGGTTAGCAGCACATATGCCAGCTTGGATTAACCCAGATATCCTCACAGGGATTGGCATATTAGGAGCAGTAATGATTTTCTTTGGTTACTGGCTGTCAAATCAGATGCCTACCTTTCTCTGGCTTGCTAGTCTAGGATTTGTGATTAATTGGTTTGGGGATAGTCTCGACGGAAATCTAGCTCGCTACCGTCAGATCGAGCGACCAAAATATGGTTTTTTTGTTGATCATACGGTGGATTCTTTTAATGAGGTACTAATCGTAATTGGGCTTGGTTTATCTCCCTATGTGACCTTTAGCATTGCTTGTTTAGGCTTGATTGGTTATTTGTTGATGTCAATACTGGTCTACATTCGCACCTATGTCAATGGAGTTTTTCAGCTTTCCTATGGTAAATTTGGTCCAACTGAGGTTCGAGTGATTCTAATTTTACTAAACGCAACCATGTTTTTCTGGGGTATTCCCGAAGTTGAATTACCTCTGGGATTAAACACAATTTATGACATACCTATAGCAATAATTGCTACTATTTTAAGCATACTCTATACAGTCGGTTCGATTAGAGAGGCGCTTGAGCTTGCTAAGTTGGGTGAGTAGATATCGATTTAGCTAAACCGTGAGAAGCTCGACATCCGTATGGGTCGCATCGGTGTTCGGACGGGGCTTATAAATGCCTGAACTAAATTCAGGCAACAGCCCCTCATGAATCACGGGCTGGCATTAACGCTACCAAATATTTTAACAGCAAAAGAATATATGTTAAAATACAATCATGAGAAACGTAGTAAAAGTCAGATTATATCCAACACCAGAGCAACAACTCTCATTAGCAAAAGCTTTTGGGAGTTGTAGATTTATTTGGAATTATTGTCTTGCCGAAAATAATCGTATCTACAAAGAAACTGGAAAAGGTATATCTGCTATTACTATGAAAAAATGGATACCTCAACTGAAGAAAAAAGAAGATACAGAATGGTTAAAAGAAACCTATTCTCAATGCCTTCAGTCTTCAGTTATTAATCTAGGTATTGCATTTAAAAACTTCTTTGAAAAACGTGGAGGTTATCCTCGTTTCAAAAGCAGGTATGGTAAGCAGTCTTTACAGTATCCACAAAACGTTCAAGTAACTTCTAATGGTTTATATTTTCCAAAAATTGGTGAAGTAAAAGCCAGTTTACACCGATTATTTGATGGAGAATTAAAGACAGTAACCATAAGCAAGACAAAGACTGATAAATACTATGCTTCTTTGTTGTTTGATAATGGACTGCCTGAACCCCCCTGTGTCCTCCCTAATAGGGGGGATTTAGGGGGGTGCAAAGTTCTAGGTGTTGATTTAGGGATTTCTAGCTACTGTATTACTAGCGATGGCAGCAAGTATGATAATCCACGTCATCTCAAAAAACACGAACGTAATTTAAAGCGAAAACAGCGTAAATTATCACGTAAGCAAAAAGGTTCAAATTCTAGAAACAAAGCTAGAAAGTTGGTAGCCAGAGCGTACGAAAAGATAAGTAATGCAA
>CBDUCX010000063.1:0-20313 GCA_965365755.1 uncultured Pleurocapsa sp.
GTGGAAATAAGAAATAAATTTAATAATATTAAAAATTATTGTGTCTGACCTGATAGATATCAATAAAACATCAAGAAAAAATTAGTCAAAATAAATAATCTCTCAAATCCTATCATTGAAGCGAGACTAAAAAATATAGTTTGGGTAGTCAATTTAACAGATGAACTTTTGGCCAAAAATTGTTTTATTTAGCAAACAATCGGTAGTTTCTGGATAATTTGAAAAAAGTCTATCTAACGCGCTAGCATGAGCATAATTTGCTACTGCTGGGAGATTATAAGAAATTCAATAGAGCATAAAAGAGCAAAAATAAGAGTTTCCATCTTTATCTCACAGCTAGTTCTAAAATAGATGAAAAATTCACTACTTTATTCATATCTAGAGAGCAACATAAATCATAACTATCCAATACTGAAAACTAATGACAGATAAATTAATTAGAGCTGTAGCAGCAGATGGTGGTATTAGAGCTGTTGGCGTTATCACCACTAATTTAACCGAAGAGGCTAGGCGTAGACATAAACTTTCCTACGTGTCTACAGCAGCTTTAGGACGATCCATGGCATCGGGATTATTACTGGCCTCTAGCATGAAAAAAGAAGGTTCTCGGGTCAATATTCACGTCAAGGGAGATGGCCCTCTAGGAACAATATTAGCTGATGCCGGATTAGACGGTACAGTACGGGGGTATGTTCAAAATCCCAGGGTTGAACTGCCACCAAATCAACTAGGTAAGCTGGATGTAGGCAAAGCAGTTGGTCGCAACGGTTACCTGCACGTAGTTCGAGATGTAGGCTATGGACAACCTTATTCTAGTACGGTGCAGTTAGTTTCAGGAGAGGTCGGAGAAGATATTGCCAGCTATTTAGTTACTTCAGAACAAACGCCATCTGCCTTACTAGTAGGTGTTTTTGTGGGAGAAATGGGCGTAACCGCAGCAGGGGGAATCTTGTTGCAAATCATGCCCAAAGCAGTCAGAGATCAATCCCTGATAGACTTGCTGGAGTCTCGTGTGTCTCAATTATCTGGATTTACTCCTTTATTACAACAGGGTAAAACCCTCAAAGAAATTATCAGGCTTTTATTAGGTGATTTAGACCTCTTTATTTTTCCTGAATTTCACGAAGTAAACTTTCATTGTGGCTGTTCCTGGAAACGAGTTTTGGGGGCACTCAAAATGTTGGGAGAAGCCGAGTTGCAAGATATGATTGAAAAGGACGAGGGAGCAGAAGCAATTTGCCAATTTTGTGGAGAAGTTTATCAGGCAAATGAAACTCAGCTAACACAACTTATAGCTGACTTGAGAAGGGAATGATCAATAGTAAAACGAGGGTATTGTCGAGATCCAAACAAAATCTTTATTAGCTCGAAACATCTGCGATATTTACTCCTTAAAATCAAGTGATAAGATGAGATACGATTTAACTGTAACTATGGATAAATCGAATTGAAACTTACTGGCATCACATCAGATAATTCATGGCGATCAATAAAAAACCACAAAACTCTGGCTCAGATGCAGCAAGCAACCAGCCTGAGGCTAAAATAAGTAGTGAGCAGCCACAAAAACCTGATACGAGTCCAAGTTTTCAAGATTTTTCCGACAATGTTATATACTCTGTGACGACCTCAGCATCTACCCCTACTGTGAGTAATACAGCCCCTGCAACAGCTAAACTAAAAAAAAGACCTCTGTGGAAAATGTGGCAGCTATGGGGAATCTTGTTAGTGCTCTGCTCTGGCGGGATTGGCTATGGCGCAACTTCCATGTTGCTGAAACTGCCGAAAACTCAAAGCTGCTCTAAGGTATTTTGGCCGATCGCCTCGGCCTCAGTTCGCCTCTATTGTGCTCAAACTGCCGCTGAAGACCGCAATGTCAAGGGTCTACTATCCGCCATTGATTTAGTGGCAGTACTGCCCGAAAACCATCCCCTAAGACCAGAAATAAATCGTAATATTGATCGCTGGGCAACTTTAATTCTCGATATTGGGGAAGAGGAGTTTCAGGCGGGAAAACTGGAGCAAGCGATCGCCACAGCCCAAAAAATTCCCGATAATGTTTCTGCTCAAAAGTTAGTTGAGTCAAAAATTGAGCAATGGCAATCTATCTGGTCTAAAGGTGAAGAGACTTACGAACAGGTAGAAAATAAGCTCCGCGAGGCTGATTGGAATGGTGCGATTAACTGGGCAGTACGACTGACCGACAGTCCTAACGATTACTGGGCAACCACAAAGTACGAAGAAAGCATCAACAACATCAACATAGCTCAAGAAGAAAACGCGAGTCTGACTAAAGCCAAAACCCAGGTTACCACTGGCAAAATTGATGATTTAATCTTGGCGATCAATAAAGCAGACAAGATCAATGAGAAAAGCTATGCTTACGAACAAGCCCAAGAAATTATTACCGAAGCCAAAGGCAAGCTAGTTGCCATTGTGGAACAGCTAATTGAAAAACAGGATTGGCAAAAACTGCTTCAGGTGACAAGTCGCATTCCTAGAAGTTTAGAATTGCAAAAACGCAATCAAGACTGGCAAATTCTGGCAAATGCTGGCTCTAGCGCCAAGTTGGATACAGTATTTGGCATAGAAGAAGCGATCGAGGAAGCCGAAAAACTAGAAAAAGATAGTGAATACTATCGTCTTGGTCAAAAGCTAATTAAACGTTGGAAATTAGAAATTAAGGACGTTGAACATTTAGCCAAAGCCAGATCACTAGCCAGATTTGGCACAATCGCTAATTTGAGAAAAGCCATCAGTGAAGCAAAATTAATTCCTAAAAATAATCCTCGCTATCAAGAAGCTAGTCAAGAAATTGCTCAGTGGCGGGGGCAAATACAAACAATAGAAGACAAACCAATCTTAAATCGTGCCCGAGAATTATCCTATGGCAACGACCCCAATTCTTGGCGAAGAGCGATCGCCGAAGCTAATCTGATCTCCCCCAGCAGTCCTCTTTATAGCGATGCTCAAGGATATGTTAGAACCTGGCGGAGTAACATTCAGCGTGTTGAAGATCAACCGATTCTCGACCAGGCAGAATCCTTTGCCAACATCAATAACTATGCCGCAGCAATTGAAACAGCTAAAAAAATTCGTTCTGGCAGAGCTTTATCTGCGGAAGCTCAGAGTAGAATAGCCCTCTGGCAACAAGAAATAGATGGGCAAAGATATTTGCGGGATGCGAGGGATGTGGCTCGCCAAGGCACACCAGAATCCCTCGCCAGAGCCATCCAAACTGCCAGACTAGTTTCTGCCAATAGCTCCGTTCGTTCCCAGGCGGTGGGGGATATTAATGAATGGGCTGAACAAATACTAGCGATCGCCAAACAGGCTTCTAATAATTCTCTGTCGAGGGCAATTGAGATCGCTCGTCAAGTCCCCTCTGGTACCACCAGCTTTACTCCTGCCCAAAAAGAAATCAAAATCTGGCAGATTCAGCTTAATCCCCCTCAACCAGAGATTATTCCTCCCACTTTTAAGTTAGATAAACTGCGAAAAGAACGAGAGAATGAGAATTAGAGGTTAAGCCATATCTACTTTCTCAAGTTGATCCCCATACCTTCACGACGTACTCGTAAATCATAATAAACTACAGCTTTAATTGCCTGCCAGAAGGGAATCATTAAAGCTCCTGCTGCAAAAGTTAGAAGCACATACAATATTCCACCGATAGCTGCAAAGCCTGGGGCATTTTGTAATCCTGCGCCAATAACGGCTTGCAAAATTAAGCTAGCTATGTTGGATACCAAAACAATGGGAATACTAATTAAAAATCCAACGAATACAACTAATTGAATACGACCAACAGAACCCTTGGTTAACTCCCAACTTCTACTAATGGTGCTGGTGGCAGTTATATTTTCCTCAACCCCCAGAGGTAACTCAATCAGGAACAAACGAGAAACAAGCCAAATAAAGCCGAAGATAAAAAATAGCACCGCAGCAATCGAGATCAAAATCATTGCCACCGTTCCAATCACAGAACCTCGACCAAAAATAGCCCCTCCTAGTGCGCTAACAATACCCACAATTATGGAGTAGGGAATGATTGCGCCAAAGATGATTAGACTGACCAAAATGGCTGCCACCAAAAAACTCCACATTTTGGGTTTGATGTGGCGTTGAGCATCTCTAACCGCTTCTGGCTGTTCTGCTGCTTCTCCATAAGCTAAACGAGCAACTAATCCCATCATTGCTGTATACTTTGCCCAGCCGTAAATTGGAACTAATACCCATAAATATCCCACAAAGGCTAATTGAAAATATTTCTTGAAATTATCGCGATAAATACGTAACCCAGCACTAACAACGTTACCAACACTTAGAGGTTTCATAGTCTAGACATGCGCTCCTTGGGGCGATTTACAATGTAGAAACTTAGCTAATTTAATTAATTAATTAATTAAGCGCTAACAGTCTCATCTTTCCCTGAAAACTCAAATAACTAACTATTAAGCAAACTCAGAGCAAATTCAACAAAACATGATTAATCAAGTAGTAGGGATAGATTTGGGAGGAACTGCAATTAAGTTAGGACGATTCTTGAGAGATGGGACTTGCTTAGAGACAATTGCAGTAGCTACTCCTCAACCAGCTAAACCTGAAATAGTAGTAAATGCGATCGCCCAGGGAGTAAAGCAGCTTAATATAAATTATACCTGTGGTGCGATCGGTCTTGGTCTGCCTGGCCCTACAGATTATGGTCGTCGTATTGCTAAAAAATCGATTAATCTCCCTGGTTGGGATGATGTACCTGTGGCAGACTGGCTAGAAGCACATACTGGACTACCTACTCTGTTAGAAAACGATGCTAATTGTGCTGCTATTGGGGAGGCATGGTTAGGTGCAGGACAAGAATTTCAAGATTTTATTTTGCTCACTTTGGGGACGGGGGTAGGAGGAGGAATATTTCTCGATGGTAAATTGTTTACTGGTCGCTATGGGGCAGCAGGAGAATTGGGTTTGATTACCTTAAACCCTAACGGTTATCCTTGTCGTAGTGGCAATCAGGGTTCACTAGAACAATATGCTTCTATCGATGCCATTCGTCGCAGCACAGGTAAAGAACCCGCAGAAATGGGCAGGTTAGCTCAAGCAGGAGATACAGCAGCTTTAGAATTCTGGCAGGACTACGGCAAACTTTTGGGTGCAGGACTTGCCAGCCTAATTTATGTCTTGACTCCAGAAGCGGTTATTATCGGCGGCGGAATTAGTGCCAGTTCTGAATTTTTTCTGCCCAGTGCCTTAGCTGAAATCAACCAGCGAGTAGTATCGACCTCTCGCCAAGGCTTACAGTTACTCACAGCTAAATTAGGTAATCAAGCAGGAATGTTAGGCGCAGCCAAATTAGTTTGGAATCAGATTGCAGAGGGAAAATTTTAACAATATTACCCGAAAACCCACGAGAATCTCAGAAATTATTAGGGATTGAAATTGCCTCCCAATTTCATGGCAAAGACGCAGCATTACAAGCAAAACAAACCGCCGAACAGATCGTAATGGCATTATTGGTCGAGGAGTCCAATTATGGCTAAAGGACTGCCGCGCAGGAACAGTTAGAACTTAACAACGCAGCGTATAGGTTCAGGCTCAGTAGAATCTTGGATTAAACAAATAGCTTCAAGATTAAAATTATTGGCGCACTTCGGGAATCCTAAAAACGTATCTCAAATATTGAGGCTTCGCTGTGCTTATATAAAAACTATAATTCACCTCAGACATATAATAGCTAATAGCTATCTGCGATCGCTCATTAAACCTAATATAGGAGCTAAAATAGCGCCAAAAATAAAGCCTCCTGAATGTGCCCAATATGCCACTCCACTAGCTTCAGCCACACCTAGAGATGCGACGCTGCTAATTGCCTGTTGCACAAACCAAAAGCCGAGAAAATAGATTGCAGGAATACGTACTGTAGTCCAGATAATAAATAAAGGTAGCAAGGTGACAATCTTAGCTTTAGGATACTTGATTAGATAAGCTCCCATAACTCCTGCGATCGCTCCACTGGCACCAACAGTGGGAACTCCTGACTGCATCGCAAAAAACCAGTGGGTTATTGCAGCTAAGATACCGCAAACTAAATAAAATAAAAGAAATTTGACGTGACCAAGATCATGTTCAATATTATCGCCAAAAGTCCAGAGAAACAGCATATTTCCGCCAATATGCATCAATCCTCCGTGCAGAAACTGAGAGGTGATTAAGGTGAAAATCTCTGGTACAGGCTGATTTGTCGTTACTCCATTAAAGCTGGCACTTAGTTCCTGGGGAATAACGGCGTAAAGCTGAAAAAAACTATTTAACCCTGAACCTAAAGTCATTTGATGCAGAAAGACCAACACATTAATCGCGATCAGAGCATAAACTACAATCGGGGTACTATATGTTGGATTCTCATCGTTAATTGGAATCATAAAGCATCGCGAATTTAATTTAATATCGATCTTATCTCTCTTCTCAACACAATCCCGAAGACTTTATTTTATCAAGAGTTTCTTCTAGAGTGAGTGATATCTATACCATTATCACTAAAAATCTTGCAGGCAGAAAGATCTTGAAAGTTTTTTTCGCCTAAATCGTCGCGACTACTATTTAAGTTTCTGATAATTATTTTGAGATTTTTACTCTAAACCACAGCGATCAGATGTAAGTTAACTACCAAGAAAAGGAGGCAATTCGCTTAACGAATTCGGGAATTGATTCTTGCTTAATATCAAGAGACGGTATGTTTACAGGCTTAGTACCCAAATTCAAAAACAAGTAAACACAAAAAGTAATAATTGCAGCTAACACTATTCTTTCCAACATCCTGATTATTCCTTTTAAACACTCCCTATAGGTTAATTATGTCTTATTTCGAGTAATTAGGCTACGGCATTATGGCTTAATTTAAATTATCAAAAAATTCAATAATTAAGGTCAATTAAAAGACACGAACTTAATTTTCTGGCTAAAATTTCCGTCCCAAACAATTAGGCTATATTCAGAAAATGCTATCTTGACTCAATAACATTACTTTTGCGGGCTAAGTTTCTTTGGCGATTCATCTTAAATTTTTGACGCAAAATCAGGCCAAAAAAAGCTAAATCTTCTATTAAATATCTTTTCCAGAGTCTACCAGGCTCCAGTATTAATCTATAGAGCCATTCCAAACCAGTCGCACTCATCCAGGTAGGTGCTCGCCTAACTCTTCCCGCTTCAAAATCGATAGTTGCTCCAATAGCCAAGAATGTTGCAATATTCGTTAATCTAGAGCGATATTTAATGATCCACTTTTCTTGTTTGGGTGCGCCGACTCCCACAGCCAAGACATTTGCCCCAGAGTTGTTAATAATTTCGATAATTTTGCGACACTCTGCGGGATCTTTTTCAAACCCAAAAGGAGGGGAATAAGTCCCGATAACCATATTGCGCCCAACTTTGGCGTTAATTCGACGACGAGCCTTTTCCGCAATTCCTGACAAACCGCCCAGCAAAAATATCTTGACATTCTCATCACTACCGTAGCGTTGATAAAAAGCGGGAAATAAATCCGAACCTGATACCTTTTCTTGAATAGGCTGACCCAAAAAGCGAGAAGCATAGATAATTAGCTGGCTATCACACACTCGATAATCGGCATCTTGATATACCTGGAAAAACTCCCAGTCTTTCCTCAGTTTAACCAAGTGATCTACATTGGGGGTAAATACAACTCCACCATCTCTCAACCTTTCTAATAGGTCGCACATACTTATATTATCGATAGGAATATTTAGTATATTGACTCGGGTATGGTTCATTACTCTTCTTAATTGGCTGTGATCTCGAATAAGTATTTACTGGGCTGCAATACTTCTAACTTAATTACGATAAATTAATCTTTTTAATGCACTTGTTTATCTTTTGCTGGATGATTATTTAGTCAACAAATAATAGTACTAAGGGACTTTAATGTAGTATAAGTATTGAACTAAGCTATATGGCTTATAGAGATGAAATCGTTAGCTACGAAAAATTGCGGTGACAAAAAAGAAACTATCATAGATTTTGTTGGTTGCAGTTGCGCCATTAGCCCCCTAAATGTAAGAATATGCTGATCATTTGAGCAAAATATAGAATATTGTTTTTTATGTTAGTCGTTTTCACATAGGTATATATTACAGTACGCTTCCTTAATTTAGCTTCACGACTATGTAATTATTCCGTAAAGATTCTTGGGTCAATAAGTCCTTTACCGTAATACGCAGGTATCTGTCCCGATCTATGTTAAACAGTAGCTTAAGGCGATCGCTGCCTGGATTACCTGGGGGTTCAAGCTGGGCAATAGTCCTAGCTCCTTCACGGTCATTTAAAGGTTGAACCAGACTACCTTGGGTTGATACAGTACGAGTTACGAGACGATCTCCATCAAAATACACTTCAGTTGTGGTATCTGTGCTTAATTCGCCAATAATTAGCTCAATGCTGCTTTGGTTGGGGGTTGACGCTCCTAATACTAGCTCTACGGGCTGTTCCATCGGATAAGGCTGTCCTGTTTTAATAATCGGATGCCAATCGTGGCGGTTAGTTTTATAATTCCAATAGCGAATCCCATAGCTATGATGCAAAAAGTCTTCTACCTCAATGCGTTGGGACACCTGTAGAGCGCCAGTGGCGATCGCTTCTAGCTGAAACTTATTTTTTACTTGATCTTCAGCAAAATACTGTCTGATCCAATTTTGCACCGCAGGTATTTGTACTGAGCCGCCTACGAGCAATACTGAATCGATATCAGTAGTTTCTACTCCATTGCGTTTTGCCTGCTGCAACACCTGATTCATTAAATCATCGAGTCGGGCAAAAAAACCCTGTTGCTTGAGGATGTTCTCAAAGGAAGGACGATCTAAATTGAGTTCATAGGTGTCGAAAGTTTCATCATCAAAATATACTTCTTTAGCTTCCGTCTGGTCAGAAAGCTTAATTTTGAGTCTTTCTGCTAAACGAGTAGTCAAGGCAGATTTGGGCATCTCCTCAGTTGTGGCAAAATAATCCACCAGCCAATTATCAATGTCTGCTCCTCCCAGATTATCTCCTGCTTTAGCAATGACCCTTGCCGTATTTTTCGCTTGTGCCTTACTTTTTCCCAGCATTTTATTGCCCCACTTCAGTAGATAACCACTGGGAGAACTTTTAGAGGTTAGCTGTACTAAAGACAAATCAACTGTACCACCGCCAAAATCCACTACCAGTAACAACTCCTGATCCGCAGTGCCATAGCCCAAAGCAGCAGCAGTTGGCTCATCCAGGATTCTAATCTGTGATACCGCTAATGATGATGAGATCCCCATTAACCAATGACGATAAGATTCAAAGCTATCAACGGGAACAGTTAGTACTAAAGACTGAAGATCTTCTGCTGTTTCCCCTTGCAGACTGGTAATTAATTCCCGTAAAAACCAGGAGCCGATTTGTTCAAAAGAGATTTTTTTGCCATCTAGTTCAGGCAAAAAACCCTGAATTTCCGTACCAATACCCCGCTTAAAATTCCTAAAAAACCGTGGATTATTCGTATCTAATCCGCGATCGCGCAATGTTTGACCAGCGATCACTTTTTCCGTCGCCGCATCTTCCACATAGAGCAAACTAGGAATCAGAGGCGGTTGAGAACTAAACTGCTGAGATAACCCTGGTAACTTAACCAGTTCAGCCTTGCCAGTCACCGCATTCCATCGGGCGATCGCTGTATTGCTAGTACCAAAGTCAATCGCAAACGAACTAGAAGAAATCGGATTACTTACCATGAGATATATCAACAATCGGGGCTAATTGCCAATCAGTTTAGCGTTTTTATTAGTTATGAGGCGAAACTTTTTGCTATTGGTTTTTAGGGGAACTGCAAAGTAAACTATTCAGTCAAGCTATGATAAGAAAGTATGACTTAATTAAATTAAAGCTAATAAACAAAAATGAAAAACAAGCGATTTCTAGGTAAAGTGACTAGTCACGTCATAGCACTTTTTTTAGGAGTCATTTTGACTTTTAGCACCATTAGAGTAATGTCTTCCCAAGCGGATACATTACCTTTAGAATCTAAATTAAACTCTAAAAATAATACTGTTGCTCTCAGGACAGAATCAGAACTCCAGGCACAAACACCAGTTGCCAGCAACTCTAGTAGTTTTGTGGCAGCAGCCGTGGCAAAAACCGGAGCAGCAGTGGTCAGAATTGATACCGAGAAAACCGTTGCTACCAGAATGGACCCTTTCTTTGAAGACCCCTTTTTCCGCGAATTTTTCGGCGATCGCTTTGGCAGACAAATGCCCCGAGAAAGACAGGTTAGGGGACAGGGTTCGGGATTTATTACCCAGAAGAACGGGATTGTCTTCACTAATGCCCATGTAGTAAGTGGCGCAGATCGAGTGACGGTAACTCTCAAAGATGGACGGGAATTTGAAGGGATAGTCAAAGGGACAGACGAAGTAACTGATTTAGCTGTGGTTAAAATTGATGCTTCGGGAGTAGAACTGCCTGTGGCTTCTTTAGGCAATTCGGATAATGTTCAAGTAGGGGATTGGGCGATCGCTGTTGGCAACCCCGTTGGACTTAACAATACTGTTACTCTAGGTATCATCAGTACTTTAACTCGTTCCTCGGCTCAAGTAGGTATTCCTGATAAAAGAATTGACTTTCTGCAAACCGATGCGGCAATTAATCCTGGTAATTCTGGTGGCCCACTTTTAAATGAACGGGGAGAGGTAATCGGTATTAATACGGCAATTCGTCCCGATGCTAATGGCATTGGCTTTGCAATTCCAATTGATAAAGCTAAATTAATTACCAAAACTTTAGCTGCGGGGCAAAAAGTCCCTCATCCTTATATTGGGGTGCAGATGCGTACTCTTACTCCAGAGTTAGCCCAGAGAAATAACAGTAATCCGAATTCTCCCTTTACAATTCCTGCGGTAGATGGAGTTTTAGTGGTAAGAGTTTTGCCTAATACCCCAGCAGAAGCAGCGGGCTTACGTTTGGGGGATGTAATTACCGCCATTGATGGTCAACCAATTACTGATGCAGGACAATTACAGTCAGTAGTTGACAGTAGTGGTCTTAATAAGAGTCTTCAGTTTACCGTCAAACGAGGCGATCGCACTTTAAAATTAAGAGTCGTTACTACTCAGCTAGAAGGACTATCTTAAACCACGTCTAATTTGAGGGCGAGGGATGCTGAGGTCTCGCGACTCTTATCCAATCGCCCTGTTGAAACCAGGAGTTTTTAAGCTATCTTTTTTGAGTAATGAGTAACAAGTAACGAGTAGCGAACATTAGCAAAAATTTCCTAACAATTAACAAGACGCTGTAGTAATTCAATGGTTAAGTCATAACGCAGCGTCTTTTCTTATTTTATTTTTCTTTTCATTGCTGTTGACAGTTGATTTTATTGGCAATTATCTGCCATCGCTTTTAAATTAGGAGATCGCCAGTAGTCAAGAGAGCGATCGCTGAGAGATTAATGATTTTTGTGTGTACAAATGTGCATCTAATAGTTAGATGAGGTATCAATGGGACAGAAACAAACACGGTATAGATTTCGCCGATGCCGTATCAGTCTTTTCTGACGAATTAGCAATCAGCATATTTGACCCTCGCTTTGCAGAAGAAAGATTCATCATTATCGGGATGGATGCTTTTAGTAGAATCCTAGTTGTAATCTACACATTGCGAGATGATCAAATTCGTCTAATTTCTGCTTTTCTTTCTTTGTTTAGGCGATCGCTTTCATCAGACATTCGCTGTTCTTTGGTCAATTATTAGGTGTTGGAGCATGGTTTTTATTTCGCGATCGCCTTTTTTGTTAACCAAAAATCTTTATTGGTCTTACACAGTAAGTTCGGTAGAGTCGTTTTTTGTTTTATATTTAATTCTGCCTATCTATTTAATAACTAACAACTACGAGCAAAATACTTTTAAGAATCGATAATAGATAAATAATGGGTCTTGTTTTTAGTTTGAACATTAATCTTATCAGCACAACTTTTTTTGACAAAGTTTAATGGAGTACTAGATAACTTATGACTTTTTAAAACGTCTGACATCGATTTTTTGTGTTTATCTTTAAATCCTTGACATAATTGATTGAAAGTAATCTGTTGGTTTGGTTGAGGTGCAAGTTCAATTAAAGTTTGCTTTATTTTACTTTTGATCGTTTGCTCTGGATTTTGTTTTTGCTCGTTATGTTGCTTTTGATCGAGGTCAGAAACTTTAGTGATTATGGAAGGGCGATCGCTGATAAAATCATCAAGATAAACATTTCCTGACTGTTGATATACTTTGTAAGTATTGCATCCTTGCCTTTGCAGAGTTTGATGTAAATAGTTAAAAATCGAATCAAGAGAAACAATCACAACATCTTTTACCTGGGGATAATGCAACTGTAAGGAGGCACCTAAAGTTAAAATTTGAGCATCAGCAGCATTTTGAGCTTTCGGAACATGAATTAGCTGATACCCTTGTTGATGCAAATATTTATCTAGTTGAGAAATGCTACTATTTTGCCAATTTGCTACAGCAAACTTGAGCGTAATATTATATTTGCAGTATGCCTTTAAATACTGTGCCAAGTTTAACTTTAAGGGAAAATTTTCTACATCTAATAAAACTGCCCCAGTATGGGAGGAAACTGATGGGAGCAGATTTTTCGGTGAATTATTTAAATCCATTTTTTTGAAGATAGCAAAATAAAATCTTAAATCAGCTAATTGCAATTAAGCTGTGATTTACTACTTTGTAAAGTACTGATGATTTTAAATATTTGACAACTGAGATCACAGCAAGTCGATTTTTAACGAGATAAAATCTTTAATAGGTAAAAAACTTACCTGTACAACTTTCTAACTATAAGATACTCTTAATATAAGAGATTTATTTATGTGGTTAACTGCAACAGAGGTATTTCTCGGAACATCAATCATCTTTCTTGAACCACTTCAAATTCAAGCAAAGTTTAGACAACCAGAATTTATAGATCACTATATTGATGAGCAAAATATAGAATTTACCCTCGCCGATAAGTTTCTAGAGAATGGTAATCAATTAACAACTCGTACCTTAATTTCAAAATTTAAAAAGACTCCTTTTCTGCCTTTTTCTCCTCAGTCTTTATCTTTAATTCTTGCTGTAGAAAAAGAACCCAACTCCCTGGATGAGGTAGATATAAATATTAATAATTCTACTGAACAAATAATTCCTTTCCAAGCAGGAGTTACTTCTTGGCAAGCAACTAGTAGATTGGGTTTATTGAAGCTTGACGGTAATTTTGATTCTCTGGCACATTTTACTAAGGGAAAAGCTTACTGGAAAAGCTCTACTGTTCTAGGTTTAGTAGATTTACTAATTAACGTAAACGATCAAATGAAGCCAGTTAAAACTGCTACTGGCTGGCAAAAAGATACCTCATTAGGTTCGTTAGCAATCAAAGGTAACTTTAACGACCAAATTAATTTTACGGGGGGTAATACTTCATGGAATACCAATACACCCATAGGTTCAGTTGCTATTAAAGGAAACTTCGATCATCAAGCTAATTTCAGTGGCGGTAATGCTGCTTGGAACGCTAAGACATCTATTGGTTCATTAGCCGTTAAAGGCAACTTTAATCGCCAGACTAACTTTACTGGGGGCAATGTCAAAGTCGAGACGAATGCTTTAATTGGTTCTTTGAATGCTGATCTCAAGATTGATCAAGAAACCAAATTCAGCGGTGGAAAAGCTTCTTGGAATGCCAATCTGCTGTTTGGTTCCAATATAGGTTTTAGCGGTAACTTTGATGAAAAAACTACGTTTACTGGTGGCAGTATTAAGTTAGGTGCAAAATCTTATTTAGGTATCTTCGGCATCAAAGCCAATCTGGATCATAATACTCACTTTACTAGCGGGAGTGCCTTCTGGAAAGCTCAGGCAGGATTAGGTTCAATTGGCTTAAATGCAGACTTGAAAAAAAACGGCAATTTTGAATCTAAGTTAAGTATTGAATTTCCTTTCTGATAAACAAAGTGTTAGAAGTTTGAATTCGCCAATATAAGGCGATCGCATTTAAACCCAAACCTTGGAGATAAGCAAAATTAACTAACAGAAAGACTACAGCTACTTTGGGGATTTGGATTATCTGTCAAAATTTTTAATAGTCTTACTGTTAATGGTTTCTTCTATTCCCCCGTCTAGATCTGATTCAACCTTTCACTACGGCTACAGGTCGCAAACGAGCAACTTTATGAGCAATGCCTGCTTTACTGACTGTTTCTACTACTCGACTAACATTTTTATAGGCTTGGGGAGCTTCTTCCGCTAGTCCTGGCATCGAGCCAGCACGGATGTTAATTCCTTCATGCTCTAATTTTTCTCTCAGGCGATCGCCTTTAATGGTACGTTTTGCCTGACGGCGACTCATCACTCTTCCCGCACCGTGACAACTTGAACCAAAGGATAGCTCTTCGTTGACTGTTGTACCCAGAAGAATCCAACTTTCAGTTCCCATCGAACCAGGTACTAGCACGGGTTGACCCAATGGACGATATTCGGCTGGCAATCCAGCAAATCCTGCGCCAAAGGCTCGCGTTGCTCCTTTACGATGAACGCAAACGGTTTGCTCTTTTCCCTCTATTTGATGGGTTTCAATCTTGGCCATGTTGTGGGCAATATCATAAACTTGGCGCAATGGTTCTGCCCCTGCTTGAGTGCCAAATACCTCTTGGAAACTACGTCGAGCGTGATACGCTAATGCCTGACGGTTGGCAAAAGCATAGTTGGCTGCTGCTTTCATGGCTGCTAAGTAAGCCTGTCCTTCGGGAGAATCGAAGGGAGCGCAGACCAATTCGCGATCGGGTAATTTAATGCCATAGTTAATCACTGCCCACTGAAAATCGTGAACGTAGTCAGTACAAATTTGGTGTCCAAACCCACGGGAACCGCAGTGAATCTGCACAGCAAGACATCCTGGTTCGAGTCCCATTACTGTCGCTGCTTCAGGATCGAAGATCTCTTCCACCACATCTACTTCCAGAAAGTGATTACCCGCTCCTAAAGTGCCTAATTGACCTTTTCCTCTTTGTTTTGCTCTTTGACTGGCTTTAGCTGGGTCTGCTCCTTCCAAACAGCCAAATTCTTCTGTTCTCTCTAAATCTTTTGGGATGGCATATCCTTTCCCTAATGCCCAACGGGCACCTTGACGACAGACGCGCTCGAATTCCTCAACAGATAGGGGCAGGCTACCACCTTTCCCTACTCCACTGGGACAATTGCAATATAAAGTACTGGCTAAATCATTTAAATAAGGTAAAGCACTCTGATATTCAATGGACGAGGCTAAAACTCTGACACCACAGTTAATATCGTAACCAACTGCCCCTGGGGAAATAATTCCCTCTGGTACTTTGGCTGCCATCACGCCGCCTATTGGCATACCATACCCTTGGTGAACATCGGGCATAATTGCTACGTGACCGACCAAACCAGGTAAGCAAGCAACGTTAACTCCTTGGGTAAGGGATAAATCTCCCAGGGCATCTTCTAATAATTCCTCGTCGGCAAATATCCAGACAGGTACATTCATCTCTGGATGAAAAGATGTCGCAATTGCCCAGACATAATCATCAAGGCGCTGTAAATCTTGTTTTCTGATCTTCATCGCCCCTCCTCCTAAGTTTAGTGGGGGCATAGTCACTAAAAATTACTGACTATACATCTAATACTAACGTGACTTCTAAACCCGATTCTGTCTCGCGAATTGCTAAATTGTGATAGGTTACTGCTTTGATATCCTTGAGCCATTGCTGAGTAGTTGCGCCAGTAACTTTTGCTTGTATGCTTGTTTCATCGAGATGTTGCATTTTTATTTGCTCGAATCCTAAACCTTCGCTTTCATGTAAATAGAGCAATTCGTTTAACCAGGCAACCAACAGACTCTCACGGTCAATTCCTTTAAGTTGAAGCGATCGCGTTATCCGCTCTCCTGATGCTAACTGCATGCCGACTAGAGAATAAAGCCCCAAGGCAGCTTGGATAAACAACTCTGCTAAATTCTCTCCTCTAACTCGATAAGCCCAATCAGCGGTATGTTCGATTTCTTCAAAGTTGTTTTTTGGATGGGATTCTTCTAAATTTGACATCATCTTAAAGTACCGCTTTCTCTAATTTGCCGTATCTAGGATGAAGATATTTGCCAATTAGAATTTGATTGCTTTGTGGTTTTTAGCCAATAGATTAAAGCTAAAGCTTTTTCAAGCTGTTGTTTAAGAAGGTTGCTAGCAATAGATTTTAGCTTGAGTTCATCTTCCAGCAAAATTTCTTCACTGGTAAATTGATGACTAGCTAGACTAGGTGCCCCCAGAGTTCCTGCTGGGCTAATCAAAGAATAAAGTTCTTTGCCTAACTGCAAAGCTTCAGGAATGATTTTTTGCTCTTGCACTTGGTTGGGAATTGACCAAAGATCTGGAATCGGTTTGGGACTCTGATCCGAATCGTTGTTACGAGGTGTTTTTTGATTGGTATTGTTCAACATGATGCTACCCCTCTAGAGTCTATTTTTCTTACTGAATTAATTTGATGCAATCCAATACTGTTTTAATAGTTTTGGATGCGGTTGTTTTCATCTAGTGCAATTGATCTCTCTATCTCAATCTTATCGCTTTGATCCCTTTAAGTGGCAGTCTTAGCAGACAAATTCTGATCATAAAAAATAAAATTTGATTGAGGAGGTTGAAGTAGCGATCGCTGCTTTGATAAAAAGATGTCTCAATGGGATTCCTTACATGAGAAAGATGAGCGATCGCCTAATAAAGACTGAGAATAATATCAATTCACAAACTGTGCGATCATTAATGCTTATCAAAATAAACTTATGTAACATTTAAGTCCGCACACAAGTTTTTCATAATTTTTGACTAATTTAAAAGAAACAGTCAGTTGGAAAAGCCTCCGTTAAGCTTTTGCAAACAGTTGAAGGCTAAGGTAATTAAATATATGATTGATATTCGGCAACTAATTGCTCAAGAATTTTCCCTATCCCCTCGCAACGTTAACAACGCCCTTGATTTATGGCTAGAAGGAGGAACAGTGCCTTTTATTGCCCGTTACCGCAAGGAACAAACTGGTTCACTGGACGAGGTGCAACTACGAGATATTTTTGAACGTTACACTTATTTGGAAGAACTAGGGAAGCGTAAAGAAAAGATCATTGCCGAAATTGATTCTCAGGGTCAATTAAATGCTGAATTAGAGGCGAAAATTACCACTTGTCTCCACAAAACGGAACTGGAAGATTTATATCTGCCTTATAAGCCCAAGCGACGCACTCGGGCGACTATTGCCAGAGAAAAAGGATTAGCACCTTTAGCCGACTGGATTGCCGCTAATAATATCCCGCAAGTAGCCAATATCTCTCTCAGTTCGGAAGGGTCAAAGTACCTTGATTCGGAAAAAGGTGTGGAAACTTCAAAACAAGCTTTAGCTGGAGCATCAGACATATTAGCAGAGCAGGTGGCAGATAATGCCAAAATTAGAGCTTATTTACGAGATTATTTCTTTAAACGAGGAGTATTCGTTTCACAAATTAAGGGAGATTATCCCGAAGGCAGTACTAAATATGAGATGTATCGGGATTATAATTACGGAGTGAGTAAGATTCCACCTCACAATGTTTTGGCTTTGTATCGTGGTGAGGCGGAAGGAATCTTAAGTGTCGATATTGCTTTTGAAGAGTCGGAAGTGATGGCTTATTTAGAACAGCGGGAAATAAGCACCAGGTCACCCATCTTAAAAGAATTTTACCAAACAATGCTCCATGATGCCTTCAATCGCTTGTTAAAGCCTTCTCTAATTCGGGAAGTGAGGAGCGATCGCAAGGAATACGCTGACTTAGAATCGATCCAAACCTTTGAGGCTAATTTACGTAACCTCTTATTGGCTTCTCCTGCGGGAAGGAAACCCACTTTAGCAATCGATCCTGGCTTTCGTACTGGATGTAAGGCAGTGGTGCTGTCGGACACGGGTAAGTATTTGCAATATCAGGCCATCTTTCCTCATTCGGGAGAGGGGAAAAGAAAGCAAGCTGCTCAAATAGTGAAGGAGCTAATTAGTAAATATCACATTGAATTAATTGCCATTGGTAATGGTACTGCCTCTCGTGAAACGGATCAGTTTATGGGTGAAGTTTTGCGGGAAATTAAGCCACAACCAATCAAGGTAATTGTTAATGAGTCTGGGGCATCGATCTATTCTGCTAGTGATGTGGCACGAGAGGAATTTCCTGATTTAGACCTTACTGTGCGGGGGGCAATTAGCATTGGCAGAAGATTACAAGATCCTCTAGCGGAATTAGTCAAAATAGATCCTAAATCTATTGGCGTAGGGCAATACCAGCACGATGTTAATCAAAAACTACTCAAGCAAAAACTAGAAGAAAGTGTCGAAAGTTGTGTTAATTATGTCGGTGTAGATCTTAATACTGCTTCTAAAGAATTATTGACATTTGTATCAGGAGTTTCAGGAACAATTGCTAATAATATTGTGGCTTATCGTAACGAAAAAGGTGCATTTAATAATCGTCAAGAATTACTAAAAGTAGCAAAACTGGGCAAGAAAACTTACGAACAAGCAGCAGGATTTCTACGCATTCGTAACGGTGATAACCCTTTAGATAATACCGCAGTACATCCAGAAAGCTATCAAGTAATCAAGCAAATAGCTAAAAGTATTAGTGTCTCCTTAGAGCAAATTACCCAAGTTGGCGATCGCCTTAAAAGCCTTGATTTAACCCAATTTGTCACGGAAGATGTGGGCTTACCCACCCTCAAAGATGCAGTTGCCGAATTAGAAAAACCAGGCAGAGATCCCAGAGAACAATTCCAATACGCCACTTTTAAAGAAGGTGTTGCCGAGATTAGTGATCTCTGTGAAGGAATGATTTTAGAAGGAGTAGTCACCAACGTAGTTAACTTTGGCGCGTTTGTTGATGTGGGAGTCCACCAAGATGGCTTAGTGCATATATCTCAACTATGCGATCGCTTTGTCTCTGAACCCAATGAGATAGTCAAAGTCGGACAGATAGTTAAAGTCAGGGTAATGGAAGTCAATGAAAAACTAAAACGTATTGGCTTGTCAATTAAACAAGTTCAATAAATCGATATTCAAAGGCTGAAATTAACTTCTTGTCCAAAGAAATTAAAGTAGATGCAGTTTAAAAATGCGATCGCCGATTCTCCAGGCTTAGATCATGAAGATAAAAAAGCAGCAGAAAACTTAAAAGCGATCGCTCAAGCAGCATTAAATCCTCAAGATGAGAGTAAGAAGAAAGGATTAAGAAAAGTGATTAAATTCTTCTAAAGAACTATAGCGATATTACCAGCAGGTGCAGCACTAACAACTATTTGCGATCATGTATTACCTGCAATCTCTAATTAGTTTGGTATTGGCAATTAATTATATACTGATGCAAGATGCCAATTTAAACCAAGTTGACCTCAAAAAATCTCGGTTAGATCCAAAGTGAAACCTTTAAGGACATTTTCTCCACTAAGAACAGTAGGATTAGAAACTATTTCTACAGGCTGGTTTGACCTAAAAATTTCCACAACCTTTTTATCTGGATTAATTAACCAACCTAGACGAACTCCGTTATCTATATATTCCTGCATCTTAAACTGCAACTCTTTGTATCTAGACAAAGATGTATCACTAGAGCTAACCAACTCAATGACGAAATCAGGAGCAATGGGAGGAAACTTTCTTTGATCTTCCGCAGATAATTGATTCCAGCGACTCTTTAAAAGCCAACTCACATCAGGAGATCGCCTTGCTCCATTAGGTAGAATAAATAAAGTAGATGAATCAAAACATACTCCTGTACCGTTTTGTTTTGACCAATTTACTATTTGAAAATTCAAATCACTGTTTTTTCTGCCAGTATCTCCACCCGTGGGAGGCATAACAATTAATTCTCCTGATGCGGTAAGTTCTAGCTTATTAATTTCTTCTACTTCAGCAATCTGCTCAAATTGCTGTGGTGTCACCTGGAATCCAGTAGGAATGGTAATTTGCATTGTCCTTATATAGATTATTTTGAGAGCTTTTTCAACACATCACAATCTTCTCTCATTATAGATTCAGCCACATCTATTACCTGTAATCTCTAAATTTTTTCGCTGTTGCAATACCTTCGCCAAATCAAAGGGTAGGATCGGACGAAGAAATAGGGTGTATAGCCCCTAAATTAGAAACATTGTTAAAAATAGCGATACCAATGCCATTTGCTAAAAACTCGGCTGCGGTTTTTTCAGATAGTTCGTGAGTTGTCAT